>CAVJIV010000045.1:0-3511 GCA_963649715.1 bacterium | reverse complement strand
GCGAGGAGATTGATACATTTTACGGGACAAGCTTCCGTACATTTGCCGCAGCCCGGAAAGATACAAAAAATAGTCCGTGCAGCAAAATCTCTTTTGACAACTATACATTATATATGGTAAAATAATTCCCGGTGATTTAATGAAAATCGGAAATCTTGAAATTAAAGGTCACGCCTGTCTTGCGCCGATGGCCGGAGTTGCGGACAGGGCATTCCGTGAGCTTTGCATGAGCTACGGGGCGGCATATGTCATCAGCGAAATGGTAAGCTCCAAGGGCTTGACGATGCAGGACAGAAAATCAAAGGAGTTGCTCTTCCTCTCGCAGGCGGAGCGACCTGCCGGCGCACAGATATTCGGCGACGATCCCGAAACCATGGCAAACGCCGCATTGAAAGCCATGGAGTTTTCGCCCGACTTTATCGACATAAACATGGGCTGCCCTGCGCCGAAGATTGCAGGCAACGGCGGCGGTTCGGCTCTGCTCAAGAAGCCGGAGCTTATCGGCAAAATTGTTGAAAGGGTCGTCGAGGTTTCTCCCGTCCCCGTCACGGCGAAGATAAGAATAGGCTGGGACGAGAGCAGCGTCAACGCCGTTGAAATCGCAAAGCGAATCGAAGCGGCGGGCGCGGACGCAATCACGGTTCACGGCAGAACAAAGGCGCAGATGTATGCTCCGCCGGTGTCGCTCGACGAGATAGCAAGGGTCAAAAGAGTCGTTTCGATCCCCGTTATCGGCAACGGCGACATCGTTGACGGAAAGAGCGCAAAAAAAATGCTCGACGAAACCGGCTGCGATTTCCTGATGGTCGGCAGAGGAGCTTTGGGCAATCCATGGATATTTCAACGCATAAATGCATATCTTAACAACGAAGCTGATTTCACTGAGCCGACGCTTGAGGAGAAAATGGGCGTCATGCTCCGCCATATCGCTACGCTCTGCGAATACAAGGGCGTTCAAATCGGTATGCGTGAGGCTCGAAAGCACGCCGCATGGTACATCAAGGGTATCCGCGGTGCAGCCTCTTTCAGGCAGGAGATCGGTCAGCTTTCGTCCATGGACGAGTTGAAGTCGCTCGCCGAAAGGGTTATCGACTCGCAGAGATAAAAATATTCAGTATTCATTGAATATTCATCGTGAAAATTTGCCGTTTGAAATTATGTAAAAATTGAGTTTTCCACATGTAAAGGTCAATGTCTTTACAAGTTTTCCACAAAACAGGCTCATTTGCTTTGATTTTGCGTTAAGTTTTCCACACTTTCCACCGAGTTTTCCACAGCGACAAGTAAATTTGCTTGTCGTAAAGTAAAAAAGCTTTACATCGGATAAAATATTCATTTTGGCTTCCGATATGCATATTTTTCCTTGCAAAATCCGAAAAAAGTAAAAAAACAGCTTTTTTTATCAAATAATTGTCAAAATTCTATTGACAAAAGCCTAAAATAACACTAATATCTTTTAGGACAAGGCGTGAGCGTCAATTATGCGATAACGCCCTAAATAACAAAAATTTTTTTAGAGGAGTTTTTTCCATGTCAGTATCAATATTTGAAAGACTGCAAAAAATAATTGCCGAGCAGCTCGAGCTTGACGAGGACGACATTCACCACGACAGCGACATCGTTGACGATCTCGGCGCAGACAGCCTCGATATCGTTGACCTCGTTATGAGCATTGAGGACGAATTCGAGATCGAGGTTCCGGACGAGGCGATCGAGGAGATCAGAACCGTTGACGACGCAGTTAAATATATAGAGGATCACGAATAATAACTAAAAGGCGGTAATCAAATTGGCACAGCAGAAGAAAATGGTTGAGGAAATCACGTCAATGGACGAGGATTTCGCAAAATGGTACACGGATGTTGTAAAAAAGGCCGAGCTTTGCGAATACACAAGCGTTAAGGGCTGCATGGTTATCAGACCCTACGGCTATGCGATCTGGGAAAACATTCAGCGCATTATGGACGGTATGTTCAAGGCAACCGGTCACGAGAATGTTTGTATGCCGATGTTTATTCCGGAAAGTCTGCTTGAAAAGGAAAAGGATCATGTTGAGGGCTTCGCGCCCGAGGTTGCCTGGGTAACCCATGGCGGCAACGAGAAGCTTGAGGAAAGGCTTTGCGTCAGACCGACCTCGGAGACGCTTTTCTGCGAGCATTACGCAAACATTGTTCACTCCTACAGGGATCTCCCGAAGCTCTATAACCAGTGGGTCAGCGTTGTCCGTTGGGAGAAGACGACTCGCCCATTCCTGCGCACGAGAGAGTTCCTTTGGCAGGAGGGTCACACGATCCATGCAACGGCCGAGGAGGCTCAGGAGGAAACGATCCGTATGCTCAATGTTTACGCCGAGTTCTGCGAGAAATATCTTGCAATGCCGGTCGTAAAGGGCGTTAAAACAGAAAAAGAGCGCTTCGCAGGAGCTGAGGATACATACACCATCGAGGCTCTTATGCACGACGGCAAGGCTCTCCAGAGCGGCACATCGCATTATTTCGGCGACGGCTTTGCGAAGGCTTTCGATATTCAGTTCACGGGCAAGGACAACAAGCTTCATCACCCGTTCCAGACCTCATGGGGCTCAACGACACGCCTCATCGGCGCTATCATCATGACCCACGGCGACGACAACGGACTTGTTCTTCCGCCGGCGGTCGCTCCGATTCAGCTTGTTATTATTCCTATCGCCTCTCACAAGGAGGGCGTTCTTGAAAAGGCTAACGAGCTTAAGAACAAGCTTGCGGGCGTTTGCAGGGTCAAGCTTGACGATTCCGACAACAGCGCAGGCTGGAAGTTTGCGGAATACGAGATGAAGGGCGTTCCGCTCCGTCTCGAGATCGGCCCGAAGGACATCGAAAACAACCGCTGCGTCGTTGTTCGCAGAGACAACGGAGAGAAGATTTTTGTTTCGCTCGATGAGCTTGAAGCGAAGATTCCGGAGCTGCTTGAGGCGGTCCGTGACGGTCTTTATCAGAAAGCGATCGACCGCAGAGCCGCAATGACCTTCACCGCAAGGGACTACGCCGAGCTGAAAGACATTGCAGACAACAAGCCGGGCTTCATCAAGGCTATGTGGTGCGGCGACCGTGAATGTGAGGACAAGCTCAAGGACGAGATCGGCATCACATCACGCTGCATTCCGTTCGAGCAGGAGCAGCTGAGCGACGCCTGCGTCTGCTGCGGCAAGCCGGCAAAGCATATGCTCTATTGGGGCAAAGCGTATTGATCAGAATATAATTTAAAAAGACATTCCGAAAGGGATGTCTTTTTTAGATTGCAGACCGGCGTTGATGAGACTTTAACCGTAGGGCAGGTCTAAAATCTAACATCTATATGAAACGACCGCCCCGGGATTGGAGCGGTCGTTTTTGATTTATTTGTTTGTTTTGCGACGATTAGTACCAAATCCAGCCAAAGAGGAGAATCTTAATCAGCCACTGGCCGAAAGAATATTTAACCGTTACATTGCAGGTGTCCTGAACGGTGTTGCCGTTGGAGTCGGTTACGGTGC
>CAVJIV010000044.1:0-4664 GCA_963649715.1 bacterium | reverse complement strand
ATGTTCAGGTTGCAAATTCGCTGAAAGAAGCCGGAATAGAAATTTAAAACAACAGCGCACAGGTTAAGCTGTAGCTGACTTGTGCGGTGTTTTACTTTTATTTATTTTTCTTTATTCTGTCCCAGTAGGCTTTTGCGGTCTGCTCCATTTTGTTGTCGCCGAATTCGTAGTATTTTGCGTTTTTTATTGCGTCGGGGAGGTACTGCTGATATGTCCAATGATTTTCGTAATCGTGCGGATAAATGTAGAACTGACCCTTGTTCGGGTTATCCTCGCCGTCGCAGTGTTTGTTTTGGAGCTGCCTGGGAATAGGGCCGCTTTTTCCTTTTTTAATATCGCTCATCGCCGAATTGATTCCCATGTATGCCGAGTTGGACTTCGGCGATGTGCAGACAAGCACGACCGCATCGGCAAGCGGAATCCTCGCCTCGGGCAAGCCGAGCATCAGAGCCGCATCAACGGCGGATTTTACGATGGGTATTATCATCGGATAAGCAAGCCCGACATCCTCACAGGCGCAGACCATGAGCCTGCGGCAAGCCGAGGGCAGATCCCCTGCGTCAAGCAGCCTGCCGAGGTAGTGTAGGGCTGCGTCGGGGTCGGAGCCTCGCATGGATTTTTGATAAGCGGAAACAATATCGTAGTGCTCGTCGCCGTCACGGTCATATTTCATTGCGCTGCGCTGCGTCAGAGAGCGGGCTGTTTCCGCCGTGATATGGATTATTCCGTCTGCATTCGGCTTGGTAGAAAGAGCACAAAGCTCGACCGAGTTCATTGCCTTTCGCACATCGCCGCCGCAAGCGGATGAAATATGCTTTATCGCGTCGGGGGCAATCTCAAATTGCATTCCCCGTTTTTCTTCAAGGAATTTGAAACCCCGTTCTACGGCAGGGACAATATCGGCAGGCGCAACCGCCTTGAATTCAAAAACCGTCGAGCGGCTGAGAATGGCGTTGTAAACATAAAAATACGGATTTTCCGTTGTTGAAGCGATGAGGGTTATCGAACCGACCTCAATGTATTCAAGCAGCGTTTGCTGCTGCTTTTTGTTGAAATATTGAATCTCGTCAAGGTAAAGCAAAATGCCGTTCGGTGCTTCAAAGGTGTCAAGCTGAGCCACGATCGCCTTGATATCCGCCGTGCCGGCCGTCGTTCCGTTGAGCTTGCACAGCTTTCTGTCCGTTGCCTTTGCGATGATAGAGGCGACGGTCGTTTTGCCGACTCCCGACGGACCGTAGAAAATCATATTCGGCAGCTCGCCCGATTCGATGATATTTCTCAGCGGCTTGTTTTTGCCGATGAGATGCTGCTGACCGACAACCTCGTCAAGGGCTTGCGGCCGGAGCTGTTGAGCTAATGGTACAGACATTTTATCGCCTCCCGATTGCATACAATTATATAATAAAAAACAAGGTTTGACAAGAACAAAATGCATAACAGTTGACTAATTGTGTATTATGTGATATAATAACAAAAATTTTTTATTTAGAAAGGAGTTTGTCCACAATGGATGACCCGGGTGGGATTATACTCAAGCTGATTTTACTTTTATTACTTATTTTAGTCAATGCATTTTTTGCAATGAGTGAAATTGCGGTAATATCCCTCAACGACAACAAAATCGAAAAAATGGCCGAGGACGGCCACAAGAAAGCAAAGCAGGTAGTTAAGCTGACCGAAAATTCAAGCAAGTTTCTCTCGACGATACAGATCGGAGTTACGCTCGCCGGTTTCCTTACCTCCGCCAGCGCATCGCAAACCTTTGCGGACATGATAGTCAAGGCTCTTGAAGGCACGGCGTTTTATAACGCTCTCGGCGCAAGCGTAGTCAGCGGACTTTCGATCGTTATCATTACGATCATTATGTCGTATTTCTCGCTTGTTCTCGGCGAGCTTACGCCGAAGAAGATAGCAATGCAGGCTCCGGAAAAAATCTCATTCCGGGTTGTCGGAATTCTGCTTTTCTTCTCAAAGCTTTTTGCTCCGTTTGTCAAGGTGCTGTCCGTTTCGACCAATGCCGTCGTAAAGCTTTTGGGATATGACCCCCATGCCGATGAGGAGATCCTCACCGAGGAGGAGATCCGAATGATGGTTGATGTCGGCGGCGAAAAGGGCGTTATCGAGGATGTTCAAAAGGAAATGATAAACAACATCTTCGAGTTTGACGATCTTGACGCAGGGGATATTATGACCCACAGAACCGATATGACTGCGGTTGATGTAAACGACCCGATAATGGATGTTGTCAAAACTGCGATCGATTCCGGCTATTCGAGAATTCCCGTTTTCGACGACGACCCGGACAATATAATCGGTATCATCTATGTTAAGGACTTACTCAGATATATAGGAACAGATCTTCCGAAGCACGCAATGAGAAAAATTATGCGTACTCCGATGTATGTTCCGGAATCAAAGAGCTGCGGCGATCTCTTCAAGGAAATGACAAGCAAGCATACGCAGATGGCTGTTGTTGTTGACGAATACGGCGGAACGGCAGGACTCGTCACCATTGAGGATATCATTGAGGCGATCGTCGGAAATATTCAGGACGAATACGATAACGAAGAAGAGGAAATCTCAAAGATAAACGAAACGACCTTCACGATCGACGGCTTGACGGATATCGACGAGCTTGACGAAATAATCGGCAAGGATCTGCCGGAGGGCGATTATGACACGATTGCCGGCTACATCATAAGCCAGCTCGGTTATCTCCCGAAGCAGGGCGAGCACAGCGAGGTTATGTTTGAAAACATAAGATTCACCGTTCTTGAGGTCGAAAACCGACGCATTGAAAAGGTCAAGGTCGAAATCCTCCCCGTCGAGGAAAAAGATGAGGACGAGGACGACTCGGATAAGAAGAATAAAAACAAAGAGAAAGAATAAAAGAGAAAAATGAAATAATTGGGGAAGTGGAGTTAAATGAAAAGGCAGTATATTGCTGTTCTTTCGGCATTGCTCGTTGTCATAATTACGGTTGCGGTTGTAGTTTTTGGACAAAATCGCAAAAACACGGAATCAACCTTGCAGAAAACAAAAATTTCCGATACTACTGATGTATCGGAGACAACACAGACAAGTGAGTTCCGTCAAACAACCTCAAAAACAACCGAAGCTTCAACCTTGAAACCGACAACAAAGCAAGAGTTGACAACGACAGCGAGTAACAAAACAACCGAAGCGGCAAAAGAGAAGCCGAAAACAACCGCACAAAATAAAACAACGAAAAAAATCACGACCGGCAGCACCAAACCGACAACGACTGAGCTATCGGCAGAGAGCAAGTATAATCAGGCAAGAGCCGTTGCGGAGGAGCTTGCGGCAGGAATAACAGGGTCAAATGATTTGGAGCGTGTATATCAGGCGGCTCAAATAGTAGCCGATTACAGCAGTCGAGCAACCTATACCATGGAAGGCAAGGATTACGCAACCGCATATGGAGTTTTTATAAAAGGAGAATATTCCTGTGCGGGTTCAACGCGAGCATTAGGTATGCTGCTTGAGTGTATGGGCTATTCGTGGAAGCATGTCAATGAAAACCAATATACACATCAGTGGGTTGAGGTTACAATGGACGGACAAAAAGGCTGGGCCGACGGACAGATTGGCATGGCAGGATATGGCGAATTCCCTTTTGCGAATTAGATTTATAATAAGGCAATACCGTACACCACAAGTGTGCGGTATTGCTATAATAAAAAAGCTCCCGGAAAAATCCGAGAGCTTTGATTTTTGGTGTGCTCGGCATGCGTAATAACCTGGTGGTGAAAGTCCACTACAGACTTGGCAGTAGGAACTGTTAGCCGAAGACAAGGGCGTCCGTCGTGAGGCGGAGTCTGAAAGAAGTCGGATGTGGGGACTTACAAGAGTTCCTGCGGGCAAAGCCTCGGTCTGACGAACAGAAACTACATATAAGGCATTTTGAAATGGACGAGTTTGCCAAACAAAACAAAGTCCGATACTGCCCGAGTTTCAAGGTGTAAATGTAGCAGATATATGAGGCGAAAGTGATTACGCTTACCCGAGGAGGTCTTGCAGGCAGAGAAAACTGTAGTAACAACGAACTGCAAGAAGTCAGCAGAGGTCATAGTACCGAGAGAAAAAAATCTTTCGGAAAGGACCGAACAATCATAAGTTCCAAGTAAGCGACTAAAGGAGGTCGGTATGATGAAAACAGAATACGCCGGAAAAGGCGGCTGTCTGCAAAGGGATAGTGTGGAACACAAAGAGTATGCAGAAGCGTACAGTACCGAAAGTCGAAAGGTTGACCGAAAGGACGGTGCAGACTTGCTTGAAAAGGTACTTGACAGAGAAAATCTGAACAGAGCCTATAAGCGAGTGAAAGCCAATAAGGGAGCAAGCGGAGTTGACGGAATGACGGTTGACGAAGTACTGCCTTGGCTTAAAGAACACAGGGAAGAATTACTTGACCTGATACGGAACGGCAAATACAAGCCGTCACCCGTAAGAAGAGTAGAAATTCCCAAGGATAACGGCGGAGTAAGAAAGTTGGGAATACCAACGGTAATAGACCGCATTATCCAACAAGCAATAGCACAAGTGCTAATACCAATTTATGAGCCAAAGTTTTCAGACGGAAGCTACGGCTACAGACCGCACAGAAGTGCAAAGGACGCCATACTAAAAGTGAAAGAGTATGC
>CAVJIV010000043.1:0-4797 GCA_963649715.1 bacterium | reverse complement strand
CGGTGAGAATCTCCATGCTTGCGGCATTCAGACTCAGCGTATCGATTCCGCTTCCACCCGCTTCGAGGATTTCATAGCCGTTTGATGTTTCACTTGAGCTGACCGGTTTTGCGTCCTGCTTGCCGACCCAGAAGATATCTTCATATACATTGCCCCATCTGTCGATGATATGAACATATGTGTATGCTTCCGACTTTGGATAGTAGTTATAGCTCCAATTATTGCCCCACTCCCAAAGTCCGAGTCCGTCTCCGCCGGATATTGTTCCGCTGAATACCTTTGCAGTATCGAATTTGCCCTTCAAAGCTTGCTGAACCGTTCTCAAAGCTTTCTGCTTTGCAGTCATCTCGCTTTCATCCATCGTTGTGAAATTATTATCGGATGAAATTTGAACTCCGGTGCTGTCAACGGTTGTTGTTGATTTGGGATTTACAACAAATCCGAGAGATGTAGATTTAATATAATCATCTGTATCTTTTATTACTGCCGCTTCTTCAACATTAGCTGAACCGAGCGTAAATGTATAGGTAAATGAGCCTGTGTTAGTCTGTCCGTACACCGGATCGTTTACGCTGTACTTTTCGCCTGTTTTCTTAGGAAGCTCCCAGTTTGTTGCTCCGCCGGCTGTTCTGAACAGGTGATACTGTTTGAGATGTACATCCGGGTCTACCTGTTCGGCAGTAACATTCATTTTATCTCCCGAATGGTAGTTGATTACTATCGTTATCTTCTTTTCGTATGTCTCATCATCGGTAAGATTGCTCTGCCAATTGTTTGCGTCTCCAATACCTGAGGTCAGTGCCGACTGTGTTGCAACATTCGGAGTAAGTGCGTCGTCATTTGCGGTGAACTCATATGTTACCGTTCCGTTTTCTCCTTTCGTGAACAGCGGTGTGAGCTTTATTACTTGCTTCTGCTGATAATAGCTGATATCGCCGCCGATTCCTTTTTGGGTGTACTTAGTATAATTGCTATCTGCATTATCTGCCGATATATTAACCGTCGAGTACATTGAAACATCTGCGTCATTATCCTTTTCTTTCTTTGCAGCGATTGCCTTCTCCGTGCTCGCTGAAAGAACAGGCTCTGCTGTTGCCTTTGCGGTTGTCGGATAGCATACTCTTCCTGCACTCGCAATATCGTCTACCGTTATCAGAACCTTCGGATTCGTGCTGTTCGTGTAGCAATAGTATGTATAGTTACCCTTTCCGGCATATACATAGTTCATTGCCGTTATCGATTCCGTGATAATATTCTTATCGTTTGCGTCTTTCGCGGCCATTGCTGCGTCGGCATTCTCATACACCTTATATGCCGGCATGGTGGTGACTTCGCTGACCGAAGCAAAAGCCTTTGCCATATTTTCAACGGCGGTGTTCAGGTCTGCCTGCTGCAAAACGGTTGTGCATTTTGCGCCGTCGTCCTTTGCTGTTGACGCATTTTCAAGTACTGTCATCTGGTAATGGTTGAGGTTCATTTCCTTGAGCGAATGTTGACCCTCTGTAACAGGCTTTTCGGTCACGCCGCTTTCGTACTCGATAAAGAAGTTTCCGCTGTTTGCTCCGCTTGTGTCCTTGAAATACTTGTCCACGAGGTCATTCATCGTCGGGTACACCGTATCGACTAAAGCTTTTGCCTTTTCAAGCAGAGTAGCGTTATTGACGGTCGTTTTGTTTGCAATGAAAGCTTCTTTTGCATCATTATATGCTTCAACGGCTTTCTTGTAAGCGTCATACTGCGCAGCGTTGTATGTTGTAACAACGCCTTCCTTCAGCGTTTCAAATTCGCCGTCCGCCTTAACCTTAACTCCCTTAACGATCGGCGTAGTAACCTGCTTATTCTTATATTCGCTGTCATATTTGTCGGATTTATTTTCCGCATCCTTGAGGTCGAACCAAATCGCATACAGCGTTTTGTTCGTCTTGATCGAAAGGGTTTCTTCCGCTGCATAGCTTGCGCTTGTTGCGCCGGAGTTTTCGCTCCAGCCGAGGAATACATAGCCGTCTCTTACTGCCGTGGTCTGAGTTTTGAGCGAAACCGCCGTCTGAGTGTTTACGCTTGAAGCGTTGAGATAGCTTGTTCCTGTCGGATCGCTGCCCGTGAGCGTACCGTTGTTTCCGTTATGCGTGAGCTTAACCGCAGCGGAATAATTCATATAGAATTTGATGTCGCTTGTCGATGAAATCGATGTTTCCTCGTAGGTCATGCTGCCGGAGGTTATGCCTGCCGCATATGATGTGTTCAATGTAAAGCCCTTTTGCGTCCATAAAAGGCTGTTAAGATTACACGAAGCCGAAACAGTCGGCACGGCGAATGTTGCAGATGTCGCATTATTATAGATCGTCGCCGCCGAAACCTCGGTATATTTCCGGGCTGTGCCGTCGAGGTAATAGAACTTCGCCTTCGGAGTGCACGAGAAGATAGCGTAAAGCGTAATATCCTTCGTGCCCATCGTCAGTTCGGTTTGCTTTGTTGTAGCGTTGGAATCCGTGTTCCAGCCGATGAATGTCCAATTGGCCTTGCTTGCCGTCAGGCTGAAATCAACTGCACCCTGATAGTATACGGTTTCTTTTTGAACTGTTGTTGAGCCGCCGTTTTCCATCGCATTATAGAATACAGTGTGGCTTGCTCTCTTGATATATACAACGAGTACAAGTGAGCCGTCGCCATTTATTGTTCCCGTGAGAGTATTGCTCTTACCGTCGTCGAGAGAGAACTCTCCGCTCGTATCGGGATAATATGTTGCCGGATTTATTGTTACGCTTGCGTCTGTTGTTCCATTGTACGAATGTATTGTCGGAGCTGTCGGATATGCTCCGTCAGTGCCCATCACATAAACATTTACCTTGTAAACCGTATCTGTGTTCGGTATCCACTTCGCATAGAGGGTCGTATTTGATGTCGCAGAATATGTCGCACCTGCTGCTCCGGCAGAATTTGTCAATGCCGAATTTGTATACCAACCACCGAATGTGTAGCCTGCTTTCGTCGGTGTCGGGAGAGTTACCGTTCCGCCCGTCCACTGCGCCGTGAGGGTTACCGTTCCCTCGGTTGCGCCGAAGCTGTCGGTATACGCTTGAGCCGCATCGTAGGTCGTGCTATTCTTGTCGCTGAGCCAGCCTTTGAATATATAATTTGCGGCTGTGTTTGCGGCGGTTATTGTTACACTGCCGCCGTTGGCGTTATACGATACCGTGTAGCCCCTTGTCGGTGCTGACGCAGTCGTTACACTTGCACCGTATTTGAAAGTGCTGTCACCGGGTATTGTTCCGCCCGTGTTATTGTTTCCGTTGTAGTGGAGCGTTATATCTTTGAGATTCCACTTCGCATAGAGATCAACCGTACCACCGGCAGTATCGGTGAGCTTGTTTACGCTTGCTTTGTCGCTATATACGACCGCACCGTCTGCGGAGGTTGCCCAACCGGCAAAGCTATAGCCGGTCTTGGTGAATCCGTTTGCATTAAGGTTCTGCGCAGTGCCCCAAACGAAGTCCTGCATTGCCGTTGAACCGCCCGTGTTACCGTTGCCGTTGAACACTACTTTATATTTCGAATAAAGCTTCGGAGTAAACGAATAAGATGTTGACGGCATGGTAAATTCATATGTACCGGAGGACGGATCGGACAGCTGCCAATTGCTGTCTGCGGTGACAACGACCTTGACCGTTGAACCGGGTGTAACCGGCTGCCAAAAATCGTTTACATCGGTCGCAATCGCCGTTCCGTTTACATATACGGTTGCCTTTGCTTTGTTTAAATCGCCCGTTCCGGTAAACGAATCATTGAAATACCAGTTGAGATCGAAATACGGCGTCCAATGGGCATAAACGGTAAGATCACCGTCATAGCACCATTTTTTGTTGCTATCCCAGTATTTTGTTCCGGGAATGCAAAATCCGTCTGCGCCGTATACCTGCGTTCCGCCCTCTGCCGCCGTGTACCAGCCTGCAAAGGTGTAGCCCGTGCGTGACGGATTAAGCCGACTGACATCATCATAATTTGAAGAATCACATGTTACAGTTACATTTGTGTTGGGAGTTCCGCCGTTGCCATTGAAAGTAAGCGTATGCTGATTAGCAACATAGAAATTCACCATCGTCAGCGAGGTGTCATTAACTGCGGCAACCCATTCATATGTCGTTTTGTTGCCGTCAAATTTCGGAACTGTCGTTGTCTTTGTTGTAGTCGCTGCAATGGTAGCTGTCGTGCCGGATATGCTCATTTGGCTGCTGTACAAATTGCTTGCCGAGAAGAAGGTCGGCAGCGAAGCAAGCGTTTTATTATAATAGCTTGACGGATCTATTGTCACATTTGTAAGCTCGATTTTGCCGGCATAGGTATATCCCGCATAGGCGTCGGGAGTGAAAGATACATTGTCACGGGCATTGTAAGTCTTTGAATACTGCTCTGCGCCGCTGATTGTGACAATCTTGTACTGACCGTTGTCCAGCCTTTCAAGGCCGAGGTTGTATTCACGGGCTGTGCCGGTTGCAGCTGCAAGACTGTCGTTGAGTGCGTTTGCGAGTTTGTCGATTTCGGTTTGGCTTGAATAGCTGCCATATGTACCGTCAACCTTTGTCAACGCTGCGCAAGCCGCCTTATAATTTGAAACAAAAGTATTATATGCCGTGCCCGAGTAATAGTAACTCGACATCGTGCTGCTGTTATAAATTCCGAGCTTTGCAAAGTTCATTTGCGCATTACGCACGGCAGTACGGAGAGTTTTTTTGTTAAATTGATTAACTTCGATAGGAATAACACTGACATTAGTGATTCTGTCGCCGCTATCCTGATTGT
>CAVJIV010000042.1:0-4872 GCA_963649715.1 bacterium | reverse complement strand
TAATGGGTTCGTCGGCATCCGTAACTTCCATTCTGCCGGCGAGAAGAACATCGCCGTCCCAAATGTAGGTATATGTGTAGACAAGCTCGTCATTCTCATACACTCTCTTGACGGTTCTCATTCCGTCCGAGTTGTACGAATACTCATAGCGGCGGCCGTCCTTGGTGTACGATGTCATAAGTCTGCCGTTCCATGTGATCGTTGCACCCTTGTACGAAGTCGGGTTTCCGCTTGCGTCATAGCTTATCGTTTGTCCGTCATATGCCGTCAGCTTATCAGACCAGTTACCGTCGCCGTAACCGTATACGATAGCCGTACCTTGAGTTGCGGTCGAAAGGTCGGAGCTTGTGACATTTGTGTACGGTGTTTTGGAAACAATGTTTCCGTTCGCATCGTAAACATAGGTCATTGCCGTGTGCTCGGCATAGTTATATTCCGCCTTGACCTGGCTTGCCTCGTCATAGACATACTGCTGAAACAGCACGCCCGACTTGCTGACGGTGAGGATATTTCCCCTGTTGTCGTATGTATAGCTGTAATCGGATTTCACTGCGCCGTTGAGCGTGTTTTTAACTCGGCTGATCTTGTTCGTTGCCGTTGTTTCGGTATCGGCATAGGTATATTCCGTTCCGAAATACGGGTGATCGTCTTCGCTGAAATTGAAGTTGAACCGCTTTCCCGTTGTTCTGCCGAAAAAGTCGCTTTCGCTCTCGGCGTTCACAACCGTCCATCCGTTCCACGAGAGAGAGCTTGTTGTTTTAATCGAATCCGTGCTTGGAATATATTCCTTCGCAGAATTATGCTGTGTGTATGCTCTGCCGAAGGTTGTGACAGTTTCCTCTCCGTCGTCGTTCACCGAATAGGAATATACCGTCTCTCCGAGCACGGGCTGAGAATCCTCAACGGTGAACAGCCTCATCGCAGAAACTCTGCCGTCCTCATAAATTGAAGCAAGCATACTTGAATAATCGTATGACGCAGTGAGGGCTTTATCCTCGTTATAGGTATAGGTATATTTCTGACCCGTGCTGTACGAAATCTCCGAGATATTTCCGTCGTCATTGTAGGAATAGGAAATAACAGTGCCGTTGCCGTATGTTATTTTGTTATTCCTCTGCTTTGAATCGTAGCCGTAGGAAACAATCGACTGCTTATTTTCGGAGTCGGCACTGCCCGCAACCTTGATATTGGTTATGTTGCCAAAGGTATTGTACTCAAAGGTATATACCGAGCCGCTATGCGACATTGACATAATTCTGTCGCCCGAATAGATGTACTCGGCAGACATTGTATTGCCCGAAGAAAGTCCGCTAACCGCCTGAGTAACTTTTTCAAGTGCGCCGACCGCATTATAGGTATACTGCATAAGATTACTGTCGGCAGCCGTGAGCGAATAAGAATCGAGCAAGCCTGTATTCGCATTGTAATTGTAATATACCGTATTGCCTGCGCCGTCCGATGATGAAGCAAGGTAATTTCTGTTTTCGGTATAGGTATTCGACACATTCGTCATTACCTTACTGCCGTTTGCAATTGTATCGGTCAGCAAATCGCCGTTGCTGTTTTTGGTTGTGTTCTTGCTTCTCTCCTGTCGGCAGCCGAAGCAATCGCAGTCAACATTATCCTTGAAACAAGCGCAGTTGTAGTAAACTTCCGTTTCCTCGGAATCAACTGTTACGGTATGCGCCTGCATACACTGAGCGCAGGAACATCCGCACTGCTCAAGACGATATGTTGTTCCGTTGACCGTGACGGTCTGATTCTCCGTAACCGAAGAAGTATCGAGAGTTTCCTCTTCTTCCTCAACGCAGTAGCTCGAGGTCGATTTAACCAATCGCAAATCGTCAAACATTGCGAAATGGACCTGATTATCAAGAATCACCGCAACCTTGGCATTTTCAACGGATTCTTTAAGCTTGAAAGAAATAGCCGTAAACTGCCAATCCGATCTGACATACGGGCTGAAATCGCTCTTGGCGATAATTTCACCGTTGCTGTCGAGAATCGCTACCGCAAAGGTTCTGTTCATGTGAGTATAGTTATGGATATAGCTACCCGTAGAGGTATAAGAATCGTTTCTCGCCCACCCGGACAAGGTATAAACCTCGCCGTCGGCATTGGCTTCAAGCGTCGGGAGACTGCGATAAACTCTGTAATTCGTGTTTATCTTTGAACGGACATAGCACATTCCCTCGCCGAGATTTTCAAAAGAGGAGTCGGCATAGCTATATAATTGATCGGTAATCGTACTCTTACCTGCCGGCACCATTTCCCAGCCGTCAGCCGATGAAAAATCACCGTTCGTGATGAGATTTGTAGCATTATCCTCGTTTGTGGAATAAGAAACAACATCTCCGTTACTGTCATATTCAGTATAAGAGAAATTTCCTCTATTGTCAACACTTGATGTCTTCTTCATTTCACGGTCATACTGCTGAAGAACTACAAATGATGAATCATACTCAAATCCGTTGTATGTAAATCTACGCTGGTGAACTGAATCATATTTTATACTGATTCCATAAATTCTTTTTCCGTCACTTGTATAGTTTCCAACTCCAACGACCCTGCCCTTTCGGTAATTGATATGTACATATGAGCCATCAACATTGGTCATCTTTGTCAGCATATTATCGGAATTATATTCGTAATGTACCTCCTCACCGTCGGGATAAGTGATCTTGGTAAGCTGTCTTACTCCCGAATCGGTAAGTGTATAATCATAGTCAACACCTACATTGACCGCTCCATTCTTGGTATTAACGGATATCAATGCGCCATCGCTCGACTTAACTACAAGCTTATCGGCAAGCGGCTTCCCGTTTGTATCATAGCCTGTCTGCCAATCGTATTTTCGACCCATACCGTCGGTAATTGCTGAAATTGTTGATGAACTCGGTCCCTTGAACGATATATTCGTTGTACCTTCGCCTTTTTTACTCGAGATTGCACACACTCTCTGAGCGCTGTCAACAGAATAAATATAATCCGATGTTTCGATTTTCATTTCAGCATAATTTGTATGCTCGGTATCGTCTTTCTTGACCCAAAGGCACTTATCGCTGTCACCGATCACCGATTTATAATATACATAGTCCTCGGCAAAGGACGAAGTGAAGTTTTCGGGGATAACACCGTATTCGCTGTCGGACGAAACAACTTCATAGAAATATGTTCTTTCTCCGCCGACATCGAAAAGCACAAACGCGGATCTTTGCGCATTGTCATAGGTAACAGTGCCGCAAGGGAACATCTTCATAAAGTGGCTGTTTATCCAATATGCGCCCGTGTACAGACCCGTATCAACCGCAGAACCCCAGGGGTTATATATCGCCCCTGCTTCAACGGGCATAACATTACCGTTGAGACTCAAATCGCTGCGCTCAACATAATATGTACCGCTGTACTTATTCAAATACAATGTTCCGGCACGGCCTGCATCAAAACTCTCCACATCATCGTCCGTAAAACGATTTGGCTCGACATAATCAATTTCGACCCAAGGTCTGTGCACCGTATAATTCAGTGAAGTCTCATTAAAAATCTGAGTATTGCACGATGAATCTTTATACGGGGTGAAAACAATTCCATAATTTGTCTTTAAGCCCAATGACCACTTGTTAGCCAAGTCTGTTATATCCCAAACATACCTTTGTGTCGATGCGCCACCACGAATAACATTGAAATCAAGAACTGCCGGAACTTTTGAAACAACCTCGGTTGTTGCTGCGTCCCACGGTGCACTGATTTCGTGAACCGAGATAATGTCATCATCACCTAAAGCGATACAGTTCAGCGAGACTTCGGCACCTGTAATAATATAGTTTATGCCTAAGTTAGAGAGGAAATCGTCCGTCAATCTCATATACAGCTCCGTGCTGTTTTCGGAATTCTTTTGAAGATAATAATATCTCGTTCCGGCATCTTCGGACGCACTGCACGTGCCGACCTGAGCAGTAACCATCTTCCTCTGCTGATTGACCTTGACGGTTGGATCAATTGTTACGGGATAAACACGATCCTTTGATAAAAGCCATTCACTGTTCGGCACATATTTCAATGTATATGTGCTGTCGCTGTTTTCCGTAAGAGATACGCTAACATCATACGAGGTGTTGTTTTCGGCATCAAACATATACGGTGCACTGATAATAAACTTAACCTCGGAATTATCATAAACGTTTACGCTTCCGTCAGAATTAAGCGTCATTGATCCCGATGAGGATACCGTATACGAATATTCCTTTGCCGCAGTCGGCTTTGAATTTAAAATAATACTTTCTTTAAGAGCATCCGAATTCAATTCATATTTCAGATTTGTATTGTCCGCTATATTCTTATATTCAACAGCCGAGCCGGTATTTATCGACTGCAAAAGTTCTGGAGTTTCCTCAACCGCTGAATTATCTATAACGGCAGCGGATGTACCGATATTGTTCATTGAAAAAGACAATGTGCTGTCTCCGTCGGCAACGGAAACCGTACTGTTTGAATCGATCGAAGTCGGAAGATCAACCGAAAAGCTGTTTTCCTTGTTCGTAATCTTATTATTTGTCTTGACAAGAGTATTGTCGATTTCCTTCCACTCGCCGTTGTCCTCGTAATGAATAGACTCAGAAGTAATGACTGCCGTGTAGGAACCGTCTCTTCTCTCAAAAACCTTTGTGTTTTCGTCTCGTTTGTCAATCACTTCACCGACAATCGGCGACTTTTCTTTTTTATCAGACTCAATCTCAACCGTTTTCATAAGCTGAGTTTCGTTAAACTCTTCCGCAAAAACCGTCATCGGAAGAACTCCAACAATCATTATAACCGTCAGAATAACCGCAATCACTTTCATAGAAATACTGTAATTTTTCATATTAACCACCT
>CAVJIV010000041.1:0-5149 GCA_963649715.1 bacterium | reverse complement strand
CCATATGTGGTGCAGGACATATCAAAACGATCAAGCTCCGTCGGCGCATTACTATGTTGACAGATATCTTTACGATAATCTCAGCGAGCTTGGCGGAATAGTCAGTGCTGAGTTCTCGACATGGGGAAGAAATCACCACCACAGCATCGGAATTGGCAACTCCTCGGCGAAAGCTATAAACGGCGGCGATACTTCAATAACAATAAACAGCGACCGCGGCAACGCATATACCCTAAGTCTCGGCAATTTCACGGCAGGCAGTTCGATTTCCGCCGGTTCAATGACCGAATATGTATACACTCCGGAAGCGCAAACATTGACCTCGTCAAACACAGCGTCGATAATAGGCTCTGTTCCGGCAACGGGCGAAAGCGTCAGCTTCCGAATCGGAGCAAGAGTCTCGGCAATTGACGGCTACGGCTGGCAAAATTCATTCAAGTATTATTTGTGGACAGATGTTACCGTAACGGGATACGACACCACCTCGCTCAGGGCGGAGATAACAAACCGCATTAAAGACAGCTCGCTCTATACAGACCGAAGCTATTCGAATTACGAAAACGAGCTTCTGAAAGCGGTCAATACGGTAAATACATCGTACTCACAGGCGGAGATTGACGAAGCGTTAAGCTCGCTCCGGCTTGCAAAGGAGAACCTTGTAGCCGTCAGCGATATTCTTTTCGGCGATCCGAACCTCGACGGAAAAATCGACGGTATGGATTCGGTAATAATAAACTGCGTTATTTCCGGAATGCTGAGCAGCGAAAATATGAAGGCCGTCTGTTACGAGGCGTGCGATGTTGACCGTGACGGAGAAATCACGACAAAGGATTCGGAAATAACCGACAAATACGGACTTGCTTATTCTCTTTGATAGATGGAGGTATTGATATGGAAAAGGAAAAGCTTTCGGATATTATCGACAAAAAGGTGTTATATATCATTTTTGCGGTTCTCGGCGTGCTTGCAGGATCGTTTTCGATAGTCTTGCTGATCGTTGAGCATGTGATATATTCAAACGGCGTATGGTATATGCTCACCGTCCTTTGGTTTCTTTTGGCAGGATTCTTCGTTTATGAATATGTCAAAGCCGTCAAGAACGAAAAGAAGGAAGCTCAGATGATAGCCGAATTCAAGGAAAAATACAATATAAAATAATGTTCAGCCGTCGATTTATTGATATGCAGCAATATGACGAAAATACCCGTCAAAAACTGTCGTTTTTCAACAAATCGACGGTTTTGAAAATTTTTAAAAAAATTTCAAAAAAGCTCTTGACTTTAGCGTGCTAATGTGTTACTATGCTACCACAATAAAGTTTGGAGGTAAACATTATGAAAAAAATCATCGCAATCACACTCGCAGTTCTTATCGCCGCCATGACATTCATCTTCGCAGGCTGCGGCGAAAAGACAACAACCACAGACGAAGACAATACTGCATCGGCATCAAATAGCGACCTTGCCTATGTTCAGGACAAGGGCAAACTTGTTGTAGGTATCACGGACTTTGAACCGATGGACTACAAAAATGCCGACAACGAATGGATCGGATTTGACGCAGACATGGCAAAGGCTTTCGCAAAGAGCCTCGGCGTTGAAGTTGAATTCATTGAAATCGACTGGGACAACAAGGTAATGGAAATCAACAACAAGTCTATCGACTGCGTATGGAACGGCATGACGCTCACAGATGAGGTTACATCTTCAATGTCCTGCACAGACGCTTATTGCAACAACGCTCAGGTTGTTGTTGTTAACAAGGATGTTGCTTCCAAGTACAACAGCGTTGAGGCTTGCAAGTCGCTCAACTTTGCTGTTGAAGCAGGCTCGGCAGGTAAGGATATGGCAGAAGAGAACGGCTTCAATTACACCGAGGTCAAGGATCAGGCTACAGCTCTTACAGAGGTTTCTTCGGGCACATGCGACGCTGCTATCATCGACAAGCTCATGGCTGCCGCAATGGTAGGCGAGGGCACGGCAAACGCTAAGCTTACATACACAATCGACCTCAACTCCGAGGAATACGGCGTTGGCTTCCGTCAGGGCAGCGACCTCACAGCCAAGCTCAATGAGTTCTTCAAGACCTCTCTTGCAGACGGTACAATGGAGAAGATTGCAGAGCAGTACGGCGTTCAGGCTTCACTCATTAAATAATTATCAAACAATTAAATCTACACAAACAGAGGACATGAATAATGTTCTCTGTTTTGGTGCAAAAGGATGTTTTTATGTCACAGTTTATTGAACAATTCCCGATAGTTTTCGAGTCTCTCAATATGGGATTTCTTCAGACGCTCAAGCTCTTTTTGGTGACGCTTGTCGGTGCGCTTCCGCTCGGTCTGATAATCTCGTTCGGCTCAATGTCAAAATTCAAGCCGCTGAGCGGACTTGTCAAGATAATCGTTTGGATTTTCCGAGGCTCCCCTCTTATGATCCAGATGCTCATCATTTACTATATGCCCGGTCTTGTATTCGGCACTCCGATCTGGGGCGGCGGCGAGGACGGCAGATTTACGGCTGCCGCAGTCGCATTCATTCTCAACTATGCATGTTATTTTTCCGAAATATACCGTGGCGGCATTGAGGGCGTTCCTGTCGGACAGCAGGAAGCCGGAATGGTTCTCGGCATGACAAAATCGGAAATTTTCTTCAAGGTCACTCTCCTCCAGATGATCAAACGCATAGTTCCGCCGATGTCTAATGAGATAATCACTCTCGTAAAGGACACCTCGCTTGCAAGAATCATTGCCTTGCAGGAAATCATATGGGCTGGACAAGCCTTTCTCAAAGGCTCTCACGGAATTTCCGGTCAGATCTGGCCGCTTTTCTTCACCGGTGTTTATTACCTCGTGTTCTGCGGCATTCTCACCCTTCTTTTCGGCAAGCTTGAAAAGAAGCTTGACTATTTCAAAATATAAGGAGGGCTGAGAAATGGCAATACTTGAAGTTAAAGACTTAACAAAAAATTTCGGCGCAACCGAGGTTCTCAAAGGCATTACATTTGAATTGGAGGAGGGCAAGGTTCTCTCCGTAATCGGCTCCTCGGGAAGCGGCAAAACAACGCTTCTGCGCTGTATCAACGGACTTGAAACTGCCACCTCGGGCAGGATCACCGTCAACGATCAGGTCGTTTTTGACAGCGATATAAAGGACAAAAAGCAGCTCAAGGAGCTTGCAAAAAACAAGCAGAACATCGGCCTTGTTTTTCAGCAGTTCAATCTTTTTCCGCAGTATACCGCCCTGGGCAATGTCACTCTCGCAATGAAGCTTGCGGCAAAAAGAAGCCCCGACTACAAGCAGAATAAAAAGGAATTGCTCAAAGAGATTGACAAGACCGCAAAGTATTTTCTCGACAAGGTCGGTCTTTCCGACAAGCTGGATTTTTATCCCTGTCAGCTCTCGGGCGGTCAGCAACAGCGTGTTTCCATCGCCCGTGCGCTTGCGATGAATCCGAAGATACTCTTTTTCGACGAGCCGACCTCAGCTCTTGATCCGGAGCTTACCGGTGAAATTCTCAAGACTATCCGTCAGCTTGCCGAGGATAAAATGACAATGGTTATCGTCACCCACGAAATGAACTTTGCAAAGGATGTTTCGGACGAGGTCATCTTTATGGATAACGGCGTTATCGCCGAGATAGGCACACCCGATGAGGTTCTCGTAAACCCGAAAAACGAGAGAACAAAAGCCTTTCTCAACACATATCAAAAATAATTTTTAGGAGCTGTCGCATTTATTATGAAAAGATCTGTAAAAATCTTTGTCGGAATCGTCCTCTGCCTTACTATTATTTTCGGCTCGCTGATACCCTCATTTGCAAAAGAGCCTAAAACTGCGTTTATCGTTGTCAGCGGTATGAACACCTTCCCTCTTTACAAGGACGGCGAAAAGGTATTCCCCACTCAGACAAAGGCAATAGTAAAGCTCGCTTCAAGGATGGTTCTTCCGCTCGTTGAATTCTTCCGAGACGGCGATTACGACAAGCTCGGCGACGCACTTTTCCCTGCGGCGGCGGAAGCCTTTGACGACCTTTCCTGCAATGCCGACGGCAGTTCAAAATACAATGTTACAACTGATTTATTTCCCCTAAGCGCAGGTAATTATTCCGACAGCTTCATGAACGAGGTCAAGGACGAGGGCGGCGTTGTTAAGGCCGGAATCGAAGCCTTCGGCGCAGAAAACACATATTTCTTCAACTACGACTGGCGGATTGATCCGCTCAAGCACGCCGACGAGCTGAACAGCTTCATCAAGAATGTTAAGACCGAAACCGAGTGCGATCGTGTTGCGCTTGCGGCTTTCAGTATGGGCGGAACGGTCACTTGCTCCTATCTTTATAAATACGGCAGCACCGACATCGACAGTGTTTCTCTCTGCTCAACCGCTTTTCAGGGCACATCTTGCATGGGCACGATGTTTTCCGGCGACCTGAGCGTTAACGCCTACGGACTTATTCGCAGGGCAGCTCAGCTTACAAGGAACGATTTTCTTGACGAGCTGATAATGTTCATTGACGATGCTCTTGAAGCGTATCAAATCAACGCTTCGATCGACGGCTGTATCAGCAATATCATTGCAAATCTCAACGAACGAATGTACAAGGAGCTTATCATTCCCGTTTTCGGCTATATGCCCGGGCTTTGGGCTTTGGTCGATGCCGAAAATTATGAAAAAGCAAAGCTCACCATGCTTGCCGACGCGGATTCCGAGCTTATAAACGCCATTGACGAATACCATTACAATGTTCAGAGCAAGGCTTACGAAATACTCAGCACCGCTCAAAAGGACACGACGGTTTATATTGCGGCGCAGTACAATATGCAGGGTCTGCCCGTTTCCGAAGCCTCAACAACGAGCAACAATGATTTTCTGATCGATGTCAGCTACGCATCGGGCGGAGCAACAAGCTCCAAGCTCGGAGAAACGCTCCCGGACGGTTATGTTCAAGCAAAAGCAGACGGACATAACCACCTCAGCAAAGATCGTCAGCTTGACGCATCGACCTGTATGTTCCCCGAACAGACCTGGTTCATTCGTGATATGGCGCATGTTGATTACAATGTCGGAGAGTCAACGAATTTTCTTATTTGGCTTGCCAAAAGCGAAAAACAGCTCACGATTTATGACAACGCAAGCTATCCGCAATT
>CAVJIV010000040.1:0-7253 GCA_963649715.1 bacterium | reverse complement strand
TCGTATACATACCTGTGCCGACAGGCTGAATATACGGCTTGTATACATATGTATAAGCATAAGCAACCTTGGTCTGACCATCGAGTTTATCGACGAATGTCGCCTTCCACTCGATATAGTAGCCCTTTGTTGCGGCAAGAAGATACGGGGACTCACTGTCACGAGTGATCGTTGTGTCGATCTTGTTGCCGGCAACCGTGTAATAGATATACGAGGTTATGCCGCTCGTATCGTAAGCTCTCAGAGGAGTGCTGTAGGCCGCAAGCTTAATTGTGCTGTTAGCGTTAGCATAGTCCGCCGTTGTGTTGGTTGTGCTGGTATTTGCGTAAGCCGTCATCGCAGTCATATCGCTCTTGAGATAGTTATATGAAATGGAAACCTGGCTTGCGTTCTCATAATAGAAGTAAAAATTACCTGCTGAATTTTCACCTGTTCTGAGGGTCTGAAGATTGGTCGAAGAATCAACCGTTGAATCAACAAACCACTGATACTTGTACTTACCCTGGGCTGTATATCCCGTCAAAGACGGCTCAAGATATATCTGCTCCGGAGCATAAAAGTACACATTGCTCACATTGTTATCGGAAACCGTTACGGCAGAGCTTGTGTCGGTAGCCGAGCCGAGAAGCGATCCGATATCAAAGCAAACAAAGGTTGTGAGCATGAGTGTTAATGCCATAATGACAGACAACACTTTTTTGCACACTTTTTTTGCTTTCATGTCAATTTTCCTCCTTAAAGTTCTTGCCTTTTTATAGCAACTATAATATTAACACATCAAAAGTTGCAAGTCAATCTGTTTTTTTGTCCTTTTGGTGTTTTTGTTTAATAATGACAAAACATGACATTTTTAATATACAATTTACCAAATAATATAATGTTTGTCAAAAAAATCAACCTCGTCGTTCGCAGTTAAGTATTGCCAAAAAGCAAAGCCCCGAACCAATGCAGCTCGGGGTGCGATAATTTTATTGCGATAATATTGCTGTATTGACTTAAGCAAAACGAACATTATATTTTCTCAGCCAATAATCAAACTGAATAAAATATGCTATCGTCTGGGGTGTTGTCATTAGCTGACCGTACCACGGTTGACTTTTATTTTCCATCAGCAGCTCCTTGAGCTTATCCTTCTTAATATAATCAAGCAAGGGCGACGAGCTGTCGTTGATTATTTCCTGCAAGCGTGACGAAACGGCGGCAAGATAATTCGGATTATGTGTTTTCGGGTAAGGACTTTTTCTGCGCCAAAGCACCTCATCGGGCAAATAGCCCCGTATTGCTTCGCGGAGCAGTCCCTTTTCGCAGCCGTTACTGTCCTTCATCTCCCACGGCACATTATAAAGATATTCAACAATTCTGTGGTCACAAAACGGGACTCTGACCTCAAGAGAAGAATACATGCTCATTCTGTCCTTGCGATCAAGCAGCGTTTGCATAAACCAATCAAGATTAAGCCTCATCATCTGCGCTGTTTTCAGGTCGTCATCATTCATATTTTCATAAAGAGGCGCACTGTCGGCCGTCAGCTTGTATCGGGCATAAACATATTCCGAGCCGTTGATTTTTTGCGCAAATTCATCTTTAAGAAATGTCATTCTGTAGTCCGTGGACTGCGCCCACGGGAAGCCCTCGGAGGAGCGAATCGTTTTATCTCTGTACCACGGATAGCCGCCAAAGATTTCATCTGCGCACTCACCAGAGAGTGCAACAGTACCGTATTCCTTTATCGCCTTGCACAGCAGAAGCATTGATGCGTCAACATCAGCCATTCCCGGCAGGTCACGGGCATCGACAGCCGAATACAAAGCCTCGACAAGCTCCTCGGTGTCAATAACGATCCAATGATGCTCTCCGCCGAGATATTTTTCCATGATTCGAATAAATTCAAGGTCTGAATTCGGCTGAAATTTTGATTTTTTGAAATATTTATCGTTATCCTTATAGTCAACCGAAAAGGTATGCAACACCTCTCCCCTTTTCCTGAATTCTTCGCTCGTTACAGAGGATATTAGACTCGAGTCAAGTCCGCCCGAAAGAAAGGTGCAAAGCGGAACATCGGAAATAAGCTGTCTTTTTATTGAATCCGTAACAAGATATCGCACCTTTTCAACCGTTTGCTCAAATGTGTCGGTATGCTCATGAGCTGTAACATTCCAATAGCGATGAATTGACAGTCCCGTTTCGTCATAAATCGCATAATGTGCAGGTCTGATTTCACAGATATCCCTGAAAACACCGCAGCCGGGAGTTCTGCCCGGACCGATAAGTATTATTTCCGATAAGGAGCGGATATCCATGATCGGTTCAATCTCAGGATGTTCAAACAAGGCTTTTATCTCCGAGGCGAAAACGAAGCCGCTTTTGCAAATTGAATAAAAAAGCGGCTTAACTCCCATTCTGTCCCTTGCGACAAATAGCTTTTTTGACTCATGTTCCCAAACCGCAAAGGCGAAAATGCCGTTAAAAAGCTCAACGCAACCTTCCCGAAATTCCGCATAAGCCTTCAGTACAACCTCTGTGTCCGAATGTCCGAAAAAATTGTATCCCCTGCTCTCAAGCATACCTCTTATCTCGTCCGTATTGTACAGCTCGCCGTTGTAGCAAAGCGTGAAAACCGCACCGTCAACGGCATAGGTCATAGGCTGCTTCCCTTTTTCAATATCCACAACAGCTAAACGCCGATGCATTAGCACCGCATCGTTTGAAAAAAATTCACCGTGTTGGTCGGGACCTCGGGAATAAAGCTTGTTTTGCATATTATAAAATTGACTTTCGTATTTTGACAAATCGCTCGTAAAAGAAACCTGTCCGCAAATTCCGCACATATGATCACCTCGTCTTGCAGCCCTTGTATTTTTCTCTTGTGGCAATTCCGCCCCTTATATGTCTTTGCGCCTTGTTAATATCAAGTATTTCCCTGACCTCACGGCTTAAGCACGGATCAACCTCTTCCAATTTTTGTGTAACATCGGTATGTACGGTCGATTTGGAAATTCCGAACACCTTTGCCGCCGCTCTCACCGTCGATTTGTTTTTAACGATATATTCGCCGAGCTCGACCGAACGAATTCGTGCTGTTTCATTCAAAAGAAAAACCTCCCGGATTTACATATCATTAAAAGATATGTCCGAGAGGTTAAAATTATTCATTCAATGGTTTCTATATCATACGGAGTTGTCTGATATACGAAATAATTCAGCCAGTTTGAAAAAAGAAGGTTTGCGTGCGCTCTCCACGAAACGATAGGCTCCTTTGTCGGGTCGTCATTCGGAAAATAATTCTTAGGAACGGAAATGTCAAGACCTTTTTCTTTATCTCTGATGTACTCGTTTTTCAGCGTATCACGGTCATATTCGGAATGTCCTGTAATAAAAATCTGTTTACCGTTATTCGTAGAAATAGCATAAACTCCGGTTTCCGGAGAGGATGCGAGAATCTTCAGTTCCTTATGCTTTTTGATATCCTCGGTCAAAACGGTCGTATGCCTTGACTGCGGAACCATAAAGGTTTCGTCAAAGCCTCTGAAAAGGATAGACCGCTTGTAATTGACCTTATGCGGAAATACGCCGAAATATTTTTCCGGCAGACGAATTTTAGGAATGCCGAAATGATAGTAAAGCCCCGCCTGCGCTCCCCAGCAAATATGAAAAGTACTTGTAACATGGGTTTTGCTCCATTCCATAATCATGCAAAGCTCGTCCCAGTATTCAACCTCTTCAAACTCCATATTTTCAACGGGTGCGCCGGTAATGATCATTCCGTCGTACTTGTTATCCTTGATCTCGTCAAAGGTTTTGTAAAAAGCGAGAAGATGACCCTCCGAGGTGTTTTTTGACTTGTGCGATGTTGTATACATCATTTCCATCTCGACCTGCAACGGAGTGTTTCCGAGCAGCCTCGCAAACTGAGTTTCGGTTTCGATTTTCTTGGGCATAAGATTAAGCAGCAGAATCTTCAACGGTCGAATATCCTGCTTAACCGCCCGTTTTTCCGTCATTACAAATATATTCTCGCTGTGGAGCACCTTGACGGCAGGCAGTCCGTTCGGTATTTTAATCGGCATTAAATATCACTCTTCAATCAGATTTTCTCAAGAGCCTGCGCAATATCCTCAATAAGATCCTGAGCGTTTTCAAGTCCGCATGAGAATCGAACAAGGTTCGCCGGAACTCCGGCGGCAGCAAGCTCTGCGTCATTCATCTGGCGGTGTGTTGCGCTCGCCGGGTGTAAGCAACAGGTTCTTGCGTCGGCAACATGCGTTTCGATCGCCGCGACCTTAAGATTTTTCATAAACTTCTCCGCTGCGGCCCTGCCGCCCTTTATGCCGAAGCTGACAACGCCGCACGAGCCGTTCGGAAGATATTTTTGAGCAAGCTCATAGTATTTATTACCCTCAAGCGACGGATAGTTGACCCAATCGATCTTGTCGTGAGAGTCAAGGTATTTTGCGACCGCAAGTCCATTTTCGCAATGTCTTGCCATTCTTACATGGAGGCTTTCAAGTCCGAGATTGAGAATGAACGCATTCTGCGGCGACTGGATAGAGCCGAAATCACGCATGAGTTGAGCGGTTGCCTTTGTGATAAAAGCTCCGCCCGTTCCGAAACGCTCGGCATAAACGATACCGTGATAGCTGTCATCGGGAGTGCAAAGTCCGGGGAATTTGTCGGCATGAGCCATCCAATCAAATTTGCCGGAATCAACGATACAGCCGCCGACTCCCGCGCCGTGACCGTCCATGTATTTTGTTGTTGAATGAGTGACGATATCTGCGCCCCACTCAAACGGGCGGCAATTAACCGGCGTTGCAAATGTATTATCAACGATAAGCGGAACACCGTGCGCATGGGCTGCTTTCGCAAATCTTTCGATATCAAAAACAGTCAATGCAGGGTTTGCAATAGTTTCACCGAAAACAAGCTTTGTGTTCGGTTTAAATGCTGCTTCAAGCTCCTCGTCGGTGCAATCCGGCTCTACAAAGGTAAAATCTATACCCATTTTTTTCATTGTTACGGCAAAGAGATTGTATGTTCCGCCGTAAATCATCGAGGAAGCAACAACATGATCGCCGCAATTTGCAATATTGAACACGGCATAGAACGAAGCCGCCTGACCCGAAGATGTGAGCATTGCGGCAGATCCGCCTTCAAGCTCACAAATCTTCTTAGCAACCATGTCATTTGTCGGATTCTGGAGTCTTGTATAAAAATAGCCCTCAGCCTCAAGATCAAAGAGCTTGCCCATATCCTCGCTGGTATCGTATTTAAAAGTTGTACTCTGAATGATTGGGATCTGCCTCGGTTCGCCGTTACCAGGGGTATAGCCTCCCTGCACGCACTTAGTTTCAATTCTTCTTTCGCTCATTTAAATCAAGTCCTTTATATTAAAGTTTTAAGATATTTCAAGCCCTTCGGAACAGCGGTAAGCGGTGTTTCCTGTCCCTCATATTCAAGAGTGACCCAGCCGTCGTAGCCCGAATTTTTTATAAGCTCAACACATTCCTTGACGGGAACAATTCCGTTACCGAGAATTGAACCGCAAAGATGGTTACCGTCTCTTGTGTCAAAATATCCGTCGGGTGCGGGAACGCTGCTGTCAACAAAGTAAAAATCCTTAACATGAGCATAAATAATATGCTTCACGCCGACCTTAACTGCCTCAAGAGGCGTTTCGTCCGCACAAAGGAAATTGCCGATATCAACGAGCCAGCCGAAATTATCGTCATTGACCGCATTTATAAGTGCCTCTACCCTGTCGCTTTGCTGACAGTAAAAGCCGTGGTTCTCAACACAGGTCTTTATGCCCTTGGTCTTTGCATACTCGGTAACCGCCTTGCAGCCCTTTGCAAGCACAGGGAGATACTTCTCAAATCCCGTTTTCGAGAATCTTTCGGTCTCGGGACCTATTGTAGCATCGTGGCGCATTGTCTTTACCCCGAGAATCTCGGCGATGTCTACCTCTTTTTTCAGCCTTTCGATTTCATCATTAACATCTTTGTTGATAAAATCCGCACCGATTGCATAATTTGAGATCACCATGCCCATTTTATCCGCATAGTCACGAAGCTCGGCTGCATATTTTATTTTATCCCTATCGCCGTGGTTGATTTCGGCAAACTCAATGCCCTCAAAGCCCATCTTTTTTGCAATGTCGATTCTTTCAAAGTCACTGTTGCCGAGCTGAGAATAGCTGTAGCTGCTGACAGAAATTTTCATATTAAACACCCATTTTTTCGTTGAGGAATTCAACTGCTTTTCTTATATCCTTTTCCGGATCGTCTCCGACCTCTCTCTCGATTGTGAGGAAGCCCTTGTATCCGATATCCTCAAGAGCCTTGAGATATTCGTCCCAGTTAACGCTGCCCTCACCGAGCGGAACTTCAATAAAGCTGTCCGCCGTTACTATATGAGATTTAACCATGCCGTAGATAATATCCGGGTCAACATAGAAATTCTGCTTGCCGTCTTTGGCGTGAGTGTGCACGATATAATCCTTAAGGTTATGCACAGCTCCTGCCGGATCATCACCCGTAACCATGACGAGGTTTGCGGGATCAAGATTGACTCCGACGCCCGTCGAACCGAGCGAATCAAGGAACTTTTTAAGGGTTGCAGACCTTTCCGGTCCTGTTTCAATTGCAAAGTGTGCGCCGATATTGTCTGCATAACGGCTCAGCTCAAAGCAAGCCTCCTGCATTATTTTGAATCTCTCCGCATTCTCGTCTTCGGGAACAACTCCGATGTGGGTTGTGACAACATCAGTTCCAAGCTCCTTTGCAAGATCAAGAATTCTCTTTGATTTTTCAACCTTCCAAACATTATTTTCGGGATTAGTGAATCCGCCTCCGCCGAGATCGCCGCAAAGAGCGGAAATCACAAGACCGTTATCGGCTACGAGATTGCGAAAATCAGCTCTCTTCTGTCCGACAAGGTTTTCGGGGGCCATTTCACCGCTCGTCGAATAAACCTGAATGCCGTTTGCGCCGACTTCGGCAGCCTTTTTCACCGCCGACTTTATATCGACTCTGAAGCTGTCAATAATTACTCCGATAGGAAATCTATACATAAAAAACACCTCTTAATATTTTTCCATTAGATTATACATATATTTGGTAAATAAATCAATACGAAATTAAAATAATTTAGAACAGCACCCCGAGCCGTTGGGCTCGGGGTGCTGTGTTGGTTTTATGCCGTTTTGTTGATTTAATGTGCTGTCATGGCAGCGATGCCGTTCATGTTCCAGCCTG
>CAVJIV010000039.1:0-7854 GCA_963649715.1 bacterium | reverse complement strand
AATCAGTATTTTAACACAAAATCTTAATGCTGTGTATCGACAAAAGGTTTTCATGCCTTTTTGTGCCTTCCGCACAGCGGAAAGGAATGGCCATAAAAATGGAAAGAATGGACAAGGACTTGGCTTTTATGCTGAGATATGAAAATGTTGCATGGTACGAAAATGGCGAGGTAAGGATTCTTGACCGCCGAATTTACCCCAGAAGGATCGAGTTTGTGACCTGCAAAAATCATCGTGAGGTTACACAGGCAATAAAGGACATGGTGACCCAAAGTGCAGGACCGTACACTGCGGCGGCGATGGGAATGGCACTTGCCGCTTACGAATGCAAGGACAAACCCGAAGCGGAACAAATCGACTATCTCACAGAGGCAGCATATACGATTTCACATGCTCGACCGACCACCGTTCAGCGCATGACGCTTATCACGGGCGGCTGCCTCGATGCGGCAAGGAAAGCGCTTGCGGCAGGGGAGAATGTCAGCGAAAAAATCGTTGAGCACACCGTTGAAGCAAACAACCTCCGCTACAAAAAAATCAACCTCATCGCAGAGCATCTTGTTGATATGTTCCCTCAAAACGGAACGGTCATGACCCAGTGCTTCGGCGAAACGATAGTCGGAATGATGCTCAAGGTCGCAAGAGAGAGGGGCAATAACATCAGAATTTTCTGCCCCGAGACAAGACCCTATTTTCAGGGCGCAAGGCTGACGGCGACGGTTTGCCATGAGATGGGCTTCGACACGACCGTTATCACGGACAATATGCCCGCATTTGTAATGAAGAAAGAAAAGGTTGATGTGTTCACCTCGGCAGCCGATGTTATCTGCATGGACGGCCATGTTGTCAACAAGGTCGGTACATATCAGATTGCCATTGCGGCGAAGTATACGGGAATTCCGTATTTTGTAACCGGTGCGCCGGACAGGGGCCACACGACGATCGACACTGTTAAAATCGAGATGCGTGACCCGGATTTTGTGCTTCAGGCAATGGGCGTAAAGACCGCAGCAAACGGGCTAAAGGGCTATTATCCTGCGTTTGACATAACGCCGCCCGAGCTTGTCAGCGGAGTTGTTACCGACACGGGAATTTACATGCCCTATGACCTCGAAAGCTATTTCAAAAAGGGCACAATGGGCGAATTTGAGATGATATTGTAATAGAGCAAATGAAAATTTAAAACAAACGGCGGTGAAAAGATGTTACCGAAAGTTAAAATAATGTTCGTCTGTCACGGCAATATCTGCCGCAGTCCGATGGCGGAATTTATAATGAAAGACCTTGTTAAAAAGCAGGGGATTGAGGATAGATTTGAAATTGCTTCCTCCGCAACGAGCACGGAGGAAATTTGGAACGGCATCGGTAATCCCGTCTATCCTCCTGCGAGGTCGGAGCTTGCGAAGCATGGGCTTTCCTGCGACGGCAAGAGGGCGGTTCAGCTTCAAAAAAACGATTACGGCAAGTACGATTTGTTCGTCGGCATGGATACGGCAAACATCAGAAATATGCTGTATATCTTCGGCAACGACCCTGCCCAAAAAATACATAAGCTCATGGATTATACCGCCCGTGGCGGAGATGTTGCAGACCCGTGGTATTCGAGAAATTTTGAAGTGACCTATAAAGATGTCCTTGAGGGCTGTACGGCGTTAATCAACGACCTGATTGATATAAAATAAAACCGTGTTTTGCGACTGTGCAAGACACGGTTTTGTGCAGCTGGATTATTTTTTTATAACGGCGGTTTCATATGCACGCAGCGTAATTTTGCCGGAGACGCTTTTGCCGCTTAACAGCTCGACGCCGTTGGAATCAAGCGTTAGCGATTGCTCGCTTTCTTTCATGTTTATCGCGAAAAGATAGCGGCTCTTGTCGGTTTCTCTTGAAGCAAGCAGAATACCGTCGTCCGCCGACGAAACAAGGGGATTGATGTCGCATTGCCCGTTTACAATTCGGGCGAGTGCTTCGTAAAAAAGAATGTCGTTCCCGTCGCAGGCGTAAAGGATGCATTTTCCTTTGCCGTATTTGCTGACAGTTACAGCAGGCAGACCCGAAAGCTTCCCACCGCAAAAATCGGCAAGCTTCTCTGCGCCTTGAAGCGTCAGCTTGTGAATCCTTGCGGTTACCGCTCGTTTTTCATTCCCAAAATCAACAAGGCAGTCAAGTCCTGTCTGCTTCTTAAATTCATCGGCTGTAATCTCGCCCGAGACGACCGCACCCGCCATATCGGCGAAAAGGCCGGGTCTGAGCATAACTCTTGTCCTCGCAAATTCGTCGAGTGTGCCGCATTCCGAGTTTATAACAACCGTGCCGCCGTTACGAACATAATTTTCGAGCTTTTCCTTTTGCGCATCGGTCGTGATTTTGAAGTTTGGCAAAAGCAGCAATTTATATTCGGATAAATCATCGTCAATCGAACAGATGTCAACATTCGCTTTAAGCGCATTTTGAAATCCGCTGTACATATTGAAAATTTCTTCATCATAGAAGCCGTCAACGACCCAGCCGGGGGTTGACCAGCTGTTTTCATATGAATAAATGAGAGCAGTTTCCGACTTGGTTTTGGCGTTTGCAATTTCGGGATATATGCGTTTAATGTCCTCACCGAGCCTTTTGAAGATCGGAGCTGTGTCTGCTCGGACATTTGCGTCCTCTGCGGTGAGCGAACCGTAGCCCTGTTCCGCACCGCCGAGTGGAGCACGCCACTCAAAATATATTGTACCGAACGCACCGTATGCGATGTTCAGCCATGTTTGCGCAGCGATAACCTCGGGCATGGTGTTGATATCCGTATAGCATTTTTGCTCCGCAACAAGGAATTTTTTGCGTTCTGTGGAGTCGAGCCGTCTGTTAAAAGCGTGCTCCGTTGCCGCTCTGAGTTGAATTCTGTAATTATCTCCGTTCGGCTGAGGAACATAGTTATCCCATGCGGAAAAGTCGAGATAATCGCAGCCCTCATAGCAGTTGACAGACCAGTTTGCGCCCGGCCAGTTTGTATAGAGAAAGCGTCCGGGAGAGTTCTTTTTGACAATTTCGGACTCCATGCTCAAGAGGCGGTGAAAATTGCGCGAAAAGAACTTTCTGTAATCGAGCTGAATTTGCATTGTCCAACCGCCCTCGCAGGCATTGACGGGAATATCCGCTTCGTCAAACGAATTGTATTTGTTCGACCATTCCATTGTGAACCATGCGTCGTTCAGCTTTTCGATGTCGCCGTATTTTTCCGACAAATATTCCTTGAATTCACGGTTACATTCCTTGTCAAAATCATGGAAGGGGAAGCCCGGCTCGTTGTCAAGCTGCCAGCCTATGAGCGCAGGGTGATTGCCGAGAGCCTGAGCCTCTTTTTCGGTGATTTTCTTTGCATATTCAAGAAAATGCCTGTCGGAAAGGCATTGACCCTTGCGGCCGCCGAAGTCATAATCGCCGTTAATATTTCCGCCCTTTACCGACGGATATTTTTTGTAAAGCCATGCCGGACATACGGCGGAAACCGTACCGAGGATAACCTTGATTCCGTGCTTTAATGCGCAATCCATTGCACGCCTCATCGGTTCAAAATTGTATTTTCCTTCTTCGGGTTCAAACCAGCTCCACGCAAATTCTCCCATGCGAACGCAGTTGAATCCAAGCTCTTGCATTTTTGCAAAATCGCTCTCCCATTCTGCTTCGTTCCACCATTCGGGATAATATGAGCTGCCGAGTAAAAAGTTGACCATAGTTTCCCTCCGTTCGTTGTTCTCTTGTTTTGCAAATCGCCGATCAGCCATAGAGTAACACAATTTGTGCGCTGTTGTCAAAAGCTTTTTATGCATAAAGTATCGATATATTGTTTACCACAACACAGTATTATAAAACTCATCCAACACATAAGTCTTTACCGGTGTTATGTAGAGTTCATATCTAATAACTAATCTCACCAATTCATTACCATCAATCAGGGTGATAGGTGAACCTTCTCTTGCAGCATTTTTAGCAGCATTTGTGAACCTGCCGTTAGTGATAAATACACCGTAGTCGGCTTGATACTTATTCATAGCACCTAAGAACTGATTGATTTCGGGCTCGGATACTGGAGCAACATTATATCGTTTGCATTGAATGACTACTCTTGTTGTTCTGAAGTCGTTGGCATCAATGTGATAGCCGTAGCCATCAATACCGCCGTCATTGCTGATTTGAACCCCTTTTTCGGTAAACTCAACGCCCATACGGTTTAATAATGCTCTTGAAAAGGCTTCAAACTTTTTGGGAGACATTTTAGCAATAGCGGTGAGCAGATTTTCCTTGAAATCATCTTTGATTTTTTCTTCTGCTTGAGATTCTTCCTCACTGTCGATTACATTAACGGTTTTGTTCTTTTTGTTGTTTTGGGTGAGTGCCGCCCAATGTTTCTTTGAGGGCTCAATGATTTCCTTTTGAACATCAAGTTTGTCTACATCGAGATATAGGCCTTTTTCGGTTAAAGTAACAGGGGATAAATATGTATATGTTAGCAACTCATTAAAGAACAAATCCTTAATAGCAAAGTTGAATTTAAAATTAAACTCTTTATAGGTATTTCCGGTTTGCTTAGATTTCTTTTCGAGCACAGAATATTCGGCGATTTGGTCATCCATATCAGCAATACGTTCTTTGATTTCGGAACGTTCCAGCTGACCGCCGGCATCTTGTAAAACTTTCAGAATAGGTTTAATCAAATATGCAATTTTACCTTCCGAAGATAATGTTTTTAAGTTCATAATCAATACCTCAATTCTTATATCTCAAATCAAAACTTCCCATTTGCCGTAGCGTTTGCCGCTTTCACGGCGGATATAGTTTTTATCCTGCAAGGATTTCATAATTCGCTTTACAGTGCTGAGAGATTTTCCGGTTGCTTCAACAAGTTCTTGTTGTTTGACAGTCGGATTTTTTGCAATCAATTCTAAAATCGCCAGTTCCTCTAAAGTGCAGTCCAAAGTGTCAAATTGAGACTTTGGAGCTTTAGGATTGACACTTTGGGAATTGCGTTCGTCCGCATAGTCAATGTGCATATATCTGTTTTTAAGCTCGTAATGAGTATCTAACAAAAGATTGGAAAAGAACATCTCCAAAAATTTTGTGGTGGAATGAACGCCTTTTTGAATATTGTTATAGTTTGCACGAACCAACGCATTGCGAAAATACCAAGAATTTTTCTCGAATGCATCATTATTTACGCTAAAGCCAAAGGTTATCATATACTTGATCATAAAAACGGCGGTGGCACGGGTATTTCCCTCGCCAAAGGGGTGAATCTGCCAGATATCGGAAGCAAATTTTGCAAGGTGCTTTACCGCCGATTCAACCGAAAGTTCCTCATAAGAAAACTGCTTTTCGGTGGCGAAATCATAATCCAAAGTTTCCTTAATGCTGTTCCAATCCGCATAAATTACGGTATCGCCGTTCAGCACCCATTCTTTCTTTGTGATGTTATACTGCCTAATCTGTCCGGCGTGGTCGAATACGCCCTCAAACAATCTGCGGTGAATGGTGCTCCACTCGGCAGGGGAAAACTGAAACGCTTTTTCTCCCAGCAACTTTGCGATTCTTGTCGAAACGATATCTGCCTCTTTGGTTTCGTTTTCTTTCTCGGTTCGGGTGGTACGCTGCTCATAATAGCTGTGAATCCGTTTCTGCGCTTCATCTATGGTGATTTTGCCCTCAATATGCTTCTTTGCGGTATCCAGCAAATATTCGGATGTATTAAGTCCGTCAACTGCCTGCAAGCCAATGGCTGTCTGCCACGCCTCGCTTTTTTCGGCTCTGTCGGGTTCGCCCTGCTTTATATATTCTTCAAGTTCAAATTGCCAATTCTTATCCGGCATATTTGCACCTCATTCCTTGCTTAAATCTTCCGTTTTGAAGGCTGTGTAACCCTCGTAGTAGTAGCTGTGGTCGATACCTTTCATATAGACCTCTCGGCTGTTTATTTCGTCTGAAAGTGCACCTTTTAGCAACACTTTAATTTCAATATCTTTTATCGGACTGCGCTCCATTGCGAGAAGATAATCCTCTTTATCAACCCGGCTCCAATCAACGACCTTGTGAAGTTCGGTTTTGAAAATGTGGTCGAGCCAAATGCGTGTGCTTCGTCCGTTGCCATCACGGAACGGATGGGCGATGTTCATCTCAATATATTTTTCTACTATCTCGTCAAAGTTTGACTGTGGCATTTTATCAATGTTGGCAAGTGCCGCTTCAAGATACATCAGCGGCGCAAAACGGAAGTTGCCTTTGGAAATGTTTACGGTTCTGAGTTCTCCGGCAAAGTCGTAGATTTCATCGAATAGATATTTGTGAATTGTTTTGAGTGCAGAGAATTTTCCCGCCTCTAATTTATCGAGCATACCGCTCTCAAAGAGTTCAAGAGCCTTTTTCTTACTGATGCGTTCTTCTTCACGGGCAAGATCGGCAGAATTTGTAAGACCTAATTTATTTTCAAGTGCCATATCGCACCTCCGAGATTATCGTTAAAACAATGCCACCTCTTAAATATAACCATATTTCTATATAATATTATATCTAATGTTATACTCTATGTCAATGAAGTTTGTTCTAAGATTGATGCATTTACCGCACAAATGACGGCACAAATCGTGGGTGCATACGGCGGTTATATTCTTTGTTATATGTAGCAAAAAGAGAAGAAAGCTTGACGATATGAACATTGTCATAATTGGTGCTCAAAGTCCAAAAACTATCGGGCACACGGTTTACGGTGCAGAAGATGTATTCATTCTCGTAAAACGGTCTGTCTTTCGTAGTGCTTCTTTCAATCTCTTTTCAGAGTTTTTGCGTAAGTTTTCCGCCGGGAGTTGTATCGTAATACGCATACACCGCCCGCTTTTTCTCACAGGCGAAATCGGGTTTTACAAACCTAAGATTGAAGCAAAGTCTTTCTAAATCGCCCAACCGATAATAATCGGGAATATATCCGAACAGGCAGCAAATTCGCATTTTTCGTCAATGCTTTTGCCGGGGAAAAGTCTCTCGGCATCTTACTTTTCAAGGTGGATATGCACTCTATAACTCAGCATCAGTTCTTTACGCAGTCCGAAGTGATTACCGTTTGCCTCCGCAATGGCGCTCAGCACTTCCAAAATATTGGTTTTCCGCTTCCGTTCTTGCCGATCAGAACGGTCGGCAACCCGTCATAAAGGTTTATTTCAACCGGTTCTTTTATCGACTTGTAATTTTGAATTTCAATTTCCGTTATTCTCATATAAACCTCCGTATGCAATTGAGGCGTGTTTTCGTACTTACCACAGATATAACTTTGGGAAACAAATTCGCAATTCACATCTAAATTTATTCCCCAATAAATGACGCTTAGTGCCCTATTGTTTTCCAACAGCGTTCTTTCATAAAGCCCGCAATAACAGAGGGACCTTCGCCTTCATAATACTTCACAAGCAGTTTTTTGAACTCCGGCACTTCGCTTTCGGGAATGACCAAAAAATCGAAGCCGAAGAATTTTCACTGAATAAAAAGAACCCTTGAAAACACTGAGCTTTCAAGGGTTTTATGGCGGAGAGTTAGGGATTCGAACCCTAGGTACATTACGTACACAGCATTTCGAGTGCTGCACCTTCGACCACTCGGACAACTCTCCGTGTATTTATTTTCAATTCGTCTTTGAAGCAGGGAGACGGATTGAAATATGTCATGTTGAGCGACGCTTAGGCAATTTGCGCATCGCATTTATTCAACAAGGGATATTTTACCAAAAAAACTTACACTTGTCAACAAATAAATAAAATAAATTTACCCTTATTTTTTTCATTAAGATAATGTGAGATATCTTTTTTCTCAATTAAAGACTTTAAT
>CAVJIV010000038.1:0-8570 GCA_963649715.1 bacterium | reverse complement strand
TCATGATGTTTTACCCTCCTAATGTAATGAAGATTTGCGATAAAATATCCTTGAATGAATCAAATTTATAGTCGTACCCGTCAACCGTGCCGAAGCCGTAAGCAGCAAAGCCGAAGGGAATCCCGGCAAGCAATGCGGCATTTCTGTCCCCCTGAGTATCGCCGATATACAGCGAATTTTTAAAACCGTGCTTTGCAATCACTTTTTTAATATTCTCACCCTTTGAAAGAGTTTCCGGATCTTCAAAAACAGCGTCGCAGAAATATTTTTCGAGCTTGTGATAGGAGAGAAAAGCGTCCATGTAGCTTTCCTGACAGTTGCTTACGATATAAAGCTTGAAGTGCCTGCTCAACTCGGCGAGTGTTTCCTCCACCCCGTCGTAAAGAATTCCGCCGTGCTCCCTCAATTCGCCGACGCAGGCAATCGTTGCGTCGTCGAAGAATCGCTTTGCCAAAGCTTTATCCAAATCGGGAAACAGCTTGTTCATCAGGTCGATTTTATTAAGACCCATAACCGAGCGAATCTGCTCGTCGGTCGGCAGGGGAATCCCGTATCCCTCGGCAACCTTTTGCCATGCGGCGGTTATACAATTCATCGAGCTCCACAGGGTTCCGTCAAGGTCGAAGCCCACGCTGTCAAACACAGCAACACCCCCTCTCACCGTATACAAATATAATACAGTAAATTTTCCGTTATGTCAAATAAAATGTTCAGGCATACCGCACAAATATTAAGGCAAATGTTCATGCAATATCGCAAAAATATTGGATTCGTCCGCTTCGGAAGACTCATAACATACAACCCCGTCGTCTTCCGTTGCAAAACAGGTTCAATTCAGAATATGCGCAAACGATAAAAGCATCACTGCATACAGAAGAACGCTGAAAAATTTTAAAAACATTTTCATCCAATTAGCTCTCAAGATCCTATTTAAGCATATTATATCACTACTGTATTAAAATTCAACTATTTTCTTGTTGCAAAATAAGTGACTTTTCTTGATTACAAAAAAGCTGATTTTGAGGCAGAAAAAGAGCCTCGCTCGAAGTGAGCGAAGCTCTGAAAGTGTTGATTTATAAGGCTTATTACGCAAATAACAAGGTTCTGACGCTTGCGTCAGGTTCTTATTTCATTGCCTCTTCAACTGCAACAGCTGTTGCAACGGTTGCACCAACCATCGGGTTGTTGCCCATACCGATAAGACCCATCATCTCAACATGCGCGGGAACAGATGAAGAACCTGCGAACTGAGCGTCGGAATGCATACGACCCATTGTGTCCGTAAGACCGTAGGAAGACGGACCGGCAGCCATGTTGTCCGGGTGAAGAGTACGGCCTGTACCGCCGCCCGAAGCAACCGAGAAATATTTAACGCCGTTCTCGATGCACCACTTCTTATATGTGCCTGCAACGGGATGCTGGAAACGAGTCGGGTTAGTCGAGTTACCAGTGATAGAAACACCGACATTCTCAAGCTTCATGATTGCAACACCTTCGGGAACATTGTCAGCACCGTAGCACTTAACATCGGCTCTTGCGCCGTTTGAATATGCCTTCTCATAAACAACCTTAACCTCTTCGGTGTACGGGTCGAACTCTGTTTCAACATAAGTGAAGCCGTTGATTCTGGAGATGATCATAGCTGCGTCCTTGCCAAGACCATTAAGGATAACACGAAGTGGTTTAACTCTAACCTTGTTGGCATTAAGAGCGATTTTGATTGCACCCTCTGCGGCTGCGAATGACTCGTGACCTGCAAGGAATGCAAAGCACTCCGTCTCCTCGGAGAGAAGTCTCTTGCCGAGGTTGCCGTGGCCAAGACCAACCTTACGGTTCTCGGCAACAGAACCGGGAATGCAGAAGCTCTGAAGACCGATACCGATAGCGGCAGCGGCGTCGGCAGCCTTTGTGCAACCCATCTTGATAGCGATAGCTGCGCCTACAGTGTAAGCCCAGATAGCATTTTCAAAGCAAATGGGCTGAGTTGAACGAACGATCTGATCAACATCGATACCCTTTGCAAGTGTGATTTCCTTACATTCGTCGATGGAGGAAATACCGTACTCTTTAAGAACGCCGAGGATCTTAGCCTCGCGTCTCTCATAACCTTCAAACTGTGCCATTGCGTTATTCCTCCTTCAATTATTCTTTTCTCGGGTCAATATACTTAACTGCTTCATCGAAGCGGCCGTATGTGCCCTTTGATTTATCATATGCCTCGTTCGGCTCCATGCCCTTCTTGATGAAGTCGGTCATCTTGCCGAGAGAAACAAACTCATAACCGATAACCTGATCGTCGGCATCAAGAGCCATTCTTGTGCAATAGCCCTCTGTCATTTCAAGATAGCGAACGCCCTTTGCCTTTGTGCCGTACATTGTGCCGACCATTGAGCGAGCACCCTTACCGAGATCCTCCATGCCTGCACCGATTACAAGACCGTCCTCCGAAAAAGCGGACTGCGTACGACCGTAAACGATCTGAAGGAAAAGCTCACGCATAGCGGTATTGATTGCGTCACAAACGAGGTCAGTATTGAGAGCCTCAAGAATTGTCTTTCCGGGAAGAATTTCAGCGGCCATAGCTGCGGAATGAGTCATTCCCGAACAGCCGATAGTCTCAACAAGAGCCTCCTCGATAACGCCGCCCTTAACATTAAGAGAGAGCTTGCAAGCGCCCTGCTGAGGTGCGCACCAGCCCACGCCGTGAGTATAACCTGAAATATCGGTGATCTGCTTTGCAGCGATCCACTTACCTTCTTCGGGAATCGGAGCCGGGTCGTGCTTCGGACCCTTGGCTACACAGCACATTCCCTGAACTTCTGCTGAATAGTTCATTATAAAAATCTCCTTTCGGTTTTTCGGGTGTTTCCCAATCCTAATTATTATATCAGTCTGTGAAACATATATCAAGAGTTAGAGAGAAAATTTTTTCAAAAAATGTCGAATTATACCCGGTAGAGTTCAAAAAAATCGCTCTACTCCCGGTAGAGTCGCCGTAGAGAGCCGCAAACACGGTGTAGGGTGACTTTTACCGACTTTCGGTGTAAAATGTAACCATTGAAGCTGCTATCGTTCGAGCTTGCTTTGACAGCATCGGAAGTCAAGTGCAGCGTTTCACAAAGCATGGCGTATGCCTTGAGTAATCCGCACTCATCAATTGTGCGATATTGCCCTCTAAAAAATCACTTTGCAAAAGGAGAAAACAAAATGGTTCTTGATAATGTAAGCCTTCCGTTTTACACGGAAAAAGAGGATAAAGCAAATTCGGTTTCTCACCTTATCGGCGCAATTTTTGGCGCAATAGCCATGGCCGTTTTGCTTATCAAATCAAACGACATAAACCACATAATAAGCTCAATTATTTTTGGCGTCGCTATGATTATTCTTTACAGCGGCTCGTCGATATATCACAGGCTTTCACCGGGGAAAGCAAAAAAAATCGCAAGACTCGTCGATCACTCGGTAATTTTCATTCTGATAACCGGCACAAGCATTCCGCTGATGATACTCGATGTTCTCCCCTATTACAAAACGCTTGCGATTGTTTGCATTTCGGTCAGCGTTGTAACAGCGATACTCGGCATAGCTCTGACATTTATCGACCAGGAAAAATATAAAGTTCTTCAAATGGTACTTTACATGGTGCTCGGTTGGATGTGCATTTTCCTTTTCTACCCGATTTACAAAAACGACTCAAACGCCCTGCTGCTTTTCGGTCTGCTTATCCTCGGCGGAGCAATTTACACCCTCGGCACGATTTTTTATTCAATCGGAAGATTCAAAAGATACTATCACTTTATATTCCACCTCTTCATCCTCGGCGGAACGGTCACACATTTTCTTGCATTTTTGATTTGCTTGTATTGAGAATTTCCGCATATCGGTTATCGATATGCGGAAATTCTTATTGCTGATTGAATTTTTCCAAAGCCTCTTTATCTCCTGACAAAGTCCTGCAAAGATGATTCATAAATTTGCAGCTTCCGTAGTAGTTGAGGTGAGTGTTGTCTTTAAAGTCGGACTTATAATCTAAGTCCATAATTTTTGAAGGATAGTTGTAATCATAGTAATTGATATTAAATGATTCACAAACTGATTTTACTGTTAAATATAATTCATTATAATTTTTTAGCGAATTCATCCTATTTAAAGTCATCGGGCTATGAATAACAGATAAACGGATATTATTCTTATTGCACAATTCAATTATTTTGTTAAAATATCTTAAACTGTCAGAATTCATTTTGGAGGCATCGTATGATTGATCTGATTCATTATGGTTTGTCATATATGTGCAGACATACCCTTTATCGCAGTAAAAAACATCTTCATTTGTTAATTTATTATAACTTCTATACTCCCGGCTCATTTTGACATTGATATTTTTTATAACATCATTGGGATCAGTTTTATAAAGAGCTTTTTTGATTACAATATTATACCAGTCATTTACCGGGCAAGTTTCGTAAAAATACTTGGCTTTTAAACACGGCGAATAAATTCTGTTAAACTGAACCAATCGGCTTGAAACGCCGTAATTTAAATCTAAACTAAAATTATAATAATCAAGCATCAAAAAGACTTCTTTTAGCCGGGGGAAGCTGTTAATATAATCAAGTAAGAGAAAATATGAATCGGAAAAGTCCTGACACGCAGTACAGGCATTATATGAAACTCTATTAAATTCTTTATCGTACACCGAGGGCTGAATACTGTACATACCGAGCGAATCTCCGATAAACACAGTATCTATTTTATTCTCGTTTATTTTTCTGTCCCTATTTGCCCAATGATCATTCATCGGTGGAACGAAAAGAAAATTTAACAAACAAATAAATAAAATAATCAATATTAATGAAGCAGTTATTTTCAAGAAACGTCTTTTAATCATTCAACTACCTCCGTTAAAATTGCGCATACATAAACACTCCGGCAGAACCGGATGCATTACCTGAAAAAAGTATTACAATTGCAAACAATACAATAAAAACGATCGTTTGCACAATCCATGGACAGGCACAAATCGTTTCTCCGAGATTCTTGCGTCTTTCTTCATATAGACTGACAGCAAACAGCAGAGTGCAAGATAATAATACAACTAAAGTAATCATTACTCCGTAACCGGATAACTTAGGTAAAAAATATGCCAATGACAGTCCGTGCGGCAATGGATTCTTGATAAATCCTACAAAGGCTTTTGCCGAATCGGAAAAGCTCTCGAATACGGTTATAAAATTAAGTGCTGTAACAAGCAGATAGGTTCTGATAATTCTAAATGCAGTCCAGATTTTTGATTCTTCATTAATATGTAACCTTCTGTTTACCTTTTCATACCCGTCCTTAAACTGAAGGCTGAACATCATAATCAAACCGTTACAAAGACCCCAGACTATCTCCGTCCAATATGCACCGTGCCACAATCCGGTAAGGAACCATACGATTACAGTTGCAATAAAGGTAGGTATAATTGTTGCCGCTTTTTTATGACCTTTCTTTCTGAGTTTTTTGCTGATTCCCATACACTTTTTTGACATATAGATCGGATAGAAAAGATAGTCTCTGAACCATGCGCACAAAGTAATATGCCATCTTCTCCAAAACTCTGCAAGTGATGTAGAAAAATATGGTCTTTTAAAATTCTGTGCAAGTTCAATTCCGAGTATACCGGAAAATCCGCTTGCCATATCCATATAGCCGGAAAAGTCAGTGTACAATTGTATTCCGTAAAGTATCATACAAACGAATAACTGGAATCCGTCATATTGCGCATAGTTTCCGCTGATCTCGTTAACAGTCACGGCAAGATTGTCCGCAATTACCAGCTTTTTCAAGAAGCCCCACAAAATAAGCAAAATATTTCTTTTTAAACGATCAAACGAAAATTTATGCTCCGAAATAAGCTGGATATGCAAATCACCGAATCTACCGATCGGACCCTCAATGATTTGCGGAAAATAGGAAACAAAGAGAGCTAATTTGAGCGGATTTTTTTCCGCCTTAACCTTACCACGATAAACATCTATTATGTATCCGGTGCTTTGGAAAGTATAAAACGATATTCCAAGCGGCAGTAATAAATTGAATCCCGTATATCCCGTCTCTATTCCGAAATGAACCAACAAACCGGATATATTTCCGACAACAAAATCAGAATATTTGAAAACAGCGAGCAAACCAAAGTTTAAAACAAGCGCAGTAACGAGAATTGCCCTTCCCTTTTTCTTAGCTTTATTCTTAAGTTCCTTTTTCTCTTGTCTTGAAATTGTTTCCTTATTATCTTTTATATAATTGTCTGATTTACCGTTTATACTGTCTATTAAAAAAGCTGAGAAAAACGTAACAACCGTGGTGACGATCATATAAATCGGCAACTTTTCAGCCGCAAACCAGTAAAATGCATAGCTAAAAATCAGCAACATCGGCCACTGGCATTTGTGAGGCAGCGCAAAATAGAGCACGGCAAATACTCCGAAAAGCAATATGAAGCTGAACGAAACGAAACTCATAAATTCACCCACATCGTTTTACATCTGAATGTTTTTATTTATTCTTTTTCTTGAAATGCACAAACACGAACACGATCACGCAAATAATTTGCAGCATTGCGCATGAGAGGAAAATATATTTAAACTCCGGTAGATTTGCAAAAAGATCCACCGCCGTGTAGACGCTTAGAAAGGTTGTCCATATCAGGAACGACAGGCAGAAAAACTGCGCAGTGTTCTTCCACCAAATAAAGGAAAACACACTGAGAGTTATAAACATAACCGGCAGCGCAAACAAAAATGAATAATCGGCATAAATCGCAACCGACGGAATCTGTTTAAAAATCAAAAAAAGAACAGAAGCGATAAAATAAATTCCTACGGCAGATACAAGCGGAACAAATACCGAGATCGTTCGTCTGGAACGCTGCTCGTTGACGATTTTTTCCGGAACTTTCGGCTTGTCCTCCTCACCCAACAGATACGACATCGTAACGCCGAGAGCCTCGCCGATCTTCATGATGGTAAAAACATCGGGCAAGCTCTCCCCTCTCTCCCACTTCGAGACGGCTTTGTCGCTGTAATTCAGTTTTTCAGCGAGGCTCAATTGTGTTATTCCGCACGCCTTTCTCGCCTCGGTCAATCGCTGACCGAAAACCTTTTTTATCTCATCTTCATTAAGCATGATTTCACCTTTAAAAAATGTTTTGTATTATTTTATCATAAACCGAAAATTTTTACAACATTATTTTTGCAAGAAAAAAAGCCGTCGAATAAAAATTCAACGACCTTTTCTTTAATAAAGATTACTGCTCAACGGGATATACGCTGACCTTCTTGCGATCCTTGCCCCAGCGCTCGTACTTAACAGTACCGTCGATGAGAGCGAAAAGAGTATCGTCAGAACCCTTGCCAACGTTGTTGCCCGGATGAATGTGTGTTCCGCGCTGCTTGTAAAGGATGTTACCTGCAAGAACAAACTGACCGTCGGCACGCTTTGCGCCAAGTCTCTTTGACTCGGAATCACGGCCGTTACGGGTGGAACCCATTCCTTTCTTATGAGCGAAAAGCTGAATGTTGATCTTAAGCATTTTGACACCTCCGTAGTGTTAGTTTAATGTTGTCCGGATAATCTGCGGCTAAAGCCTCAAGATGAAGCTTTAAGCCCTCAAGAATTTGCTGCGCATCGGATAATTTAGTTGTAACGCAAAAGCTCATGAATCCGTCGGAAACATCGATCTCGGCATTACATTTTACAATCTCGGTTATTGTGTTTGCCGCCATATAAGCCGCCGAGGAAACTGCCGAACAGATAATGTCCGAGCCTATCTCCGACGAGCCGGAATGGCCGCTTATCCGGAATCCCTCGATTAAATCATCCGAGGTAAAAAAATCAATTTTTATCATTGCCTTATGCGTTGATAGCTGAAATTTCTACCTTAGTGTAGGGCTGTCTGTGACCCATCTTGCGCTTCTCGTTCTTCTTCGGCTTGTAGGTAAATACAACTACCTTCTTCGCCTTGCCATTCTTGACAGCCTTTGCCGTTACAGTAGCACCGTCAACATACGGAGCGCCTACAACAATGCCATCTTCCTTACCGACTGCGATAACCTTGTCAAAAACAACTTCGCTGTCAGCTTCAACGTCAAGCTTCTCAATGTAGAGGGTATCTCCGGCCTCTACCTTGTACTGCTTGCCGCCGGTAACGATGATTGCGTACATTCTAACTAACCTTCCTTTATTATGGACTCGCTACATAGGGCGGAATAAATCACTTGTGCCGCCCGAAAGCGACGCCCGTAATATGCGGTATTTAGAATTTTACCATATGGGTCAAGCTTTGTCAACTGTTTTATTGAAAAATGTTGTATTGATAAATTCAGCGAATTTTCGTCCCATTTTTTTTGCGATATTGCATGAACAATTGCCTTAATGTTTGTGCGGTATTGCCCGAACATTTCGTTTGACATAACGAAAAATTTACTGTATTATATTTGTATACAGCAAGGAGGCAGGTCACCTTAATTCTTTCAAGGATATTTTATCGCAAATCTTCATTACATTAGGAGGGTAAAACATCATGA
>CAVJIV010000037.1:0-9333 GCA_963649715.1 bacterium | reverse complement strand
GAATTGTTTGTATGGTCACTACAATTCTGGAGCTTTCTACGCTCTTTTTCAATACTTATTTTTATTTATTCCCCACAAATCCGTGATGAGGCAATAAATTAAAGTAAAGTAAAGTATTAAAATAAAACCGTTTTGGTTGGCGGGACGATTTTATAAAAGGAGATTGTAAATGAAATTAAATTTCTTAGAACATCTTTTAAAATGGAAAGAGTTCGGAGTCTTGGATGTTATATCCATGTTATTATCAACAGTAGTGCCTATTATTATAATGATAATTACACTGATAGTCGAAAAAAAACGGGCAAACAAAAATATGGAAATACAACAAAAAAAACATCTGAAAGATATTGAAGAAACAAAAACTATGCACCAAGAACAGATAAAAGCACTTAAAGAGGGAAACCAAAAACGAATCGATGCTCAGAATGAGATAAATAGAATTTCGATAATGCCATATTTAATAAATGAACCGAATGTTAGTCTTGAGAGCGGAGATACTTTAACGATACCATTTAAAAATATCGGTAACGGAACAGCTACCCATTGCTGTGTTGAATATGAGGAATTGTCAAATTGCATATGTGAAAGTGATTTTATTGAATATTACTGTTCGCAACCGTTTGATTGCATTTCCAATGTAATCCAGAAAAATCAATGTAACGATTTGAAAATCAAATTAAAAATTAAGGACGATAGAGGCTTTTATAAAATGAATTTTTGTGATAGATTAAATTTTGCAATTAAATTTGATGACATGAAAATGAATAGTTACAAGCAAGATATCGCAGCAGATATATCTTTTGAAGAAGGTATTTTTCAATGTGGAAGAATAGTTGTAGGTGAACCCGCACTACAAAATAAAGTGGAGTAGTACATAGAGTGTTCAGGAATCCCCTCAGTCTGAGGGAATTTTTTGTGTTTATGGGGTTATAAAAAGTTATATTCCTTTACACTCAGCACCGCCGTATTGCGATATGATGATACTTGCGTATTTGGCGTTGGGAGTGGCGATTTTGACGGGGTACTGCAATTTCTTTTCATAAACAAACATCAGCTATTTCCCCCTAAGTCCCACGGCCACGGATTTTTGAGCCATGATACGCCGGGGTCTGAATTTGAATAGAGCGGACCGCAGGTTTCTTCATATTCTGCGACAAGGCTCTCGTTTTTTTCTTCATATTTTTTGTAAAGCGCAAGTGCACTAAGGTCATCGGGATGGGTATCGAGATAAAGATGCAGCTCCCACATTGCGAATTGGACGGCGTCAAGTTGCCGAGAAAGCATAGCTTTTGTCATCTTGCACCACGACCCATGAAAGGCTTGTCGAGAATGGGAAAAAGTGTGCCGCTCTTGAGTGCCTTCATTTCGTCATAGGCGGTTGTATCTGTCTGAAACGGAATGTATGCCATTGCAACAACGGGATTTTCCGGCAGTGCGGAGACGAAGCTCGACTGCATAACGGGTGCACTCTGTGCAAAACCCATCGGCGCTTTGGCAGAGCGTTCAAATGGATAATTGTTCAATTTGATTAACTCCTTTTACCCGACGGAGAATATTCTGCCGGGAATTTTTTCGGCTTTTGCCTATTAACAGGATATGCCGCGGCAGAGGTTGTGGCACAAAAAAAGAAAAGCCTTTCCTGCACAATGGCACGAAGGGCTTTTAACGATTAAGGGAATTTGTATTATTGAAATGATGCGCCGCTTTCCTGCTTGTCGGCGGTGTCGTTGGGACCGTCCTTCCATATCGGGACGCACTTCTGTGTCAAATTTCCGTTTGCGTCGAATCTGAACTGTATCTTGTAGCCCAGACCCTTGAAGCTTGCGCTGCCGTCCTCATAGGTCTGCGTCTGAACGCTGAAAATCGGCGAATAGCCCTGAGCGGCGATGGTATGATCCGCCGTGAAAGCGATACACCAAAGAAGCAAAACACCGACAACGCTAATCAAAACGATTTGCAGGGCATTGAACTTGAGTTTTTCTTTGTCCTTTTTTTGACGGCGAGGTTTTTCTTCGTTCACAGTCTGATAAGCCTCGGTGCTGTCGGAAAGCTCGATCGTTGTCGAGGTTTCGTCAATAATGCAGACAGATCCGGAATTCTCTTCGTCTTCATCCTCAAAGTCCGCTTCGGGTATGTTGTTTGCTTCAATATTAAGGGCTTCAGGCTCGGTCTGCTGCTCGACAGGCTCGCTTTCCTGAGACGAAAGCAGATCTATTGCGTCGTCCTCGTTGAACTTGATTCTGTTTTCAGCCGAAGTATTTTCAAGAAGCTCGTCAACTCTGTTGAACTGCTCTTTTTTATTCTCTTCCATAACAAACCTCCATATAGTTGTATAATAATTATATAACCATTATTAAATTAAATCAAGAGAAAAAGAAAATTTTAATTTAATGTTCTTAATCTTCAAGCTCTCTGATGACTTTTTTGCTGCAAGCGACAAATTTTTGCACGATGAGCGGCATTGTGCTTTTTGACTTTACAATAATGCCGAGATCACGGTGCTCGTCGGGGCGGAGCTGCTTTGTGATAACATTGCCCTTCATTCCGTCAAGAATAAGCTTCGGCAAAATGCTGTAGCCAAGACCGTGACTGACGATTGAAACAACGGTCGCGTCGTCAACCGTCGTTGAATTGATGTTTGGCTCGATGCCGCTTTCACGAATTATTCTCAGAATGTCGCCGTCAGCTCCGTATGTCGGGATGAAAAAAGATTTGTCCTGAAAGAAGTCCATTGTGATGTATTCGTCCGAATTGGTGTCGTTGGGCGGGAGGACGGCGAAAATTCGGTCATCAAGCAGATGAATCCAGTCAAATTTGTTGTTTTGAATAAGACTCATGAATCCGAGGTCAACCTCGCTGTTCGCAACAAGGCGGGTGATTTCCTCCGGCAGTCCGACATGAAGCTCAAATTTTGCATTGGGATTTTCCTTGCGGAAGCTGCTGATTATAACCGGCAGCCAGTGATTGGCGATGCTCGAATAGGCGGCGATCCTTATCACCTTGTTGTCGTCCGCTTTGATGTTCTTGATTGCGGTGTCAAGCGCCGCCGCAGAATCGGTGAAGTGCTTAATATAGGGCAAAAGCTCCTGCCCGTCGGGGGAAAGCTTTACGCCGAGCTTTGTGCGCTGGAGAAGCGAAACGCCGATTTCCTTTTCCAATCGGTTCATCATGTGCGTCAGTCCCGCCTGGGTGTAGCCAAGCTCCTCGGCTGCTCCGGTGAGGCTGCCGCATTCGACTGCTTTGAGAAGCGCATAAAATTTTTCTGAATCCATATAGTTATCATTCCTAACATAATAACATTTTGTAATAGATATATTATAATATGTAGGTTTACTTTTTGCAAGAAATATTGTATAATTTTATAACAAATTTTATTTTTTATTTTTTGGATGCAAAAAAGAGAGGGGATTAAATCCAAATGGCAGAATTGAAAAAGAAATACGGTTTGATCACCGCTATCTGTATGGTTGTCGGAATCGTTGTAGGCTCCGGCGTTTTCTTCAAGGCAGAGGCGATGCTCAATATCACGAACGGCGATCTTCCGGTTGCTCTGCTCTCATGGCTTATCGGCGGCTTCGTTATGGTAATCAGCGCATACACCTTTGCCGTCATGGGAACAAAATTCGAGAAGATCAACGGTATCGTTGACTATTCCGAGGCTCTTGTCGGCAGCAAGTATGCCTATTATGTCGGCTGGTTTATGGCAACGATCTATTATCCGGCAATGACATCGGCTCTTGCATGGCTTTCGGCAAGATACACAATGGCTCTCTTCGGCTACGGCGCAGCGGATGCGGAAACAATGGTTCTCGCTTTTGTTTACCTTATTCTGAGCTTTGCGCTCAATACGCTTTCTCCGAAGATTGCCGGTCATTTTCAGGTTTCAACAACCGTTATCAAGCTTATTCCGCTTTTGCTCATGGCGATTGTCGGAACGATTTTCGGAATCAAGAACGGCGTGCTTATCGACAACATGAACTCCGTTGTTGAAATCGTCAAGGATGCAGAGGGTAACATTGTTTCAAGCACGCAGGTTGCAAGAGAGGGTATTTCGTCCAATCTTATTCTTGCCGGCGTTTGCACCTCGGTTTTCGCTTACGAGGGCTGGGTTATCGCAACGGCCATCAACTCCGAGCTTAAAGACGCGAAGAAGAACCTTCCCCGTGCTCTTGTTCTCGGAACGCTCATTGTTGTTGCAGTTTATATGCTTTACTATATCGGAATTTCCGGCAGCATCAAGACTGCCGAGCTTATCCCGAACGGCGCAAGCTATGCTTTCAAGACCATTTTTGGCAATGTTGCCGGCACGATTTTGACTGTATTTATCGCAATTTCATGTCTCGGCACTCTTAACGGACTTACGCTTGCCTGTGACAGAGGCTTCTACTCCCTTGCAGCAAGAAATCACGGACCGAGACCCGATTTCCTCGGCGAGATCGACAGAGCGACCGAGATGCCGTCAAACGCTTCCATCGTTGCGCTTATCGCCAATGCGGTTTGGCTCTTCTATTTCTACATGGCAAACCTTACCTCTTTTGCAAGCTATACGGGAAAAGGCTCGATCTTCCTTTTCGATTCAACCGAGCTTCCGCTCATCTGCGTTTACGCTTTCTATCTTCCTGTTTATATCATGCTTATGGTTAAGGGCAAGGAGCTTAATGTATTCCGCCGCTTTATCATGCCGCTGCTTTCCTTTGCCGGTGCGTGCCTGTTCATTTACGCAGCCATTGCAAAGCACGGCATAAAGAATGTCGGCTTCATCATCATTGCTGCCGTTATCATGCTTGTCGGTGCTCTTACATACAACTCAAAGGGAGCTAAGAGCAAGGCAAAGAGCAAGAAATAAGCACATAGAAATTATTTTAAAGCCTGCGGTTCGCCGTGGGCTTTTTATGTTGACAGTAATGGCTTTTCGGCGTATTATTGTCTTAATACAATGCCGAACGGTTCTCGGCGGCAATATTCCTGCCGAAAGGACATACACGAAAATGGGCTTTAAATATCTCAAAACGCTGAGCATGTTCTATGAGGACACGGGGTGGACGGATTATATGGTGTTTGAGCTTATACTTTGAGAGGGGAAAACATGAATAAACAGGAAACATATGATTTTTTGATTCAAAAGGGTATTGACTACGAGGTGACGGAGCACAAGGCGGTATTCAACATGGCGGAGCTTGATGAGGTCAATTTGCCTTATCCCGAATGTGACGCAAAAAATCTTTTTGTTCGTGACGATAAAAAGAGAAATTATTATCTGATTACCGTAAAGGGCGATAAGAGAGTTAATTTGAAGGAGTTCAGAAAGCGAAACGGTACGAAGCCGTTGACCTTTGCCTCGCCGGGGGATTTGTTTACGATAATGGGCTTGACGCCGGGTTCGGTTACTCCGCTCGGTGTGCTGAACGACACGGAGCTGAAGGTTCACGCATTTATCGACAAGGATTTTTTCGATGAGCCGCAGATAATCGGAGTTCACCCGAACGACAACACGGCAACGGTTTGGCTAAAGGTCAAAGACCTTATTAAGCTCATGCGTGAGCATGGAAATACGGTTGATATAATTGAATTAAACGGTTAGTAAACAAGGGTTGTCGTAACGGCGATCCTTATTTACTTTTATTAAGTTTTTTGGTAAAATATTTCAAGACAATACCGCATAATTGGGTGTGCGGTGTTGCTTCGGAATAAAACCAATCGAGGTAGCTATGAAAAAGATCGTTGCAGGAATTTTGGCTCATGTTGACGCAGGAAAAACAACTCTCGCCGAGGCGATGCTTTATCGTACGGGAAAATTACGCAAAATAGGTCGTGTCGATCACGGTGACACGGCTCTGGATACCCATGCCCTTGAGCGTGAAAGAGGCATTACCATCTTTGCGAGTCAGGCGGCTTTTTCGACGGAGAATATAGAGGTTACGCTGCTTGACACTCCCGGTCATGTCGATTTTTCCTCCGAAACGGAGCGTACTCTTGCCGTGCTTGATTATGCGATCCTTGTTATCAGCGGACTTGACGGCGTTCAGTCGCACACGCTGACATTGTGGAAGCTTTTAAAGCTCTACAATGTGCCGACCTTTGTTTTCGTGACGAAGATGGATTTTGCAAGAAAGAGCCGTGAGGAGATAATCGAAAATCTCAATGCCGAGCTTGACGGAGAGTTTGTCAATTTCTGCGATGAAGCCGATATGGCGGAGGGCTTGGCACTTTGCAGCGAGAGCCTGATGGAAAAATACCTCGGCGGCGAAGCAACGGATGAAAAAGAAATTGCCGAAGCGATTAAGCTGCGGCAGGTATTCCCTTGCTTTTTTGGCTCGGGATTGAAGCTTGAGGGCATTGACGATTTCATAAATGCGCTTGAAAAATACACGATTCAGCCGGAATATCCCGAAGCCTTCGGCGCAAAGGTTTTCAAAATAAGCCACGATCCGCAGGGCGTTCGCCTGACCTATATCAAGGTCACGGGCGGCTCGATAAGGGTCAGAGAGACGGTAGATGACGAGAAGATCAGCGGAATCAGAATCTATTCCGGCGCAAAGTTTACAACTGCGGACGAGGTGCATTCGGGCGAAATATGCGCCTTGACGGGGCTTGACAAGACACGCAACGGGCAGGGCTTCGGCTTTGAGGCGGCAGGGGACAGCCCGACTCTTGAGCCGGTCATGAATTACCGTGTTGTGCTGCCGCCAGAGTGCGACGCAGACACGATTTTGCCTAAGCTTCGTGAGCTTGAGGAGGAAGACCCTCAGCTTCATGTTACATGGAACAGCCATCTCAAGGAGATCCATGTCGGACTGATGGGCGAGGTGCAGGCGGAGATCCTCAAAAGCATTGTCGCCGAGCGTTTCGGCGTGAAAATAGACATCGACTCCGGCAGGGTTATGTATAAGGAGACGATAGAAAGCACCGTTGAGGGCGTCGGTCACTATGAGCCGCTGCGCCATTATGCCGAGGTTCATCTCATTATGGAGCCGTTGCCGAGGGGCAGCGGACTTGTTTTCGACACTGCTTGCAGTGAGGACACACTCGACCGCAACTGGCAAAGACTGATACTTATGCATTTGGGCGAAAAGCAGCATCTCGGCGTGCTGACCGGTTCGCCGATAACGGATATAAAAATCACCCTTGCGGCCGGCAGGGCGCATATCAAGCATACGGAGGGCGGAGACTTCCGTCAGGCAACCTACAGAGCGATCCGTCAGGGACTTATGCAGGCGAAATTGAAGCTTCTTGAACCCTATTTCTCGTTTAGGATTGAAGTGCCGAGCGAGCAGATAGGCAGGGCGATAAACGATATAAGAATGAAATCCGGAAGCTTTGACGCCCCGGAGGAAAGCGGCGGAATGTCCGTTCTCAGGGGAAAAGCACCCGTTACGGAGCTGAACGGCTACGCCTCGGAGCTTGCGGCGTATACGGGTGGCAGAGGTCGCCTTTATTGCGAAAACGCAGGCTATGACGATTGCCACAATGCCGAAAAGGTGACGGCCGAGCTTGCCTACGACCCGGAGGCAGACCTTGAAAATACACCCGATTCCGTATTTTGCGCTCATGGCGGCGGCTTCGGCGTGAAATGGAACAGGGTCGGGGAGTATATGCATCTTGAAAGCTGTTTGGAAAAGGAAAAGCCCTATACTCCGCCTGTCAACCGCAGAAATCTGCGCATTGACGATAAGGAGCTTGAGGCTATAATGGAGCGTGAATTCGGCAAGCCGAAATATGAGCTTTACAGATCGACGGCGAAGAAGAATGACGAAAATCAAACGGCGCTTGAATTGACGGAGCGCAAGAGCTATGTTCTCGTTGACGGCTACAATGTTATTTTTGCATGGGACGAGCTGAAAAGCCTTGCCGACAGCGACCTCGGAGCGGCAAGAGAGCGGCTGATGGAGATAATGTGCAATTACAGCGCATACACTAAGAACAATGTTGTACTCGTCTTTGACGCATACAAGGTGCCGGGCAACACCGGCGAACGGTTCGATTTTCACAATATTCATGTTGTTTACACAAAGGAGAGGGAGCTGGGCGATGTTTATATTGAAAAACTCATCTCCGAGATTGGCAAAAACGACCGAGTGAGAGTTGTTACATCGGATAATCTGATTCAGCTTTCGGCGGTTCGCTTCGGTGTTTTGAGAATGTCGGCGGCGGAATTTGAGCGTGAGGTCGATTCCGTTCACGCCAAAATCGGCAAATTCCTCGATGAGATAAAAGAAAATAATCCCAAAACGAAGCTTGATGAAATTTCAAAAATCTGAAATTAAGTGACAGATTACCTTAAAAAGGGGATTTATGAATGAAAAACTTATGTGAGCAAATATGGAGTGAAAACTGCCGATACATAAGAAATTTATGTGAATATAAGCTCAGCGATTCGCACAAGGCTGATGAATGTATAAGTGAGGTATATACTGCTTTGGTGCAAGCATTAGAGAATAAAACTGAAATATTGTATCCAAAGGCGTGGTTAACAGCTGTTGCAAAGAATAAAATAATTGATTTTTATGATTCGGACAGGAAGAATAATGCCAATGTTCTTTCGCTGTCTGCTTTCGGTGATTCGGTAGGTTCGCATGACGGCTATAGCTTTGATGAGGTCTCTGATGATGAGATAGAACTGATAAAAAATAAAGTGCTTGAACGCCTTGATGAAAGAGAAAAAGTAATAATCGAGGACTATTACCAAAGGGGCAAGAAAATCAAGTTGATTGCCGCTGAGAGAAATTTGAGTGAAGCAAATGTAAAACAGATACTTTTTCGAGCAAGAGAAAAGATAAAAAGTAATGCAAAGAAATGAACAGACATATTGAACAAAGAGAAGATAAATAATTTGTGCAATATTTTTTGTAACCTTTTGATTTTTTCTCGACTATATAAGCAAAGGAGAAACTTTTATGACAAACAACGAATTCAGAAATATTTTGAATGACGAAGAAAATTTACTGTCAAAAGAAGAACTTGATTTGTTGATAAATGCTGAACTTGCCAAGCCCGAAGAAGAGGTGGACACCGAGCTTATAGATTATTGTTTAAAGGCAATTCATGCGTTTAATAATGACGAAAAAAAGGAAAGGGACGGTGAAATAAAGACTAAAAAGAAAAAACATGTATTAACGAGGATAATTGCAATTGCCGCCGCAGTCGCGGTTATAATTGCGGGAGCAGTGTCGGCTTCGACAGGAATGCACAAGACGAATGTTAAGGAGGGAATTGTGGAATTTTACAAGGATTATATAAGGATCAATTTTGAAGACAGTGAGAAGAGCAAAGTCTGAAAACAGAACTTAAATACAAAAGAAGAAAAAGAGCGTAGCAAACCAGACCGCAAGAAAT
>CAVJIV010000036.1:0-10325 GCA_963649715.1 bacterium | reverse complement strand
CGGCTACATATTTGGAGTCTGTTGTCAGAGTAACCTCGCACGGCTCTTTGAGAAGCTTCAGCGCCTCGATCACGCCTGTAAGCTCCATTCGATTGTTTGTGGTTTTGCGTTCGCCGCCGCTGATTTCTTTTTCTGTGCCCTTATATCTCAATATTGCGCCCCAACCGCCGGGACCCGGATTGCCGGAGCACGCTCCGTCCGTAAAAATCTCAACCTTTTTCATTGTTTCACCTCATGTAATGTATTTTATCATACTGCGAAGAAAAATACAATAAGTCGGAATTAATGTTTGATTACGATTTTAGACTTTTGCCCATAATAATTATCGTAAATCATTGACTTTTGAAAAAAAAAATAGTATCATAAATTAGTTAGATTGGGTAATTATGTTATATCAATATTTATTCTTTGTCTATAATGCGGTTTACATAAAAATTTAAAGAATAGGAGTTAGTTTATTTAATGCCGAAAAATGAAAAAACTGACAAAGGTCAGAAGCCTGCAACAAAGAACAAGCAGGCAAAAAAGAGCGTGAAGCAGCCCTCCAAGGCTGTGAAAACGCCAAAGAGTAAAGCGGCGAAGAGCGAGAAACCGAAATCTGCCAAATCGAATTCCAAAAACGCTCAACAGGCCGAAAAAAGAAAGACGAATCAAAAAAGAACCAACAATAAAAGTGCCGGAGCGGCAAATTCCAAGAAAAAGCAAGGCAGAAAGAAGCCCGTTAAGTCGGTTAAGATAGGATTCCTCGGAGGACTTAATGAGATAGGCAAAAACATCACGGTCTATGAATTTGAGAACGACATTGTTATTGTTGACTGCGGACTTGCATTCCCTGAGGCCGATATGCTCGGCGTTGACCTTGTTATTCCGGATTTCACCTATCTTGAGGAAAACAGGGACAAAATAAAGGGTATCGTTATAACTCACGGACATGAGGATCATATCGGTGCTCTTGCCTATCTTCTTCAGAAGATAAACATACCGGTTTACGGAACAAGGCTTACCATGGGACTGGTTGAGGGCAAGCTTGAGGAGCACAAGCTTCTCAGCGGCGCAAAGCTAAATGTCATCAAGCCCGGAGATACAATAAAGCTCGGAAAATTCGATATTGAGGCCATCCATGTTAACCATTCGATTCCCGATGCGCTTGCTTTTGCGATAAAGTGCGAGGCTGGGGTTATCGTTCAGATGGGCGACTTTAAAATCGACAGCACTCCGATCGACGGCGGAATGATCGATATAAACCGTTTCGCGGAGCTTGGCAGCGAGGGCGTGCTTTGTATGCTTTCCGATTCAACGAATGCCGAGCGAAAGGGCTATACCGAATCGGAACGAGCCGTCGGAGCGTCGCTGAGAACTCTTTTTGAGCAGGCGGGCAAGCGTCGTATAATTATTGCGACCTTCGCTTCAAATGTTCACAGGGTTCAGCAGATCATAGATCAGGCGCAATCGCTCGGCAGAAAGGTTGCTCTTTCCGGCAGAAGTCTTGAAAATGTCGTTGAGATCGGTTCAAGGCTAGGCTACCTCAATGTTAAGGAAGGGGAGCTTGTCAGCATTGATATGATTAACAAGTACCCCGATGATAAGATGGTTATCATAACGACCGGAAGTCAGGGCGAGCCTATGTCTGCGCTTTCAAGAATGGCCTTCTCGGGACACAGAAAGGTTTCTGTCGGTCCGAATGACTGCATAATTATTTCTGCAAATCCCATTCCTGGCAACGAAAAAACCGTAGGCAATGTCATCAACGAGCTGATGAAGTTAGGTGCAGATGTTATCTATGAAAAAAGCTACGGCGTCCATGTCTCCGGTCACGCCTGTCAGGAGGAGCTTAAGCTGATGATGGGTATCATCAAGCCAAAGTATTTTATCCCCGTTCACGGCGAGCAGAAGCATATCAGAAAACACGCGCAGCTTGCGATGAGCATGGGCATTCCCAAGAGCAATATTTTTATTGCCGATAACGGCGTTTGCCTTGATATTTCCGAGAAGGGAATAAAGCCTTTGGAGAATATACCTGCCGGTCAGGTGTTCGTTGACGGATCGGGAGTGGGCGATGTCGGCAATGTTGTCCTCAGAGACAGAAAGCGTCTTGCCGAGGACGGACTTATAATCGTCGTCGCCACAATGGATTCATATTCGGGTGAAATTTTGGCAGGTCCGGATATAATGACAAGAGGCTTCGTCTATGTCAGAGAATCCGAAGAGCTTATTGACGAAGCGAGAGAGATTGCAAAGTTTGCAATAGAAAACTGCATTTATAACAATATTCGTGATTGGAACACGATCAAATCCAAGGTCAGAGATGAGGTGTCGCACCTCATGTATGAAAAAACAAAGAGAAGCCCGATGATTCTTTCGATTATCATGGAGGTTTAATTTATGAAGGACAAGATCAGATCATTGATACGCAGCTTTCCGGTTATTTGCGGCGCATCTGCGGCTGCCTTGCTGTTTACGGTGCTGACATTTATTTTCGGCTCTGTTTGGCTTGCGGTGATTGAGCTTATCGCCGATATCGCCGTTGTGGTTTATCTGATCGTAAACTATGATTTGATGAGCATCAGAAAGCAAAAGCTGATTACCCATATCTCGTCAAACCTTGAGCAATATGTAAAGAATATTTCAGACAACTTTCCTCTGCCGATAATAATTTGTTCGCCGAACGGAAAGATCGAATGGTTCAATGACCGCTTTGAGGAGGCGATGGGCTCGCACTCATCCGGCTACGGCGAGTTGAACTCGGTTTTTGAAAATGTCGGAACGGATACGCTGCTTGACGCTTCGGTCAACGGAGTTGTTATCGACTGCGATGATAAGAGCTTCAATGTTTTCTCCCACCGTGCTCAAATCGGCGAGGGCGAATATATCGTAATGTACCTTGTGGATATCTCAAAATACAGAAGCATCGCAAGGGATTATTTCCGTTGCCGCCCGGCGCTTGCGATAATGACGATCGACAATATGTCCGAAATTCAGCAGGATCACAGGGAAAGCGATTGCTCCGCTATCAGGAACGGCGTCGAAAAGAACATAGAAACATGGCTTTCCGAGTATCCCTGCCTTATAAGCAAGGTTAGCGATAAGAGCTTTTATGTCGTTGCAGAGAAGCAGAATATCGATGATATGATATCGAGGAAGTTCGATATTCTTGATAAAATCAGAAATTTTACCTATGACGGTAAATATGTCGGCGTAACGCTTTCGGTCGGTGTAGGCACGGGTGCGGATATAGCCGAGTGCGAAAAGAACGCCAAGCTTTCATTGGATATGGCTTTGGGCAGAGGCGGCGACCAGGTGGTTATAAAGAATAAGGATAAATACGAATTCTTCGGCGGTGTTTCAAAGAGCGTAGAAACAGGCAGCAAGGTCAAGTCGAGAGTTGTCGCATCTGCGCTTTCCGAGCTTATTCAAGGCTGTGAGAATGTTTATGTAATGGGTCACAGGTTCCCTGATTTTGATGCGATCGGCTCGGCATTCGGCGTTGTTTGTATTGCAAGAAAGCTTGGCAAGAACGCATTCCTTGTTACCGATAAAGAAAAAACAATGGCAAAGCCGCTCATTGAAAGAGCCGAGAGCGAATTTCCCGGAGCTGTTGTTTCGACCGAGACGGCGAAGCTTGATTTTGCCAGAAGCAAGAAAAATCTGCTTGTTGTCGTTGATACCCATATAAAGAATTTTGTCGAAAATCCCGATTTGCTTTCAATGTCAAAAATGACTATCGTTATCGACCATCACAGAAAGGCGGTCAATTATATCGACGATGCGGTTATTTTCTTCCACGATCCGAGCGCATCCTCGGCCTCGGAGATGGTGACGGAGCTTATCGAATATATTCCCGCCGTTGACGAAACGGGCAGCTTTGTTGCCGATTCGCTTCTTTCCGGAATTATGCTTGATACTAAGAATTTTATTCTTCGTGTCGGCGTCGGAACTTTTGAGGCGGCGGCAAGGCTAAAGGATCTCGGTGCAGACCCGATAAGAGTCAAAAAGCTTTTCTCAAACGATATAGAAAGCTATCACGAGAGGAACAAAATCGTCGATTCGGCAAGAAAGTATAAAAATTGCGCAATAGCCGTTACCGATTCCGATTCGTCAAATATAAGGCTTATCGGCGCACAGGCTGCCGACGAGCTTCTGAGCATCAGCGGAGTTGACGCTTCGTTCGTTATTTTTACTCTCGGCGACGCCGTCTGCGTTTCCGCCCGATCCTTCGGTGCGGTCAATGTGCAAGTTATTATGGAGTATATGAACGGCGGCGGTCATCAGACAATGGCTGCCGTGCAGAAAAAAAATTCAACCGTTGCCGAGGTCACTGAGCAGGTAATGCGCAGTATTGACCGCTACAATGAATCATTAAATAAAAGCGAGGTATAAATTATGAAGGTAATTCTTACACAGGATGTAAAGGGTCTCGGAAAAAAAGGTGAGCTTGTCAACGCCTCCGACGGATATGCACGCAATTTTCTTTTTCCGAGAAATCTTGCCGCAGAAGCCAATTCTCAGGCTATGACGGAGCTTAAAAACCGTGAAAATTCAAAGAAACACAAAATTGATGTTGAAACTCAGGAGGCAAAGGCTTCGGCTGAAAAAATCAACGGCAAAACGATAAAGGTAACAGCCAAGGCGGGACAGGGTGGTCGTCTTTTCGGTTCGGTAACCGCTAAGGAGATCGCCGCAGTCATGAAAACCCAGATCGGAATTGATATTGACAAGAGAAAAATAACGGTTGACGACATCAAGGCTTTCGGCACTTATCCTGCGACTGTCAAGCTCTATCAGGGCGTCGCTGCCGAATTCAGCGTAATGGTATCTGAAGCATAAAAAATAATTCGGAGATAAAATAATGGATAATACAAATTATTCAAGTGAGGCGGTTTTCAGCCTTGAAGCGGAACAGGCGGTTCTCGGCTCGATACTGATGGATCCTGCGTGTATGCCGCAGGTTCAGGTCTATTTGAGTGCCGACGATTTCTATCTGCCGCAGCACAGGGCGATTTACACTGCCATTGCGACAATTGAAGCCTCGGGCGGAAAAATAGATCCGCTTATCGTTCTTGACAGCCTTGTTAAGGATAAGGTATATGACTCCGCAGCAGGAAAAAACTATCTTTTTCAGCTTGCGCAATGTGTTCCGTCAACAGCTAATGTTGAATCCTATGCAAAGATTGTAAAAGAAAAATTTTACATACGCTCGCTTATCAATGCCTCCAAGGAGATTATTGAGGACGCTTCGACGCAAGATCAGGCGGCGGATGTTCTTCTTGAATCTGCGGAGCAAAGGATATATAATATCCGTCAGGGTAAAAAAACGAATGCACCGTCAAAAATCGGCGATATCATCGTGGGAGAGGTTTACACGACGCTCCAGCACCTGACTTCGCCCGAAAAGGATTTGTACAAGGGATATCCGACAGGCTATTCCGATCTTGACAAGGTACTCACCGGTTTGCATAAGTCCGATCTTATTCTTATCGGTGCTCGTCCTGCGATGGGTAAAACAAGCTTTGCGCTGAACCTTGCGAGGAATGTTGCTGTTATCGGCAAGAGAAGAACGCTGATGTTCTCCCTTGAAATGACTAAGGAACAGCTTGCAATGAGGGTTCTTTCTACCGAGGCGAGAGTCAATTCGGCGAAGATGAGAACGGGCGAGCTTGACGGCGAGGATTGGCAGAGATTGGGCATTGCGACAAATGCGCTCTCCGATGTTGAACTTTATTTTGATGATACAAGCTCCATAACCGTGCCGGAAATGAAAGCGAGAATTCGACGACTTCGTGATGTTGAGTGTGTTATAATAGATTACCTCGGACTTATCCGTCCGGCCGGCAGAGTGGAAAACCGTGTTCAGGCGGTCAGTGAAATTACAAGAGAATTGAAGCTTATGGCAAAGGATCTTGCGATTCCCGTTATCGTTTGCGCCCAGCTTTCCAGAGGCACTGAGGGCAGGGGAGGCTCGCACAGACCCCAGCTTGCCGACCTTCGTGAATCCGGCTCTATAGAGCAGGACGCCGATATCGTTCTTATGCTTTACCGTCCGGATTATTACAACAATGACGAGGAGCAGGACGACGAAAACGAACAGAAAATGGCAAACAAGGCGGAAATAATCGTTGCGAAAAACCGACACGGACCGACCGATACGGTCGAAATGATTTGGGATGCGGATCACACTCTCTTTATTTCTGCGGAGAAGATCAGAAATGATATGTAAGGTAAAAAAAGCCGTCGAAAGATATAATATGCCGCTCAAGGGCAGGACGGTTGCCGTGGGAGTTTCCGGCGGCGCAGATTCAATGGCGTTGTTGCACATTCTCATCGAATTAAGCGAAGAATTCGATATGAAGCTAATCGCCTGCCATGTCAACCACGGTATCAGGGGCAAAACGGCGGACAGAGACGAGAAATTTGTTGTCGAGGCCTGCAAAAGGCTCGGCGTGGAGGCTCGTGTGCTGAGAGTCGATGTTCCGGGTATGGCGAAAAAGGAGCACATCGGCGTTGAGGAGTGCGGAAGAAAGGTTAGATATGATTTCTTCAATTCCGTTGCCGAGGATGTCGTTATTGCGACTGCTCATACACTCAGTGATCGCTGCGAAACCTTGTTGCTCAATATCGCAAGGGGAGCTTCCGTTAAGGGGCTTTGCTCCGTTCCGGCAGTCAGGGATAATATCGTAAGACCTCTCATTGACTGCACGAGAGCCGACATTGAAAAATATTGCAGCGATAACTCGATAGAATTCGTTACCGATGAAACAAATTTTGACGACGCTTATTCACGAAACAGAATTAGACTCAATGTTATTCCCGAACTGAAAAAGCTCAATCCCTCGGTCGAGAAGGCTTTTATGCGCCTGATTTCCGGCGTCGAGGAGGAGAACGACTTCATGAGCGACTTTTCCCGGGAAATAATAAAAAAGTCAAGGTCGGCTGACGGTTATAATGCCAAGGCTATAGCGAAGCAGCATATCGCCGTGAGAAAGCGTGTGATTTTTGAAATAATTGCCGCCGAAACGGGAATAATTCCCGAAGCGGTGCACATTGAAAGCGTCGATAAAATTCTTGACGGCGGAAAAACCGAGATAATCGGAGATACGATCGTTGAGGTCAAAAACGGCATTATGAGGATAAATCCCGAAAAAATCGAAATTGCCGATTGGGAGGTCGATTTTGATTTGCCGCAGACGCAAACCCCTGTCGGTGAAATCAGAGCCGAAATAATTAATAAAAATAATTTACCGCCGAAACAATCTGTTCACAATAAAGTGTTAGACTATGATAGCATTGTAGGTCACTGCGTTCTGAGAAACAGACGGATGGGCGACAAAATAAAGCTTGCAGGCAGCTCCTGCACCAAAACATTAAAAAAGCTTTTCAATGAAAAGCATATTGAAAATCGAAGCGGAGTTCCGGTTCTTGCGGATGAAGCCGGCGTTTGCTGGGTCGAAGGATTGGGCTGCGCAGACAGATGCAAAATAAAACCCGAAACGGAAAAAATCTTAATTATCGGAGAGGACAAACAAAATGATTGAGAACGACATCAAAGAAGTATATTTCAGCAAGGAAGAGCTGCATGAGATAGTCAAAAGGCTCGGCGAACAGATCAGCAAGGACTATGAGGGAAAAAATCTAACTCTCGTCAGCATTCTCAAGGGTTCGGTCATATTTATGGCGGATCTCATGCGAGAGATCACCGTACCGTGCGAGATCGACTTTATGTGTGTTTCCAGCTACGGAGCGGGCACAAAATCCTCCGGGATGGTTAAGATCATCAAGGATCTTGACATCAACCTTGAGGGCAAGGATCTTTTGCTCGTTGAGGATATTCTCGACAGCGGAAAGACTCTTAATTATATAACGCAGCTGCTCAAGACAAGGAATCCGGCAAGCATAAAAATATGCACGCTTCTTGATAAGCCCGAAAGGCGAGAGGCTGATATTAAGGCGGATTATTACGGAACCTTCGTTCCGGACGAATTTGTCGTCGGTTACGGTCTTGACTTTGCGGAAAAATATAGAAATCTTCCGTATATCGGAGTTCTAAAGCCTGAAATATATGAAGATTGACAGGGAGTGATTTTTTTGAACAACAGTCCTAATCAGAACAAAAACCCGAAGAAAAATAAGATTTTTGCCATATTGCCGTATATACTTATTCCTCTTATGATGATTATCGGCATTGCGATCGCATCTCAGCAGTCAAGCAACCGCTCTGCGGAGCTCAAGTATTACCAGATCGTGCAAGCCTTTGACAATGACAGAATCAGCGAGTTTTCTCTTAACCTTACAAGCGGAACGCTGAAATATAAGCTTAGGGACGACGATACAAAATGGCAATATAAAGTTCCGAATGTTTCGGTATTTCTTGAGGATGTTAACGAAACGGTCAGGGAGCATAACAAAAATGCCAAGAGCGATGACGAAGTGATAAAGTATGAGCTTATCTCAGGCTCATCGACCTCATGGCTTGTCAATCTTCTTCCAACCGTAATTATGGGTGTGCTGCTTATCGTGCTTCTTGTCATTATGATGAGAAGAATGAATACGATGGGCGGAGATATGAACAAAACCCTGAATTTTGGCAAGATAAACGCCAAGAAGCAGCAGGATCAGAAAACGAAAACTACATTTGAACAGGTTGCCGGCGCAGACGAGGAAAAGGAAGAGCTGAGCGAGATGGTTGATTTCCTCAAATGTCCCGAAAAGTTCAGCACCCTCGGCGCAAGAATCCCCAAGGGCGTGCTTCTTGTAGGCCCACCGGGTACAGGTAAGACCCTCCTCGCAAGAGCCGTCGCAGGCGAAGCCGATGTTCCGTTTTTCTCAATTTCCGGCTCGGATTTTGTTGAGATGTATGTCGGTGTCGGTGCTTCAAGAGTCAGAGATCTTTTTGACCAGGCCAAAAAAGACGCTCCGTCGGTCATCTTTATTGATGAAATTGATGCCGTCGGTCGCCACAGAGGCGCAGGCATGGGCGGCGGACACGACGAAAGAGAGCAGACTCTTAACCAGCTTCTTGTTGAGATGGATGGCTTTGAGAAGAATCAGGGCGTTATCGTTATTGCAGCGACCAACCGTCCCGACATTCTTGATCCGGCTCTGCTCAGACCCGGCCGTTTTGACCGTCAGGTCAGAGTCGGCTATCCGGATACAAAGGGCAGAGAAGCCATTCTCAGAGTCCATTCCAAGAACAAACCTCTTGCACCCGATGTTGACCTCAAGGTTATCGCTAACTCAACCGTTGGCTTTGTCGGCGCAGACCTTGAAAATCTTCTTAACGAAGCCGCATTGCTTGCCGCAAGAAGAAACAAGAAAGCAATAACAATGGCTGAGATTGAAGAAGCGACCGTTAAGGTTATCGTGGGAACGGAGAAAAAGTCGCACAAGATGAGCGACAAGGAAAAGAAGCTTACCGCTTATCACGAGGCAGGTCATGCGATCTCGACCTATTATCTTGAAACGCAAGACCCCGTTCGTCAGGTTTCAATCATTCCGAGAGGCTCGGCAGGTGGTTACACAATGTCTGTGCCGACCGAGGATAAGTCGTACAAGACCAAGAACGGTATGCTTGATGATATCGTTGTTCTTCTCGGCGGACGAGTTGCCGAAAAGCTTGTGCTCGGCGATATTTCAACCGGTGCGTCGAACGACATTGAGCGTGCGACCAAGCTTGCGAAGAGCATGGTAACAGAGTACGGTATGAGCGACAGGATAGGTCCCGTTTCCTATTCTTCGGGCAGCGGCGAGGTGTTCCTCGGCAGGGATTACGGTCACGCCAAGGATTATTCCGAAGCCTTTGCACAGGAGATTGACGAGGAAATAAGCTCGATTATCCATAACGGCTATGACCGTACGGAGAAGATTCTCACGGATCATATGGATAAGCTCCATGAGCTTGCACAGTACCTCATCAAGTACGAAAAAATTGACGGTGACAAGTTTGATAAGCTCATGAAGGGTGAGCTTGAGGACGATTCCGAAGAGCCTGAAACTCTCCCGAACATTGACGAGGTAAAGGAAACTCCCGATACCGAAATAATCGAATAAAACAAAGCTGTGACGAATTACATTGTTCGCCACAGCTTTTTCGTTGATATGTATTTGATTTTAATTGCGCCGCTAACTTTTTATATATCGCACCTTGATTTTTTAACCTGTCTTTTCTATATCACCTCAGTCGGCTTTGTCGCCGGCTATCCTAAATCGTAGGGTGCGATGTTCACATCGCACAAAAAGAGTGCCTCATCACGGATTTGTGGGGAATAAATAAAAATACGTATTGAAAAAGAGCGTAGAAAGCTCCAGAATTGTAGTGACCATACAAACAATTC
>CAVJIV010000035.1:0-13311 GCA_963649715.1 bacterium | reverse complement strand
TCGGCGATTTTATGGAGAACAAAACGCCTCTGATTCTCGCGAAAGCGGTTTACGGGTTGGAATACGACTCTATGCGCAGAACAAGTCATTTCAGTGTAGAAGATACCTGCATCGGATGCGGCCTGTGCGCACGGAATTGTCCCGTTTCCGCCATCGAGATTCGGGAGAAAAAGCCGGCTTGGGTAAAAGATAAATGCGTCATGTGCCTCGGCTGTCTGCACCATTGCCCCAAATTTGCAATTCAGTATGGGAAACGCACGAAGCGGCACGGGCAATATCAACACGCTAAGTACAAATAAAAAAGTCCATCCACAACAAGCAGCCCCACAGGGCAACCATCAAGCCTTTCTCGTCGTCCTCACAGAAGCCAAGCAGGTAGTGGACTTTTAGCACCAAGTTATTACGCATACCGTGCACCCTACTAAAAACACCACCGGAGATTGCTTCTCGGTGGCTAAGTGACATTTTGTTATTTGTTGTAATCGCACTTTTGACACTGCGTCATAATATTGCCGCTGTGTCTTTTAATAGAATACATAGTGCTCTTTCTTGGCTAATCTAAAGTTTTACTTTATTATAGCCAAAATTCAAGATGGTTGTCAAGATGATTTCTCCAAACTTATTATGACAATTTACCCCTATGTATTCTTACCCTTACGGAAAATACTATAACTTTTTTGAATCGAGTCGGAGGGATTTTCTCCCGCCTCTCACACCACTCTGCATGCCGTTCGGCACAGAGCGATTCAATTCAGAATTAAATATGCGCTACCTTTTGACCGTAATCTTCTATACTGACTAAGCCTCACTTGGTCAGTATTTCTTTAGAAATTGCTCTTTTAAGAATTGATTTCTGTGCCACAAATCGGTAATGGTCTCCCCAATTCGCCACCTTGTGTGCAATCCATTTCGGAATACCGAGTTTTAAAAGTCCCCATTCCCTTTTAGAGGCTGCTTTCCACTGTTTCCAAATTATCACCTTTAACATCGTTCTCAGATGTTCGTCTATGCTTTTAAGTTTACTTTTCATACTTCCTATACGAAAGTAGTTTTCCAACCTCTCGTTAATCTTCTTAATTCGGTATGTCAGGTCAATGCTCCGATTCCTTTTGCATAGTTGTTTAGAGGGAGGTATTATCTACTATCTAAAATCAATCATTGTGCATAAGATGTAGTATAGGAAGTTGAAACAGGAGTGTATATTTATGAAAATTAAAAAAATGTTCATTATTAAATGTAATAAAAATATTGAAAGTAGAGGAATGATGATGTATAATATTAAAGTTAATATAATGCCCGGAGGTTTGGATCATGGAAGCTTATTTGGATAACAGCGCAACAACTCAGCCCTGCAAAGAGGCCGTTGACAAGATGAATTTTGCGCTGAATGTCTGCTGGGGCAATCCCTCCTCTCTCCATGCCAAGGGTATTGAGGCTTCAGAGCTGCTTGAGGAATCAAGGCGGAATATCGCCAAGGCTCTTTCCTGCGACGCCGACGAGATTTTTTTCACCTCCGGCGGTACGGAGAGCAACAACATTGCGATTTTCGGTGCTGCCAACGCTCAAAAAAGGCGTGGAAGCCGCATTATTACAACCTCAATCGAGCATTCAAGCATTGAGGAAAGCGTTAAGACTCTTGAAAATCAGGGCTACGATGTCGTCAGGCTGCGAGTCAACGAAAGAGGCGTGATTGACGAACGGCAGCTTTACGCCGCAACGAACCCCTCAGTCGTTCTTGTCAGCATAATGTATGTCAACAACGAGGTCGGATCGATCCAGCCCGTTGAATTTGCCAAGCGTGCCGTCGTTCATTCCGGCGCAAACGCTTTGATTCACTGCGACGCAGTCCAGGCTTTCGGCAAAATTCAGTTCAAGCCCCACAACATGGGCGTTGACCTTATGTCGATAAGTTCCCATAAAATTCACGGTCCGAAAGGTGCAGGCGCACTCTTTGTCAAAAAAGGCACAAGGCTTGTTCAGCACAGCTTCGGCGGTCTTCAGGAGAGCAAGATAAGACCCGGCACAGAGCCTCTTCCCGCAATCGCCGGCTTTGGCGCTGCCGCTGCCGCTATTCCGGACTACAAGCAAAGTCTTGCCCATGCGACCGAGCTGAGAGATTACCTTATTTCAGGCTTAAAAAAAATCGAGGGCGTGAGAATAAATTCTCCCGAAAACGCCCTCCCCTATATCACGAATATTTCCGTTGAGGGCATACCCTCCGAGGTCATGCTCAACTACCTTTCCTCAATGGGAATCTATATTTCAAGCGGCTCGGCCTGCTCAAAGGGTCACAAGAGCCGTGTGCTCAGGGCGATGAACCTGAGCGAGGATGTTATCGGCACTGCGCTGAGGATCAGTACCTCCGTTTTCACAACCCGTGAGGAAATTGATATGCTCCTTAACGGAATTTCTTCAGCACGCCGAACAATGAGAAAATTGAAGTAAAACAACCGAAAGGTTGTCAAAATCATCGAGGTTATAAAATGAAAGAAATTATTCTGCTGAAAAACGGTGAGCTTGCCCTCAAGGGGCTTAACCGTCACACATTTGAAAATCAGCTTATCAAAAACATGAAATTTCGACTTCACGACCTCGGAAAAATCAGATATGTTTCGTCGCAGTCAACCATTATCGTTGAGCCGATTGACGAAAATGTTGATTTGGATGAGGCTTTCAAAAGGATAAGAATGATTTTCGGAATCGCCGGAATCTCCCGCTGTGCGGCAGTTGAGAAAAACATGGATGTTATTATTCCTGCCGCCTGCGAATACCTTAAGGACGACCTGATTTTTGCAAAGACATTCAAGGTCAACGCAAAGCGTTCCGATAAAAAATTCCCGCTCAACTCCCCTGCTATATGCATGACCGTCGGCGAGAAAATTCTTGACGCATTTCCGCATCTCACGGTCGATGTTCATAATCCCGATATAATCGTCAATGTTGAGATCAGAGATAATTATGCATTCATTCACGGCAATCAGGTCAAGGGCGCAGGCGGTATGCCTGTCGGCACAGCCGGACAAGCCGCAATACTTATTTCCGGCGGAATCGACAGTCCTGTTGCAGCATGGATGATGTCAAGGCGCGGACTCAGCCTTTGCGGCGTGCACTTCGCCTCTCCGCCTTACACCTCTCAGCGTGCGGAAATGAAGGTCTGCTCGCTGCTCAAGCAGGTCGCAAGGTACAGCGGCGAAATACCCTTGAATATCGTTCCCTTTACGCACATTCAAGAGGAGATCAAGGACAGGTGCCCCGAGGAGCTTTTCACGATAATCATGCGCAGATTCATGATGAGATGCAGCGAAAGAATAGCCAAGAAAAACGGCTGCGGCGCACTTATCACAGGCGAGAGCGTCGGTCAGGTCGCAAGCCAGACAATGCAGGCTATCGGCTGTACGGAAGCAGTCGTTGAGGATCTACCGGTTTTTCGTCCGCTTATAGGAATGGATAAGGACGAGGTCATTGAGCGAGCAAGATTTATCGGAACATTTGAAACCTCTATCCTCCCGTATGAGGACTGCTGCACGGTGTTCACACCGAAGCATCCGAGAACTCGACCGCATCTCAAGCAGGTTGAGGAAGCTGAAGCCGTTCTTGATGTTGAGGCTCTTGTCAACGAAGCGATCGATAACATTAAATTTGTAAGAATCACAGGTGAGTAAATTGGCAGTTTGCGAACTAATAAGTGTCGGCACGGAAATACTTTTGGGCGATATTCTCAACACCGACACTCAGTATCTCAGCGTAGAGCTGGCAAGGCTCGGAATAAGCGTTATTCATCAAAGCACCGTCGGCGACAACCGCGAAAGACTTCTTGCTCAGCTTGACGAAGCGGCGAAGAGAAGTGATATCATCATTCTTTCGGGTGGACTCGGTCCTACGCCGGACGATCTCACGAAAGAAGTCTGCTGCGAATTTTTCGGCAAGAAAATGTTCCTGCATGAACCGACGGTTGAGAAAATAAAGAGCTATTTCAGCGCAAAGGGCATGGAAATGGCTCAAAGCAACCTCAAGCAGGCAATGCTGCCAAAGGATTGCGTTATCTTCCCGAACGACAACGGCACCGCTCCCGGAATGGCGATTGAAAAAGACGGCGTGCATATTCTTGTGCTGCCCGGCCCGCCGAGAGAGCTGAAGCCGATGTTTAAAAGCTGCGCACTTCCCTATCTCAAGCAATTTTCCGACCGAATAATCGTGTCTCACAATATTCGCACCTTCGGAATCGGTGAATCCGCAATGGCGGAAAAAGTCAACGATCTTTTTGATTCAAAGAATCCTACCGTCGCTCCATACGCTAAGGACGGCGAAGCATTGCTGAGAGTTACGGCGATGGCTGAAAACGAGTCAGATGCCGAAAGACTCTGCGAGCCTGTAATAAACGAAATAAAAGCAAGGCTTGATGGCTATGTTTACGGAATCGACTACACGGGCATTGAGCAGGTCGTTGTTAAAATGCTTCGTGAAAGCAAACTTAAGGTCGCCACCGCAGAATCCTGCACCGGCGGACTTGTAGCAAAACGAATTACCGATGTGCCCGGAGCCTCCGAGATTTTTGAATGCGGAATAATTTCCTACGCAAACGAAATAAAGCGAAGCGTTCTCGGAGTCAGTGAAAGCGATCTTGAAAAATACGGCGCAGTCAGCGAGCCGGTCGCAAGGCAGATGGCGCAGGGCGCATTGAAGGTAAGCGGCGCAGACCTTGCCGTTTCCGTCACGGGCATTGCAGGTCCGGACAGCGACTCGACAAACAAGCCCGTCGGTCTGGTTTATGTCGCTCTTGCCGACAAGGACAACACATGGGTAAAGGAAATACGCACCTCACGCAAGGACAGAAGCTATAACAGATTTGTCAGCGCATCAAATGCGCTCAATATGATCAGACTTTATATTGACAATAAACTTTAAGGATGAGCAAAATGGCTGAAGATAAAAAAAAGAAAAACTATAAGCCCGGTTACGGCGGAAATATTTTCAATTCTTTCCCCGACTTCGATTCGCTCGAAACGCTGCCAAAAAAGCCGGTTGAGAAAAAGCCTGTCGTTAACCCGGTCGTTGCGGACGAGGTTGAGGTCAAGCCCGAACCGATAAAAGAACCGGTGATTGCGGAACAGATAGATTCTGTTCCCTCTAAAAAGGCGAAGAAAAACATTTTTGCAATTCTCTGCGCAATTCTTATCATTGCAATTGTTTCTTCCTCCGCCCTGGCTGCCTTTAACATTGCATCGGGCACTTCCTTTTATTCCTCCGCAGAAAGCGTAGATTCGGAAAACATCTATACAAAAATGGTTGCCAAATACAACAGCGTTACCTATCCGGCAGGAATCCAGCAAAAATTGACAAGACTTTACGCTCAGAACAACGAAACCGTCGGTTGGCTCTATATTCCCGGCACAAGCATCAACACTCCTATCGTTCAGCACAGCGACAATGATTATTATCTCACGAAAAATTTTTACGGATCATACACAAAATACGGCTGCGTTTACGCCGACTACAAGTGCAAGAGAAATACGCTCAGCAAAAATACCGTTATTTACGGTCATGATATGAGTTGCGGAACAGCATTCTATGATCTCAACAGATATGACGATATAGAATGGTACAAGAAAAACCCGATAATTCAATATTGCACATTGACCGGAAACTATACTTTTTTGATTTATACAGCCTTTCTCACGACGGTCAACGGATCAGATGACGGCGGTTATATGTTCAATTTTATCGAGCCGAATATGACCGATTCCAGCTTCGCCGGCTTTATTGAGCAGGTCAATCAGCGTGCGCTCTATACAACAGGAGTTGACCTCAAGGCATCGGATAAAATAATCAATCTTTCAACCTGTAACTACACCTACACCAATTATATAGGCAGAAAGGTTGACACAAGGCTTGTTGTTATCGGTAGGCTCTTGCGTTCGGGCGAAAGCACAAATGTTAACACATCAAAGGCTAAGGAAAATTCCGATTACAGAAGGCCTCAGGTTTGGTACGACTACAAGGGAATAACAAACCCCTACTCCGGCTCCCGTTCGTGGAAGCCGAGCACATAAAAACCGAGAAAGCAGGGATTGTTTTGCAAGATGAAAATATAATTGAAGAATCGACAGAGCTAACTCCCCTTTTGCCGGACGAAAATGACGACATTACCGAATATCTGACGGGCAGCTCCTTTGAAAAGCTTAAAAATCGTTTTGCCGAAGCCGAAGAGGACGAAAGCATTCGTAATGAGGACTTTAATCCGTTGACCTCCGGCAAGGCAACAAAAAAAGGAACAGATGATGATATCAGAAGCAATCCGAGCTTCAAAAAAGATGTTTTTGATTCTGAAATTTCCATCTCTCTGGCAAGCGAATTCGGCTCGGCCGACAGTGCCTACGACAATGACGCAATCTCTTTCGGAGATATAAACATTGATCTTGATTCGCTCGGAGCACTTGTCAGCGATGACAGCGACATTGAAATTGACCGAAGCGAAAAATATAACACCAACACAAGAGTTATTTACATTGACGAAAACGCCGACGACGGAATCAAGCGCAATACAGATCTTGAGGTTTCGGATGTATTTTCGGATAATTAAAAGGATAACAAGAGGATAACAAATGAAGAAAAAAGAGGTAAAAAAATCAATACTTTCCTTTGTCAGAAAAGCCGTTCTCGGACTTTCGGTGATTTGCTTCATTACCTGTTCGGCTTATTTAATAAAAAATTATATAATCGAACCTTACAAGAATAAGCTTGCTTCTCAAACGCCGTCGATCAACGAGAGCGATACTCAAACCACGATCATGGCGAACAAATCCAAGCACATTCTCGCAAAATACAAGGAGCTTCTGGAACAGAATGAGGATTTTGTCGGCATTCTTAAAATTCCGCTTCTTGATACCGACGATATGAAGGTCGTTCAATGCGATGATAACGAAACCTATCTCTCAAGGAATTTTAACGGAGAATATTCAGGCTACGGAACTCTGTTTGTGGATTACAGAGACAAAATAGACGAGCTTGACACCAACACAATAATTTACGGACACAAAATGCGTGACGGTCAAATCTTCGGAAACCTGAATTATTACAAGGATATTGACAATTACAAAGAATATCCGACTGTCAAATTCAACACGATATATGAGGACGGAACATGGAAGGTTTTTGCCGCCTTTATCGCAAATGTATATGATTCGCAGGATAACGGCTATACCTTCCCCTATCTGACGATAAACTTCCCTTCGGACGAAAAATTCATGGAATTTATTGATGATGTAAAATCACGCTCATATTATACGAACGACTCGGTCGATATTAAGCCCGGAGATAAAATTCTGACCCTTTCGACCTGCTGCTATGAATTCGACAACTCGCGGTTTGTTGTTATGGCAAGACGGGTTCGGGACGGAGAAAGCGAAACCGTCGATGTTTCAAAGGTCAAGAAAAACAATAATCAGAAATTCCCGCAGGCATGGTATGACGCAAACGGAATGGAAAATCCTTTTGCCGATTCCAAAAAATTCACGCTTGATTAAATGAGGTAAAAAACGATGGATATAAAACTTTTTTCACTTTGCAACCAGGATTCGCCCGAGGCGGAAAACGGAAAGGAAAAAATCCTCGACTGTGTTAAGGATTTTTTCCCCGAATGTGAAGGTTTCAATGAATTCACTTCTCAAAAAAGAATGCTTGTTGCAATTTCGCAAAGCCTTCTTGCGGCAGATATCGTTCTCGTAGCTGTTCAGGCAACGATGTATAACGCCACCAAAAGGCTTCTATGCTCCGCTCTTGACATACCGACCGAATCAAACGACGAGGTTGCGGCAGTGCTCTCCGACAGACCCAAGGCAAAGCAGCTCAAGCCGAATCTATATAAGGCGTCCGTCACTTTCCCTAAAACTGCGGTTCTCTTTTCAACAAGCGATTATATGAACTGCGGCTTTGCAATTACCTCCGGCGGTCAGCATATTATTTATATGCCTGTCGAAGACGAAAAAGCTCAGCAAATCATACTCGGCTCTCTCTATGATTATTTTGCGGAGCTGAGCGAGCCATATGTTGTTCCCGACGCATTGAAAAACAGACATATCAAATTGATAAAAAAAGCCGTTGAAAATCTTTCTGAAAATTCAATAAGGGCTGCCATTGTCGGAAACGATGCAGCCGATTACCTTGTTTCTTTTTTATCGAAGAACGACAGCTCCGTTTTCACGGTCGATATAAACTATGAATTGCCGGAGGAAAACAACGGCGTTCGGGAGCTTGCCATAGCTCTTGCGAGAAATGTCCGTGAAAAAAATCATACCGAGCTTGGACTTTACATATCCGATCCGTTCTTTACCGATGACGAAAGCCACACGGAATGTGTATATATTGCAATAGCAAACAGCGACGGCACAAAAACCTACAATGTTTTTTCGGAAAAAGGTGAAACATCAAAGGAGCTTCTCAGAGCCTGTTCGGACAAGCTTCTCCTGATTTTATCCGGCTGCGAACACCTGAGCAGCGCAGACGATGAATCGGCTGACGAAAAAGCAGCAGATAAAAATCTTAAAGGAATTCTCGGCATAATCGCTTCGGCCGCAGTTTTTGCAGCCTCGGTTGCCGGATTCATAACAGCACTTATTCTAAGATAACCGTCGATTTCGGCGGCTGCCAAGATGAAAGGATGGTTTTTATGAAAAAAATACTGTGTATCATTATATCCGTTATAACCGTTATCTCATGCTGCTTTGTTTTCGCAGACGCAAAAACAAGCTATGACGCAACATGGACGATGACGGCAAATGTAAACGGCACTTCTTATTCCTCCGGCTCGGCAATTTCCGTCAATCCGGGAGACAAGGTCAAGGTTACTGTACGGCTTTCAAACAACTACTACACGGGACCGACCTGCTTCCAGCTTTTCTACACTCCGTCGGTTTTTGAAAAAGCTTCAAGCGGCGAATTTAATACAAGCGGAAAGCTTTACGGCGTTTGCGGAAAATCCTCGTGCACATTTGTCGATTGGGAGAAAATCGCTCAGGGCAACCGTAATCAAGGCTGGCCGAACATCGGCGCAACCGAGCTTGCCGAATATAAAAAGACGCATCAATTTCTCCGCGTTACCATGACGCCGAATGTTATGCTTACAACAACGGCTGTTCGTAATTTAAACGAGGATCTCATAACCATAACCTTTGATGTTTCAAACTCGGCTCAGCCCGGCGCAGAGGGTGAAATCGCCCTCCCAATCGAAACGATGAGAACCAAGGATTACAAAACCGGATATTTTTACAGCTCGATTTACACAACCTCGAATATGGCGGATATCAAAAATATGCTCATGTATTCCGACGATCAGCATTTCGATTGTTCAAAGGCAACGCTTAAATTCAAGGTCAATTCGTCCTCCAAAAAGGGCGATGTGAACATGGACGGTAGCATAAACTCAGCCGATGCGCTTCTTGTGCTTCAACATTCCGTCGGCAGCATTACCCTCACAAGCGAAAAACAAACTCTCGCCGATGTCGATAATAACGGCAAAATAAACTCGTCGGACGCATTGAAGATTCTCCAATACTCCGTCGGCGCTATCAATAAATTCTAAATAGGCGAAATAATGCGAAGGTCATTCAGAAAGCTTGACCTTCGCTTTTTCATTTGTACTATAATGCTCTAAGCTGTTTAATTAACTCTCCCGACTCAAAGACCTCTTTATTAAAATCAGCGCACATTGCTTCAACCGAGCATCGCTCACAGCCGGCAAAGTTCAAAGCATCTATAAACGCCTGATAGTCGTATTCCTCCGGGCTTTTAGGAAATCCCCTTTTCTGCCCGTTTGACGGATAAGGATTAGAAAAATGTGCGTGTCTGATCGAGCCTTTGAGCTGCCGAATATCATCGTTATCATCATCGACCATATGATACAAATCCGCAAGGCAGGCTATATTATCTTTTCCGGACAAAACGGAAAGCATCGTACCCTCCTTGACGGTATTTATTATGTTCGTTTCGTTCTTTCTGAGCGGTTCGATAACGACCGTCATTCCGTATTTTTCGGCAACGGGAGAAACAACGCTTCCGAGGAAGTCTCCGAGTTGACGAAAGCCCTCGGAATAGCTTATTCCGTCGGGAACACTTCTTGCCGCGCTTGAGCCGAAAACAATAACTTCAAGTCCGATTTTCTTCCCTCTTGCCATACCTTTTTCAATAAAATTTATATATTCATCGCTCCCGTAATCATGACCGATAACGGGAAGAACTCCGGGCAAAAAGCAGTTTGCCGCCTCGCATTTAATATCGCTGTGTTCAAGAGCGGATTTATATTTGTTAAACATATCCTCATCTGCCCGTGAAAGCAGACTGAAGCCGCATTCCATATAATCAAAGCCCGCGTCCTTGGTCAATTTGACATTTTGCGGATTGTCAATACCCATACACATTCCGTAGCGCATACATCTCACCTTCCACCTTTTTCTTTAATTATATCACTCAGGTAAAATCAGGTCAATATTTTTTCATAGCCGTCCCCTTTTTTGCATATTATATAAAGCCAACATTCGAATGCGGATCAGAAAGGCGGTTATACTATGAAAAAAATCAATATCAAGGGTGTTTCCGTGCAAACATGGGCAAGGACGGCAGTTCTTCTCCTTGCGCTCATCAGCCAGCTGTGCGTGATTTTAGGCAAAAAAAGCGAAGCGATCGATGTTGATCAATGGCAGGAATATGCAACCTATATTCTTACCCTCATCGGCTCAATATGGTCGTGGTGGAGCAACAATAGCTTCACTCAGAACGCTCAAAATGCCGACAAGCTGCTGAAAGGAGACAAAAGCAATGGCAAATAAAGGCGTTGATGTGTCGTACTGGCAAAAGGGCATCGACTGGAACAAGGTCAAAGCGGACGGTATAAAATTCGCAATCATTCGCTGCGGTTACGGAAATAACGGCGTCGACTCATACTTTGAGCGTAATGTCAATGATTGCGAAAGAGTCGGAATACCATGGGGCGCATACTATTTCAGCTATGCGGAATCTGTTGAGGATGCCAAAAGAGAGCTTGACAACTGCCTAAAACTTCTCAAGGGTAAAAAGCCGTCATATCCTGTTTATTACGACCTTGAGGACGAAGCAACAACAGGCAGTCGATCGAATTTCGAGATTCTCAAGATGGCAAAGGTTTTCATCGAGGGAGTTGAAAAAGCCGGCTATTGGGCAGGAATTTACGCCAATACCAACTGGTTCAATACCCGCCTGACAGATCAGTGGTACGACAAAAAAGCGAAGTGGGTGGCGCAATACAACAACAAAAACACCTATAAAAAACCATATGGAATATGGCAGTTCACCTCAACGGGCAAGGTAAGCGGAATAAGCGGCAGCGCCGACCTCAATTACGGATATGTTGATTATCCGTCGCTGATAAGCGGCAAAAAACCTGACGAAGAAAGCTCAAATTCACAGAGCATCGGAGGCAACGATATGACAAGAGGATATTTTCAAAAGGGAGATTCGAACGAGGGAGTTTATGCTTATAAGCAGCTCTTGATTTCACTTAAAAAGGCAAATGTCATAACGCAAAGCGTTGACGATAACAATATTTTCGGCGACGGCACGGTTGAAGCGACAAGGCAGGTGCAGAAAGCGGCAAGGATCGAGGTTGACGGACTTGCAGGCTCAAGAACAATCAGAGCGTGCTATGTATTACTGGTGGACAAATTAAAATAAATGACGGGCAGAAGCCAAAAAAGCTTCTGCCCTGTATTTCTTCTGTTATTAAGGAATTACGACACAATTGAGTTGTGCGGCTTTGCTTAACCCTCTCCCCTCTCAGGGAACAGATTCTTTATAAATTCAGCCTTTTCATCATCGGAAAAGGTTCTGAATTTTCCGATAATTTCTTTTTCTATCGGTCTGAGATCCGTTATTTTTGAAAAAGGAAGCTTAGCGGTATTTTCATCTTCCTCCTGCGGGTCATTGAATTTAATGGTTGTGTTTTCGTCAAAAATAAGGTATTCAAGACCAACATTATAGATGTCCGCAAGCTTACGCATAACCTGAAGCGGCGGATTTGCATTTCCGTTTTCATATTTTGAAAATGTAGTTCTGCTCATTCCGAGTATATTTGCCACATCGTCCTGTGTCATTTCAAAATCTTTTCTGAGTTTGAGCAATTTTTTTCCCAAAGCAGGATTCGGCGGATTAATCATAAATTTTTTCTCCCATACTTTTTATTACAAAAATATAATAGCATATAAAATCGAAAATGTACAGTGGAAATTGCAGATTTTTTTAAAAAATGATGATATGCCGTCGAATGCAGTATTATTTTATAGCTTGTATTGGTTGCCAATCAAAGCCGAATATGATATAATCAATTAAAATTTTCTCAAAAGAGGCTTTTTATGTTTGATAAAAAAATATTCAAGGATATTAAATATTATGTCGCTGACCTCGACGGAACGGTATACCTCGGCAACAAGCTCATCGACGGCGCAAAAGAATTTTTCGATCTTGTGCAGAAAAACGGGAAGGACTTTTATTTTTTGACAAACAATTCTTCAAACAACTCAAAGGTTTGTCTTGAAAAGCTTATAAAAATGAATTTCCCCGTGCCGGAGAAAAAAATAATCGTTTCGACCCATGTTGCAATCAGCTATATAAAGAAGAATTACCCGGGGAAATCCGTTTATCTCATCGGCAACAGCCGGCTGCTTTACGATTTTGAAAGATCAGGCATTCCGCTCGCCGACGGCACACCGGACATTGTGGTTCTCGGACTTGACGACACGCTCAATTACGAAAAAATCCGCAAGGGCTGCAATTATATTATTAAAGGCGCAAAATTCATCGTCACTCACCCCGATATCAAAGCTCCGATGGGCGACGATTATATGCCGGACGCCGGATCAATGATGGCTTTGTTTTCCACCTGCACCGGAGTTGAACCCCTTGTTATGGGTAAGCCGGAGGTATACACAGCCGATTATTTGACAGAGCTGCTTCATTGCCGTCGAGATGAAATTTGCTTCATCGGCGATTCTCTCGCCGCAGACATTGCTCTCGGAGTTCGCCACGGAATGAAAACCGCCTGCGTGCTGACCGGAGTTACGACTCCTGAAATATATGCAAATTCAAGCATTAAGGCCGATGTTTGCGTTGATTCGATCAAGGACCTCTGCGCAATTTTTCAATAATTCACAGCCGTAAAACAATTATATACCGCTTAAGCAGTGCAGCACCCCGAGCCGTTGGGTTCGGGGTGCTGTATTGGTTTTTATGCTGTTTTGTTGATTTAATGTGCTGTCATGGCAGCGATGCCGTTCATGTTCCAGCCTG
>CAVJIV010000034.1:0-14162 GCA_963649715.1 bacterium | reverse complement strand
TGAATAGCAAAGATATGTCCTCCCTCGACGCTTCGAGAGAGGACACGATTTTTTGTAAAATACAGGCGGAGTCTCAATTGTGCGGCATTTCCTGTATTGTGATGTTTTTTAAATATTCAAGTGACGCCTTTACATCGTTTTCATCCTTGAAGCTGTCACGGTAAAGCTCGATTACGGCGGTGTTGTCGTAGCCGTGCGCCTTCAGCGCATTGAACAGCTTTTCAAAATCATATTCACCTGCGCCGGGAGCAAGGCAGTCTCGCTCTGATGTTCCGTCGCTGAGGTGAACCTGAGCTATTTTGTTGCCGAGTAGGTTGATAAATTCAAATTCACTGTGACCGGTTCTGCGGCATTGCTTTATGTCCAGCACCGCCTTGAATTCATCGCCGACGAGGTCTGCAACACTCTTCATATAATGCGGATCGGAGCAAAGAAATTTGTTCACATTCTCATGCGCAATAAAAACGCCCTCTTTTCTTGCGGCGTTGTGCAATTTGAGGTAATTTTCGGCATATAATTCAGGTGTATACGGTTTTTTGCTTTTGCCGCCGTGCAAAACGATCAGCTCCGCGCCGAGCGCATTTGCCGCCGCAAAATACCGTTTGTAGAACTCGATGCTGTCGTGAATGCGCCTTTTATAGCCGGTGAAGAACATAAACGGTTCAAATCCCGAGGTGAACGGGTGAATCGAGCGGACTTCAATGCCGTAATAATCCCTTATTTCGCAAAGTTCCCTGAGATATCCGTTGTCAAGCTCACAAGCGGAATTGAAAAATATTTCTGCCGTTTTTGCTCCCGAGCGGCCGACGGCTTTAAACGAATCCTCAATCAGCGCCGGATAGTAGCAAGAGGAGGAAATTCCGATTTCCATATTGACACCTGCCTTCATTGATATTTTAGCACCATATTTGCCGTCGGTAAAGGCTTTTTCGCCTGTTATTTGAGGAAAATATTATCAAATTGTTAATTTTTTCAAAAACACTTGATTTTTAAAATAAACAGGCTATAATATTATTAGCACTCAGGGAATAAGAGTGCTAAAATGATTTAAATTTAGTTTTTATAGGAGGCTTTTACAATGAAAATCAAACCGCTTGCAGACCGCGTCGTTGTTAAAATGACAGAGGCTGAGGAAAAGACACAGAGTGGAATTATTCTTGCTTCTTCCGCTAAGGAGAAGCCGCAGATTGCAGAGGTTCTTGCCGTGGGTCCCGGAGGACTTGTTGACGGCAAGGAGGTTGAAATGTATGTTAAGGTCGGCGATAAGGTTATCACCGGCAAATATGCAGGCACAGAGGTCAAGATTGACAAGGAAGAGTACATCATCGTTCGTCAGAGCGATATTCTTGCAATAGTAGAATAACAGGAGGAATTCATTATGGCTAAACAAATCATTTACGGAGAGGAAGCCAGAAAGGCTCTCCAGGCAGGTATCGATAAGCTTGCCGATACGGTTAAAATCACACTCGGACCCAAGGGCAGAAATGTTGTTCTTGATAAGAAGTACGGCTCACCGTTGATCACAAACGACGGCGTTACGATTGCCAAGGATGTTGAGCTTGAGGATCCGTTTGAGAACATGGGTGCACAGCTCGTTAAAGAGGTTGCAACAAAGACAAACGATGTTGCGGGCGACGGCACAACGACAGCAACTCTGCTTGCGCAGGCTTTTGTCCGTGAGGGCATGAAGAATGTTGCCGCAGGAGCAAACCCGATGGTAGTCAAGAAGGGCATTAAGATGGGCGTTGACGCAGCCGTTGAGGCCGTTAAATCTAATTCAAAGCCCGTTACATCTTCAAACGACATTGCCCGTGTTGCTACGGTTTCAGCAGCTGACGAGGAGATCGGCAAGATCATTGCCGAGGCTATGGAGAAGGTTACGGCGGACGGCGTTATCACCGTTGAGGAGTCAAAGACAGCTGTTACCGATTCCGATATCGTTGAAGGTATGCAGTTCGACCGTGGTTACATTTCGCCCTATATGGTAACGGATACCGACAAGATGGAAGCGGTTATTGACGACGCTCTCATTCTTATTACGGACAAGAAGATTTCGAACATTCAGGAGATTCTTCCGCTTCTTGAGCAGGTGCTCAAGGGAGGCAAGAAGCTTGTTATCATCGCCGAGGATGTTGAGGGCGAGGCTCTTTCAACAATCCTTGTCAATAAGCTTCGCGGCACATTCACCTGTGTTGCAGTCAAGGCTCCGGGCTTCGGCGACAGACGCAAGGATATGCTTCGTGATATCGCTATCCTCACGGGCGGCGAGGTTATCACATCGGATCTCGGACTTGAGCTTGCCGACGCAACAATGGCTCAGCTCGGTCAGGCTCGTCAGGTTAAGATCTCCAAGGAGAATACAATAATCGTTGACGGTGCAGGCGATAAGGCTGAGATCAAGAGCAGGGTTGCTCAGATTAAGTCACAGCTTGAAAACACGACATCGGATTTTGACCGTGAAAAGCTTCAGGAAAGACTCGCAAAGCTTTCGGGCGGCGTAGCGGTTATCCGTGTCGGCGCAGCGACAGAGACAGAAATGAAGGATAAGAAGCTTCGCATTGAGGATGCTCTTTCGGCTACCAAGGCAGCCGTTGAAGAGGGTACTGTTGCCGGCGGCGGCGTTGCTCTTCTCAACGCTATTCCGGCGGTTAAGGCTCTGCTTGATTCAACCGATGATGCGGACGAAAAGACGGGAATCAAGATCGTGCTCAAGGCTCTTGAAGCTCCGGCACGCCAGATTGCCGCAAACGCAGGTCTTGAAGGCTCGGTTATCGTGAACGATATCGTTTCGAGCGGTAAGACAGGCTACGGCTACAACTTCGCAACCGGCGAGTTTGTCGATATGTTTGAGGCAGGTATTCTCGACCCGACAAAGGTTACCCGTTCGGCTATCCAGAACGCATCGAGCGTTGCTGCAATGGTGCTCACAACCGAGTCCCTTGTTGCCGATAAGCCCGACCCGCAGGCTGACGCAGCCGCTGCCGCAGCAATGGCAGGCCAGGGCGGCGGAATGTATTGATAAAAATCGAATAAAAAACAGCGCCGCCGAGCAGGAAAACTGTTCGGCGGCTTTTGTGTTGCAGCAAACAAGCGAAGTATATAGATGATATATCTTGTCTTTTGTACCGTACAATCAGATAATCTCTGATTTAATCAGTGATTATAGGTGGTTTGCTTTGGAAAAGAAGGGTTTCAACAGTCGTCTTGAGCAGCAAGCGTCTTGAAGCCTTAATCTCGCTTGCCAACGGATTAAGGTGACGCTGCAAAAGTTACTGCTGCTCGGCAGGCAGGTCGTCAGAGTCTGCGGCTTTACGCAAAAAAACTTGACTAAACCACAAGATATAGTGTAAAATATATCTTGTATTTTGGAAAGTATTGCTTAAGGAAGGGAATGGTCATTTTTGGCAAAAAAGACAAGCTACGGAAATAATGACATTGTGGCGCTCAAGGGACCGGATCAGGTTCGTAAACGCCCGGCTGTTATTTTCGGCTCCGACGGATTGGAAGGCTGTCAGCATTCCGTTTTTGAAATTTTATCAAACTCGATCGACGAGGCTCGTGAGGGCTTCGGCGATAAAATCGTTATTACCCGTTTTCTCGATAAATCGGTCGAGATTCAGGACTTTGGCCGAGGAATTCCCGTTGATTACAACGAGAAAGAGAAGAATTACAACTGGTTTCTTGTTTTCTGCACTCTCTATGCGGGCGGCAAATATAACACGAATAACGGCGGCAGCTATGAATACTCCCTCGGTCTTAACGGACTCGGACTTTGCGCAACTCAGTTCGCTTCGGAGTATATGGAGGCGGAAATTCACCGTGACGGCTGGTGCTACAAGCTCAACTTCAAAAAGGGCGTTGCCGTCGGCGAAATGGAAAAGGAAAAATACACTAAGAGAGACACCGGCTCCCGTATAAAATGGCGTCCCGATCTCAAGGTCTTTACCGATATCGATATTCCGCTCGAATATTATCAGAGCACGATCAAGCGTCAGGCGATAGTTAACGCAGGCGTTAAATTTATTCTTAAAAATCAGCTCAATAAGACTCAGTTTGAAACATTTGAATATTTCTACACGGACGGCATCACCGATTATGTCAAGGAGATTGCCGACGAGAGCGCAATGACCGAGGTGCAGACATGGCAAGCCGAGCGTATAGGCCGTGACCGTGCGGATCTCAACGATTACAAAATGCTTATCAATTCCGCTCTTTGCTTCTCAAACAAAAACCAGCTCAAGGAGTATTACCACAACTCAAGCTGGCTTGAGTACGGCGGCGCACCGGAAAAGGCGGTCAGGAACGCATTCACATATCAAATCGACGCTTACCTTAAAGCAAACGGAAAATATGTAAAGACAGACCCGAAGATCAAGTTTGAGGACATTGAGGATTGTATGATTCTCGTTGTTTCCTCGTTCTCAACTCAGACCTCATACGAAAATCAGACCAAAAAAGCCATCACGAATAAATTCATTCAGGAGGCAATGACCGACTTCTTCAAGCACCAGCTTGAGATCTACTTCATCGAAAACAGGGCGGATGCGGAAAAAATCGCCAATCAGGTGCTCGTGAATATGAGAAGCCGAGTTAAGGCGGAAACGACACGCCAAAGCCTTAAAAAGACGCTTTCAACCTCAAACGATCTTTCAAACAGAGTTCAGAAGTTTGTCGATTGCCGAACAAAGGACGCCGGCGAGCGTGAGCTTTTTATCGTGGAGGGAGATTCTGCTCTCGGTGCCTGTAAACAGGCGAGAAACTCGGAGTTTCAGGCTCTTATGCCCGTCAGAGGTAAAATACTTAACTGCCTGAAGGTCGAATATGACAGAATTTTCAAGAGCGAGATCATAACCGACCTCATTAAGGTGCTCGGCTGCGGCGTTGAGGTCAAGAGCAAGGCGATGAAAGGTCTTGCGCAGTTCAATCTCGATATGCTCAGATATAACAAGATTATCATCTGTACCGATGCCGATGTTGACGGCTTCCAGATAAGAACGCTTATTTTAACGATGATATACAGGCTTATGCCGACCCTCATCGAGGAGGGTAAGGTCTTTATTGCGGAAACTCCGCTTTATGAGATCAACACGAAGGATCAGGTTTGGTTTGCCTACACCGAGAAGGAGAAAACACAGGCTCTTGAGGAGATAGGCAACCAAAAATATACAATTCAGCGTTCAAAGGGACTCGGTGAAAACGAGGCGGATATGATGTGGATGACGACAATGAACCCCGAAACACGCCGCCTTGTCGAGATCCTTCCCGAGGACGCAGAGAAAACGGCGCAGATATTCGATATGCTGCTCGGCGATAACCTTGCGGGTCGTAAGGAGCACATTGCCGATAACGGACATCTTTATATCGATATGCTTGATTTAAGCTGAAAGGGGGTGGTATGAATGGCTAAGAAAAAGAAAACGCAGAAAGCCGTTGAGAAGATGGATCAGAACACCCATATTCTCGGCGCAGGCGAGGTCTTGCGTCAAAATATCACCGAAACGCTTGAAACAAACTATATGCCCTATGCAATGAGCGTAATTCTCTCCCGTGCAATTCCCGAAATTGACGGCTTCAAGCCCTCCCACAGGAAGCTTCTTTATACAATGTATAAAATGGGACTTATCAACGGCGCAAGAACAAAGTCCGCCAATATTGTCGGTCAGACGATGAAGCTCAACCCTCACGGCGACGCTGCGATTTATGACACGATGGTTCGCCTTTCAAGGGGCTATGAGGCTCTTTTGCATCCTTTCGTTGACTCAAAGGGTAACTTCGGTAAGGCATATTCGAGGGATATGCAGTGGGCAGCTCCCAGATACACCGAGGCAAAGCTCGCCCCGATTTGTACCGAGCTTTTTGCCGAAATTGACAAGGACACGGTCGATTTTGTCGATAACTATGACAACACGATGAAAGAGCCGACGCTGTTGCCGGTTCGTTTTCCGAGCATACTCGCAAACCCGACAACGGGTATCGCTGTCGGAATGGCAAGCTCAATTTGTCCGTTCAATCTCCGTGAGCTTTGCGAAACGACGATTGCACTTATTAAAGACCCCGAAGCGGATATTTCCGAAACGCTCAAAGCTCCCGATTTTGCCGGCGGCGGATTGCTTCTCTATGACAGAGATGTTATTGACACGATTTATAAAACGGGTCGAGGTGGCTTCAAGGTCAGGGCAAAATATAATTATGATAAAGATGAAAAATGTATTGATATCACCGAGATTCCGCCGACAACGACTGCCGAAGCGATAATCGATAAGGTTATTGAAAAGTTCAAGTCAGGCTCGCTTCGCGAAATCAGCGATATTCGTGACGAAACGGATAAGTCGGGACTCAAAATCACGATCGACCTTAAAAAAGGCACTGATCCCGACAAGCTCATGCAGAAGCTTTATAAGGCTACTCCTCTTGAGGACACCTTCTCCTGCAACTTCAATGTGCTGATTGCCGGTGCGCCGAGGGTCATGGGCGTCGGTGAGATACTCAACGAGTGGATAGCTTTCAGAACCGAGTGCGTCAAGCGCAGGGTCTATTTTGACCTGAGCAAGGCTAAGGATAAGCTGCATTTGCTCGAAGGCTTGCAGAAAATTCTTCTCGATATCGACAAGGCTATAAAAATTATCCGCTCGACCGAGGAGGAGAGCGAGGTCGTTCCGAACCTGATGATAGGCTTCGGAATTGACGAAATTCAGGCAAATTATGTTGCTGAAATAAAGCTCCGCCATCTCAACCGTGAATATATCCTCAAAAGGACGCAGGATATCGAACAGCTCAGAGCCGACATCGAAAGGATGGAGGACATCCTGGCGCATAAGTCGAAGATAAAGAAAATCCTTGTTAATGAGCTGAACGATGTTGTGAATAAATACGGTCAGGACAGAAAAACTCAGATAATTTTCGCCTCGGAGGTTGCACAGGAAGAGGTTGAGGAAGAAATTCCCGATTTCCCGGTAAATCTTTTCTTCTCAAAAGAGGGCTATTTCAAGAAGATAACGCCGCAGGCGCTTAGAATGAGCGGAGAGCAAAAGCTCAAGGAAGGCGACAAAATGCTGCTTGAAATCGAGGCGACAAACAATACGGATCTGCTGTTCTTTACGGATCGTTGTCAGGTCTACAAGGCAAAGGCTGCCGACTTCGACCTCGGAAAGGCGAGTCAGCTCGGCGATTTTGTTGCCAATAAGCTCCAGATGGAAAGCGGCGAAAATGCAATTTATATGCTGCCGACTCTTGATTATAAGGGCTATGTAATGTTCTTCTTTGAAAACGGAAAGGTCGCAAAGGTTGACCTTGCGTCGTATCAGACTAAAACGAACAGGAAAAAGCTGATTAAAGCATACAGCAACAAATCTCCCGTAGCCGCAATCAGAAAGGTAGTGGAGGACTGCGACCTTGTGCTTGAATCAACGGCGGGCAAGCTGCTTCTGTTCAACACGGGAGCAATCTCCCCAAAGACGACAAAGGATACGCAGGGTGTTGCCGTTATGACGCTTAAAAAGGGTCATGTTATCAAGCTCGTCAGGGATTATAATAAAGGGGAATTTGCCAAGCCGTACAGATACAAGACCAAAAATCTGCCGGCTTCGGGCGCAACGCTCAGCGCAGAGGACGCCGGCGAACAGCTTTCGTTGATATAAAGGGCAATACCGCAAAAAAATCGCCGCTCGCTTTTTACAGCGAGCGGCGAACGGCGGGAATTTGCAAACGCTGAGAATATAGGCAATATTGCGCAAATCGGTATATGCGAATTGCCCTTATAATTTCCGCCGATGACGGCATGATTTCTGCCGTCTGATATTATAATGACCCGTTTTTTCGCAATAATTCAGCGAAATATGCCGCTTTACAAAAAAATTATGGTAATTGCTATTGCATTTTGCGAAAGTGTGTGCTAAAATAAATCGGTAAAAATACTTATGGAGGTTTGATTATGAGTGCTTTGCAGTATGTATTCGGAGCTGTTCTTATAATTCTTGCAGTTTTCCTTATAATTGTTGTTCTTCTTCAGGAGAGCCGTTCGGCAGGCCTTTCGGGAGCAATTTCCGGCGGTGCTGACACATTCTTCGGCAAGAGCAAGGGCAGAACGATGGAACAGAAGCTCGTTAAGCTTACAAGAATTTCCGCAATCGCTTTCTTTATTCTCACACTTGGCATTACGATTTTCTTTATGTTCAAGTATTGATCAATTAAACAGTAAACAGAGGCAGGTAACTTCGGTTATCTGCTTTTTATTTTTGCCCATCATTTGACGGGCAAAATTTTTTTGCAAAAAATTTTTATTCTCTAAAGTTCAGCTAAGGTTAGCCCATTATGCTATAGACAACAAAACAGCAAGGGAGTGATAAACATGAACTTCAGGCATGAATTTAAGCATGAGATCGGATATTGCGATCTGCTCGCTCTGAGGTCGAGACTTTCGGCGGTAATGCAGCAGGACCCTCACGCAATCAACGGCAGATACACCATTCGCAGCTTGTATTTTGATAATCTTGACGACAAGGCTCTGCTTGAGAAGGTGAACGGTGTTGATAAGCGTGAAAAATTTCGACTTCGCTGCTACAACGGCGACACATCGCTTATCTTTCTCGAAAAAAAAGTCAAAATCAACGGCCTTTGCTCAAAGGAACAGACGGTCGTTACTTGGGAACAGGCACAGGCAATCGTCAACGGAAATGATTTTGATGACGGAGGCGAGGAGCTTCTGGAGGATTTCAGAGTGAAAACGGAAACGCTCGGGTTAAGACCGAAAACCATTGTGGATTATACCCGTGAACCGTTTGTTTTCCCGGTCGGCAATGTCAGAGTCACGATAGATTACAACATCAGAACCGGAATGAATTGCACGGATTTTTTCAACGGCGATTGTGTAACCGTTCCGGCAGGGGATGCGCCGATAATTCTTGAGGTCAAATGGGATGAGGTGCTTCCGTCGTTGATAAGAGATATTGTCCAGATCCCGGGCACGCACACATCGGCTTTTTCAAAATATGCGGCAAGCCGTGTTTACGGTTAACCGCTGATTAAATTATAGCGCAATTCGCACGCCTCCGGAGTGCGACATTGCCGAAAAAGGAGTAATTTTTATGAGTTTTAATGATATTTTCAAATCAAGTTTTTTGGAGAACATAACCTCCGTTTCACCTCTCGATATGGTGATCTCACTGGCACTTGCGTTCGGCATAGGTCTTTTTATCTTCCTGATCTACAAAAAGACATTCGCCGGTGTAATGTATTCGTCAAGCTTCGGCGTGACCTTGGTTGCGCTGACAATGATTTCCACCTTTGTTATCCTTGCGGTAACATCAAATGTAGTGCTTTCGCTCGGTATGGTCGGTGCACTTTCGATCGTTCGATTCAGGACGGCAATTAAAGAGCCTCTCGACATCGCATTCCTCTTCTGGGCGATAGCGGCAGGCATTGTGCTTGCGGCAGGTATGCTTCCTCTGGCGGTTTTCGGCAGCGTTGTAATCGGCCTCGTGATGCTCGTTTTCGCAAACAAGAAGTCGCACACAAATCCGTATATCGTTGTTCTTCGCTGCGCTGACCATGACAGCGAAGTGGCCGCAACGGAATTTCTCAAAAAGCAGGTCAAAAAGTTCAATATCAAGAGCAAGACGGTTCAGAACGGCGCAATCGAGCTTAATGCGGAGATTCGCATGAACGACGCAAACACGGATTTCATCAACATTCTTTCCGAAATGAACGGAGTAAACAGCGCCGTATTGGTAAGCTATAACGGCGACTACATGGGATAAGGAGTGATACTATGTCAACGCACAAAAATTTCGACAGAATATGCTGCATCGTTCTCGCCGTCACGATAGTTATAACCGTTCTGTTCATGTGCGGTGAGAAGATCGGCATCACGAGCACGGCGAAAGCAATGGGCTATGAAACACGGCTTTTTGACACCTCAAAGGTGCACACGATAAATATTGTGATAGACGATTGGGACGGCTTTCTTGAAACCTGCACGAGCGAGGAATACACTGCGTGCTCGGTCGTGATAGATAACGAGGCGTACAAAAATGTTGCGATAAGAGCAAAGGGCAACACCTCGCTGACTCAGGTGCAAAGCTACGGGAACAATCGCTACAGCTTCAAGATTGAGTTTGACCACTACGACAGCACAAAGACCTATTACGGACTCGATAAGCTTTGCCTAAACAATATAATTCAGGATAACACATATATGAAGGATTATCTTTGCTACCGCATGATGTCGGAATTCGGAGTTGATTCCCCGCTTTGCAGCTATGTTTATATCACCGTCAACGGCGAGGATTGGGGACTTTATCTTGCCGTTGAGGGAATCGAGGATTCGTTTTTGCAGCGCAATTACGGCAATGATTCCGGAGAACTATACAAGCCCGACAGTCAGAGCATGGGCGGCGGCAGAGGCAACGGCGGCAACTTCAGGATGAGCGAATTTAACGCCGAGCAAAACGGACAAAGCGATTCATCAACGGACGGCACACAGTCCGCAACGAACGGACAGACGCAGGGTACACCTCCGTCAAAGCCGGACGGCAGCTCGGACAGCGCACAGCAGACAACCGACGATCAAACAAATTCATCAACGGATAGCACGCAGTCCGCAACAAACGGACAGGCGCAGGGTACACCTCCGTCAAAGCCGGACGGCAGCTCGGACAGCGCACAGCAGACAACCGACGATCAAACAAATTCATCAACGGATAGCACGCAGTCCGCAATAAACGGACAGGCGCAGGGAAATCCTCCCTCAAAGCCGGACGGTGAGCCGGGAGAAAACGGCGGAGGTATGGACGGCGGAATGAACGGAAGCGACGATGTTTCGCTTATCTATTCCGACGACGAATATTCAAGCTATCAGAATATTTTTGACAATGCCAAGACGGATATCACTGACTCGGACAAGGACAGACTTATCGCTTCGCTCAAAAAGCTGAATAATAACGAGGATATAAGCGATGTGGTCGATGTTGACGAGGTTATCAGATACTTTGTAGTTCACAATTTTGTCTGCAACTTTGACAGCTACACAGGCTCGATGATCCACAACTATTACCTTTATGAAAAGGACGGACAGATGTCGATGATCCCGTGGGATTACAACCTCGCATTCGGCGGATTCATGGGAGCGCAAAACGCCTCGGCGCTTGTCAATTATCCGATAGATACGCCTGTTTCGGGCGGAACGGTTGACTCAAGACCGATGCTCGCATGGATATTTGCAAGCGACGAATACACCGAGGAATATCATGAGCTGTTCTCGGAATTCATTGAAAAATATTTTGACAGCGATTATATCCCTAATCTCATCGACTCCACCAAGGAAATGATTGCGGAATATGTCGAAAAAGATCCGACTAAGTTCTGCACCTATGAGGAATTTGAAAGCGGCGTGACGGCTCTCAAGGAGTTCTGCACACTCAGAGCGGAGAGCATAAGCGGTCAGCTCGACGGAACTATACCGTCAACATCCGACGGACAGTCGGCAGATTCTTCAAGCCTTATTAAGGCGGACGATCTCAATATCAGCGATATGGGAACGATGAACAATAATAACGGCGGCGGTTCGCCTGACGGCAAGGCGCAGAACAATACGGCGCAAACGCAGTCGGCGACCGACAGTACAAATACAACAAACGACAAATCTTTTTCACAAACCCCTCCCAATAATTCCGAAGGCTCCTCGGACGGAACGGACAGCTCGGCAAGCTCCGACAGCTCCGTTCCGACGGGCGGCTTCGGAGGAACACCTCCGGATATGTCATCTTCCGACAGCGGCGACCCTCCGTCAATGCCGAACGGTGAAATGCCTTCGATGGCCGATGGCGAGATGCCGTCAATGCCTGACGGAGACATGCAGGGTAATTCACAAGGCGATAATTCCTCCGAAAAGGACAGCAACGGACAGAATGAAAAAGCTCCGTCGCAGAGCGGCGAAGCAAGCGGAGAAACAGCGCAGACTCTCGATAAAAATTCAATCATCATTCTTGCCGCATGTGCAGGCGTGCTGATACTTGGGGTCGCATTAGCATTTGTTTATAAAAAGAAGAGTTAAAAAATAAGGCACACCGAGATGATTTTTTCGGTGTGCCCTTTTATATATTTAATTTAACCGTCATAAACGCCCATTATAACAATACCTGCGACGGTGAGGAGGATGCACAAATAATGCTTCCAAGAAAGCTTTTCCTTGAGGAAAATCCTGCCCCAGAGAACCGATGCGGCGCAGTATGAGGAAATGATCGGAGCGGAAAGAGCAAAGTGTTCACTGTCGGCAATGGCATAGATATAGGCGAACTGACCCGCCGTTTCAAATGCGGCGCCGATGTATTTCGGAGCTTCCTTCTTCGGGAAAAACTTGTCCTTTTTGATGAATTTAACATAGATAAAGCAAAGTATGCCGCAGATTAGAAACGTCAGCTCATATGCTGTGTTGGCGGCGTCCTCGTCAAGCTTTTCAAGCACAAGGCTGTCGGCAAAAGAGCCGAGCGCATCAAGCAGACAATAAATTACAGGCAAAAGAATTGCAAGAACGCTCTTGGTGTATTTGTAGTTGCTTTTGCTCTGACGTGCCGCTCTGAGGTCATCGTCCTCGGTCATTTCGGCAACTCCGAGTCCGATAACACCGATAGCGACAAGGGCAATTGCAATGTACTGAGCCTTAACAAGCACCGCCATACCCGTGATTATGCTGATGATAGAAGCCAATGAGCCCGAGGAATTGCATATCGGAGAGGAAATCGAAAGCTCGATAAATCTGAGTCCGACATAGCCGATCGTCATTGACGATATGTAAAGAAGCGACACGGGCAAGTATGTGAGCATTATTTTGGGCGAGAATTCGACATCGGTAAAAATAAGCGTGTATGCCGCATGGAGACCCATAACAACGCCGACCGCCGTGACCATTTTCAATGCGCTGTGCTTATCCTTTGAGTCGGCGCAGCCGATTTTTGAAAACAGATCCGAAAAGCTCCAGCAGAGCAGAGCAATAATAGAAAAAACAAACCATTTCATTATAACAACAACCTCAATAAACTAATTTTTTTTCAACATAAAGCGTTCCATCGTCAAGGCTGATTCTGCCAAGCCCGAGAAACTTTTTTTCGGGAGAATAAACACGGCAAAAACCGTCGTTCTTTTCTCCCTTGATTCTTTTGAGGTCGAGCTCTCCGCCGTTTTCAAAGCGAGTTGTCTGCTTTTCGCTGATATTGACGGCAGGGTAGCACCTAAGCATTTCGTCGCACGGAGTAATCAACTCGTTAATTCGTCCTTCGTCGGCGAGCAGCCGAACCTTTTCAAGCGTAACGGTTTTGTCAATTGAAATTCCGTTTGCTTCAATGCGTCTGAGTGCGGTTATAGCTGCACCGCAGCCGAGCTCCGAGCCTATATCGGCGGCAAGCGAGCGGATATATGTTCCGGCGCTGCATGAGACCTCGATCTCAAATTCATTGTTTTCATCCGGAACGTCGAGAAGCTTTATATAGTGAATGACAACATTCCTAGCTTCTCTTTCTATCTCGATGCCCTGACGGGCGAGCTTATATAATCTTACGCCGTCCTTGGAAACGGCGGAATACATCGGAGGAAGCTGGCTTATCGAGCCGACAAAGCGGTTGATAACCTCGTTGAGCCTGTCGACGCTGACATCTACTGATTTTTTTTTAAGCACCGTGCCTGTTATATCAAGCGTGTCCGTGACCGTGCCGAGCAGGATTCTTGCACGGTAAGCCTTGTCGTGCGTCGGCAGGTACTGTGAAAATCTCGTCGCTCCGCCGAGCATGACGGGAAGCACGCCGGTTGCCATTGGGTCGAGTGTGCCGGTGTGTCCTGTTTTGTTTATTTTCAATATTCTCTTGACTCTGTTCGCCGCAACAAAGGATGTCAACCCCTCCGGCTTGTCAAGAAAAATGAAACCTGTCAAAATTATCCCTCCGAGGATTTATGAATTTTTTTGATAATTGGAAAATAATATAGAAGGTCAGAAACCAATTTGAAGCGCCCTTTAAAATAAGGGTTGCTCTCATTTAACTTTTTTAGTTCTCTATATTTTTTTCGCAGTTCTTTTATTTTTATGACCATTCCTTTCCGCTGTGCGGAAGGCACAAAAAGGCATGAAAACCTTTTGTCGATACACAGCATTAAGATTTTGTGTTAAAATACTGATT
>CAVJIV010000033.1:0-15998 GCA_963649715.1 bacterium | reverse complement strand
GGCTCGAACCTGTGACCCTCTGCTTGTAAGGCAGATGCTCTCCCAGCTGAGCTATGCTCCCATTCGCCATGTTTTCTTATTTGTTACGCAGCCTTATTGGCTGAGAACGAATGTTATTATACCACAGAATTTCAAAATTGCAAGTGTTTTTTGAAAAATTTTGAAAAATATTTGCGATTATTTTATCATCTCTCGGAACTCGTCCTCGCTGATAATTTTTATTCCGAGCTCGTTCGCCTTTTTCAGCTTGCTTCCTGCCTCCTCGCCTGCCAGAACAAAATCCGTTTTCTTGGAAACGGACGAAGCCGTCTTACCGCCGAAACCCTCGATTATCTCCGCCGCTTCGCTTCTCTTATAGGTCGGCAGAGTTCCGGTCAAAACAAAGGTCTTGCCCGCAAAGCGCATATCCTTGACCTCTTTGAGCGACTTCATATTGAGTCCCGACGCCATGAGCTTGTCAATAAGCTCAACACTCTCGGGCATATTGAAATACTCAACCACGCTCTTCGCCATAATTGCGCCGAAGCCGTCGATTGTCATTATCTCGTCAAAGCTTGCGTTCATCAGCGCAGTCATCGTTCCGAAGCGCTCGGAAAGAAGCTTCGCCGCCTTTTGACCGACATGACGGATTCCCAAAGCAAAAATAAGCTTTGAGAGGTCGTTTTTCTTTGATTCGTTTATCGCCGCAACAAGGTTATTCGCCGATTGCTCCGCCATTCTTTCAAGCGGAACTATCTGCTCCTGCTTAATGGCATAGATATCCGCCGGCGTCCTTATCAATCCGGAATTAACAAAAAGCTCAATGTTGCTCTCTCCCAGTCCCTCAATATCCATTGCGTCACGAGAGCAGAAATGAATAAGATTACGCAAAAGCTGAGCCGGGCAGTCCGTATTAAGGCAGCGAACCGCCGCCTCTCCCTCCTCACGGACGACCTTTGCGCCGCATGACGGGCAAACGGACGGCATAATATACGGCAGCGATGCGCCCGAATGCTCAACAACATTCAACACCTCGGGTATAATATCGCCTGCTTTACGAATCGTGACCGTATCGCCTATGCGGATATCCTTTTCGGTGATGAAGTCCTGATTGTGGAGAGTTGCACGGCTTATCAGCGAGCCGGCAACCATAACAGGCTCAAACACCGCCGTCGGAGTCAGAACGCCCGTCCTGCCGACATTTATCTCAATATCAACGACCTTGGTCTGCTTCTCCTCGGGAGGATATTTAAAAGCGATCGCCCATTTCGGGAACTTCGATGTGCTGCCCAAAGCCACACGATGCTCAAAGCTGTCAACCTTAATAACAGCACCGTCGATATCAAACGGCAGCGTACCCCTTATATCGCCTATTCGCTCAACCTCTTTGATCGCATCCTCAATATTCGTGCACGGAGTATAGAACGGGATAGTCTTGAATCCAAGCTCTTTAATATAATCAAGCGACTGCTTGTGACCCGTGAGCGTCTTGCCGTTTATACGCTGGATATTGAAGACAAAAATATCAAGACGGCGTTTTGCCGTAATCTTCGGATCTTTCTGTCTGAGCGAGCCTGCCGCCGCATTTCGCGGGTTTTTAAAGGGCTTTTCCTCGTTATTTTCCTGCTGCTCAACGAGCTTCATAAAAACCTCACGGGGCATATACACCTCGCCCCTGACCTCTATCTCGTCAAGCTCTCTTTTAAGGCGCAGCGGAATAGAGCCGACCGTGCAAAGATTTGCGCTGACATCCTCGCCGATAACGCCGTCTCCACGGGTCGATCCTCTTTTGAATACGCCGTTTTCATATTCGAGCGAAACCGAAAGTCCGTCGATCTTCGGTTCAACAACATAGGTTGCGTTCGGTTCAACCTCCCTGACTCTTTTGTCAAAGGCTCTCAGCTCGTCAAGACTGAAAGCATCCTGCAAGCTCTCCATTCGCACCGAATGCTCAACGGGCGTAAACTGACCGTCTGCGCTGCCGCCGACACGCCTTGTCGGGGAATCGGGCGTGACAAGTTCGGGAAACTTATCCTCGATATCGGAAAGTTCCCTCATCAACCTGTCGTATTCAAAATCCTCAATTTCGGGATTATCCTCAACATAATATTTGTGACTGTGATAATTGAGAAGATCTCTCAATTCCTTTGCACGCTCACTTGATTTTTCAAATTCACTCATAACAGCACTCCACATATAGACTTTAGATATTAGACTTTTAAGAACTGTAAACTTTTTAGCCAAATCCGTACAATTGAGGTTCACGCCTTAATTTGTGCGGTGTTGCTTCAAATATTATTATACCAAATTCAAAAACAATTTACAACTTTTATTAGAGCAATACCGCAAAGGCCTGCGGTGTGATTCCGACGACTATGCTTTCCGCAACGCAGACATTTGTTTGATACGGCACAACGGTGACGCTGCCGGAATGAACAACATATGTGTTCACGGTTATATTCATCATTATTCTGTGGTGCGTCTGATTGACCCCGGCAGCCGTGAATTCATTTTCAAAGTCGGTTGTCGTTATTCCCGTCATCACAAATACCAGCGGCATTTTCGGTCCCCTGCCGTTGATTAGCTGTTCGCTGAAAAGCACGCTGAACGGAATATTTATAACATACGATCGCATTCGGTTTATGTGTTTGTCTATCTCGTCGCCGATATTATTACCGATTTTATTAAGATAATATGCGTCTATCGTAACGGACACGATATTTCCGTTTTTGTCTCTGCCGAATTTTATCAGGTCGGCATATTTCACTCTGTCGGTATCAAGTGAAGCCTCAACACCTGCCGTCGCCGCCGCAGACGCCGCATTCCTCGCCGCATAATTTATAAGTTCTTTTCGCACATTGGATATACGGATTTCCGCCATAATTAACACAACCCCGATCGGCACGATAAGAAGCATCGCAACGACCGGGGTAATTTTTCTTTTTCGCTTCAATTATCTCACCGCCTATTTTATACTATGCATAACGGCGGCAGTGGGAAACAAAGCAGCGCAGCGCAATTCGGCGGCGCACATTTGCCTTAATCGGCTATTATTTAAGTGCTCTCTCGAGCCAGATCGTACCGATATCCATTGCATTGTAAAGACCGTGCTTTTCGCTTTTCTTTACTATGCGTTCCTTCGGGCGGCAATCCGGGTCGGTATTGAGAAGCTGAATGAGAACTCTGTCGGGAACCTCAATATCACCCTGCTGCTTAGTGTTCATGATTTGAAGCATGATAACGAACGGATCGTTCATGTTCCCGTAATAGATCATGTTTCCGCTGCGAACAAGAGGCTTTCCCCTGTAGGTCAGGAACTGTTCTCCCTTTTTCTTAACTGCCATTTATATCAGCCTTTCTTAATCTTTAAGATAATTTTTAACCAAGGACTGGAGCAACTCGTCACGGTCTATCCTGCGGATAAGACTTCTTGCGTTGTTGTGAGTGGTGATATATGTCGGATCCTCGGAAAGAAGATAACCGACGATCTGGCTGGTGGGATTATAGCCCTTCTCGCTCAGAGCATTATATACGGTTTTCAGAGTCGATTTCATTTCCTTCTCATGATCTTCCCTTATGGAAAACTGAATCGTTTTATCCGTCATTGTAAACACCTCCGCTTAGTTTCATTTTATTATATACCAAAATACGGAATATAACAAGTGGTAAAATCAATATAATTTTAAAATTTTTGTAAACACGGCTTTTTATTAAGCTTTATTATATGTCACGGAAACGGATTCGGCATTTTTCTGTGCAAGAGTCAGCTCCGTTTCGTCGATTTCCGCAATATATGTGTTGGAAACGGTCACGCCGACGATGCTGACATAGTTTATTTTAAGCTCGCACTGACCGTTTTCGTTAACCGAAAGCGAATATGTTCCGTCGGTCGAGAAGCCTGCAAGAGAAATTTTCACCGTTGAATAATCGACAAATTCATATCCCGAAGCCGTGTTGAGCCTTGATGTCCATTTGCCGAGCAGCATATCGGCGAATTTTGCCGCATCGCCCGTCAAAGCGGTCGTTTCCTGCGATTTTGATTCGGTTGTTTTCTCCGCTTTCGTTGTTTTTTCCGTCGTCAATTCCTCTTCATCGGTTTTGACAAGCGTAAAATCGAACGAGCCTTTGGTGTCCTTGAGCGCAAGTGTATCCTTATCCTCGTTAAGAGCCGCATCAAACGAGCGTTCGATCGAAAGACCGCCGTAGACATTTCCCTTAACGGTCAGGGTATGCTTTTTTGAATCGAGGTCATATTCATCGGAATATGTTCCGCTCGCCGTCTGACCGAGAACAACGACCGTCAGCTTTCCGTCCTCGCCGAAGCTAACGGAATTTACCTTTGAGGCGATAGCGCCGGTGGAAGTATTCTTCCAAACGCCCTGAATGTCCTCAACAAAGTCGTTTGCAACCTTTTCGTCCTTATTGCCGATCTTACCCGTGTTATATGCGTTGACAACGAACACGGCGGTAAATATCAGCAAAGCGATAACCACTAACGACGCAATAAAAGCTTTTATATGCTTCATCTTTATCCTCCTGCACAAAACGGATCAGTCCAAGGCGAGTCCGAACAATTTGCGGCGCACGCCTTACTTGAATTTCTCTCACCTAAAGCTCAACATTGACTTAACCGTGCCTGTTTCAATGTCCGATATCAGCCTTCGTATTCGCCGATCTCGATCTTTTCGATAACAACATCGTCAAACGGCTTGTCCATAAGGTCAACTCTTGTTGCGGCGATCTCGTCAACAATCTCCATTCCCTCATATGCCTGACCGAAAACGGTGTGCTTGAAATCGAGCCACGGAGTTCCGCCGACCTTTTTATAATCCTCAATGCACTGAGCCGGGAACATCTTTTCGCCTATCATCTCCATCTGACCCATGAGGTTACCGTCAACCGCTCCTGCCTGAACGATAAAGAACTGGCTGCCGTTCGTGCCGGGACCGGCGTTTGCCATAGAAAGCGCACCCCGGAGATTGTGAAGTCCGAGATCGAACTCGTCCTCAAAGGAGCCTCCCCAGATGCTCTCGCCGCCTCGACCCGTACCTGTCGGATCGCCGCCCTGAATCATAAAATTATTGATGACACGATGAAAAATAATTCCCTCGTAGTAACCGTTTCTCGCATGAGTTGTGAAATTTTCAACGGTTTTGGGGCACTCGTTCGGGAAAAGCTTGAACTTGATCGTTCCCCTGTTTGTTTTCATAATTGCGATCATGTCGCCCTTTGCGGGCATTGAAAGCTGTGAAGCCATAAATTCATTCCTCCGATTTTTGTTATTGCTTTATGGGATGATTATAGCATCTTGCAGCCTTAATTGCAAGAGCAACCGCCGAGAATTGTGACACTGACAAATCGGCGGTTGCGTAAATTTTCAATTCTTTCAAAAAATAGTTGTATAAAAATTATATTTATGATATACTTTATATGAAATTTATATGACTTTTATATATAACCGCCATTTGAATCGGAGTGCAATTATCGGCGGTTACATAAGCTATCGGGGCAGATCATCCAGGCTTTTAAATTCATATCCCTGCTCGGTTGCATAGTCGATTATCCTCGCCATTGCTCCGGCGTTGTCGGACGAAACAGCATGCAGAAGAATCACAGCCCCCGGATGCAGCCGTGCCGTCACCTTTTGAAAGGCATAATCCGCACCCTTTTGAGCCTTCGTATCCCAATCGGCATAGGAAAGCGACCAAAACACGCTTGTGTAACCCAGCGAGCCTACAAGCTCCAGGGCGCACTCGGAATATTCACCCTTAGGAAATCGAAAATACGGCGAGGTATATCCGAAATTGGAGCGAAGGTAGTTGTCACAATCCTGTATTTCTTTCGTCATCTCGCTGCGGCTCAATTCATCAAAGCTCGGATGCGTTGTCGAATGGTTTCCGACGATATGTCCCTCCTTTATCATTCTCGCAATGACATCGGGAGCTGACTTCAGCTCATCGGCGGTGCAGAAGAAAGCCGCCTTGACATTCTTTTCTTTAAGAGTATCGAGAATTTTCTCCGTATAGCCGTTATCGTAACCGCAGTCAAAGGTCAGGTAAAGCACCTTTTCTTTGGAGATTGCGTCATAGGTCACTGCCTTATAATTTTTGCTTTCAAAGAATTTTTCGGAATCAACGGAGATTTGATGAGGCTGTCCGTTACTTGCCACGCCGTAGGAATGCGATATTTTTTCGGTTGAAAGTCCTCTTGAATTTTCGGGATCGGAGCAGTTCAAGGTCACCGGCTCAAGCGCAGGATAGCCCGTATAGGTTGCCGCCTTATTCTGAATTTTTCCGGCAACATTTTTCTCCGTCGAAGCTTCCGCCGTCGATTTTTCGGCAGTATCTGCGGAGCAGGCGCATGTTAAAAAGAGCATGATCCCCGTTAAAATTATCGATATTGTTTTTTTCAATATAATCACCCCGTACTATTTTTACCCAAGGATGTGATATTATGAAATTCAAAAAAATTATCAGCGTTCTGCTTGCGACTGTCATCGCCTGCGTTTGTCTGCCATTCTCGGCGACCGCAGAGGAAGCAATCACAGCCGACTATGTTGAGGACGAGGTAATTTTTGAGTATGCACCGCCTGCCTCTTCGGGAAAGGTTCTGCGTTCGGCGTCGAATTTCCGCTCCGTCATTTCCTCTCTCGGCATTACGGAAATGACTGCGCTTGACAGCTATGACAGCTCGCTTCAAACAAGCTCGGTTGCCGAAAGCTCAACAACCTATGTTGCAAAAATCAGCGGCGATGTTGAAGAAACCTGTCGTAAATTGGAAAAAATAAGCGGTGTTGTTTATGCCGAGCCTAACTACCTGCTTGAAACATGCGACTATTCAATGCCGTTAGAAATTTCAAATCCGACAAATTATTATCTTACTTACGAAAAATGGTATCTTGATACCGTTATGAATATTCCCGCTGCGTGGGAAAAATATCAAACCTGCGGCGAGGGCGTGACAATAGCTGTCATAGATAACGGCTTCAACCTCGACGCAACCGATTTCCCGGTCAATCTTTGGGACGACGGAAACGGAAATCACGGCTGGAACACCGCGAACAACAGCTCCGACATCAGTCCGGTTTATCGTTCAAACGGAACTGCGTTCGACGACACCGGGCACGGTTCAAATGTCGCGGGAATCATCGGAATGGCATCAAACGGAAGCAACTTTGTCGGTGCGGCATTCGGAGCGGAGCTGATGCTTTTGAAGATTGCGGATGACGATAATAATTCTACGGAAAATAGATGTTATATGTCGCTCGACTCACTTATCAATGCAATAACATATGCCAGACGAAACGGCGCAAATATTATCAGTATGTCACTGAGTACACCCAGCTATTCTTCTTCTCTCGCTGCTGCCATAAATGCCGCTTATGCAGACAACATTGCGCTTGTTGCCGCCGCAGGAAACGATGCTATCGCCTCATCATCAGCTTTGTACTACCCCGCCGCCTTAAGCAAGGTTATCGGCGTTATGGCAAGCGGGAAGAGCGACCCGTACACACTGACGAGCTTCTCAAACTACGACGACAGTAACGGACAGTATTATGACATAGTCGCTCCCGGAGAAGATATACCCGGCTGCGGAATTGCAGCAGGAAAATTTATTTTGTCCTCGGGCACATCACAGGCTACGCCGCTTGTCAGTGCCTGCGTCGCTTTATATATGTCGGTTTATCCCGATCATACCGTTGACAAGGTTTACGACGCTTTAAAAAACAGCTCGACCAAAACCGTTGCGTCGAATTCCACCGTTTCAACATCAGAAACCTATACCTACAAAATGCTTGATGCTGTTGAGCTTCTTGACTATTCAGCGATAAAGCCCGAGGTTGATTTTAATTTCAACACATCTGTAACGCACAACAAAGATTATATTTTTGGACTTGACGAAGGCTTTACCGACATCGCAAGCTATGTCACCGTTAAGGACGGCACGGGCACTGCCGAATTTATTCCGACCGCCAACGGAAACGGAACAGGCTCGCTCTATAATATTTACACCATATCCGGCGAGCTTTACAAAAGCTACACCGTTATAATCTTCGGAGATGTCAACGGAGACTGCAAGATTGACGGACAGGACGCCGTAATCATCAACTGTATTATCAACGGCTTCGGCGAATATGACGAGTATATAAAGTATGCTGCCGATGTGGATTTAGACAACGATGTTTATGACAGCGATGTTGCAATAGTTGCAGGCTACGCCATCGGAACGGAAACGATCTCACAATTAAGATAAAATCGGGCAACACCTCAATTGTGCGGTGTTGCCTTAATTTCCGACGAGCATCATCATTTCATCAACGGAGATATTCGGCTGAAGCGCCTTGTTTATTGCCATTCCGATAAGCTCTGCGGCTCGTTCGATAACGATATCGATCTCTCTGGGCGTGATTATCATGCTTCGGTTTTCCTGCGAAAGCCTACCCTTTGAGCCGGTCAGATCGTTGACAAGAGTTTGAGCGTCGACAACCGTCGGAATCCCGACGGATATAACCGGAACGCCGACGGTGCGCTCGGATATTTCATTCCTCGCATTGCCGACTCCCGAACCGGGAATTATCCCCGTATCGGAAAGCTGGACGGTCGTTCCGAGTCTCGAAAGCCGTCTGGCGGCAAGAGCGTCAACAACTATCACTGCGGACGGAGAGACGGAATTAACGATACCCGTCACCGATTCGGCTGCCTCAAGACCCGTCCTGCCCAAAACGCCGGGCACAAAGCCGGCAACGCTTCTCAACTCGCCGAGTCCTATTTCCCGAGACAGAGCCTTGTCTATATGACGGGTGGCAAGCACCATTGAAACGCTTTTCGGTCCTACGGCATCGGGCGTTATATCGGTGTTTCCCAGCCCTGCCACAAGCACTGCGCCGTCATCGGGAAGAAGCGACCTGAGCTGCCCTGCGATCGACTCTATGACCTCCTCATCGTTTATCGGATTTTTCATCAGCTGCGGAATTTCGGCGGTAATATAAGTGCCGACAGGTTTTCCGAGTACCTCGCTCCCCTTTTCGTTGAGGATTTTTATTCTGGTGAAGCGCACGCTGCCCTGCGTAAATTCCTTGCATTCAACCCCGTCGGGTTTTGTCCCTCCAAGGATTTCCTTTTTTTCAAGCGCAAGGTCGGTTCTCGGTTCCATCTTTTCTTCTCCAATCGTTAAATTTAAGGCAATACCGCACAAATCAATGTCAATAATCTGCCGGAATTCGTTTCCGTCATGCTGATTTATTCCAATTGCGCGGTGTTACCCGAAAAAAATATCCGTCTTTTTAAATAAAATATAAAAAAACACTTGCATTTTTTACGGTTTAATGATATCATAACTAACTGTGTAATGCATTTATTAAAGGAGGTGCAACAATGGCAAACATTAAATCAGCTAAGAAAAGAGTGCTTGTTAACCAGACCAAGGCTGCACGCAACAAGTCAAGAAATTCTGCAATGAAGACCGCTATCAAAAAGGCACACGTTGCCGCTGAAACAAACGCAGCAGATAAGGAAGCAGTTGTCAGAGCCGCTATCAAGAAGGTAGATCAGGCTTGCGCAAAGAACCTTATTCACAAGAACAACGCTGCCAGAAAGAAGTCGGCTCTTGCTAAGCTTCTTGCAGACTGATAGTAATAAACATATCGGGCGGATCTTTCCGTCCTTTTGTTTTTTACAAACCGTTTCTTTTGTGTACAATTCATGAATTTATTGTAAAAGGGCTTGACTTTATACCGCTCTTATACTATAATTATGAAAAATAAACTTTGGAGGTTTTCAATTATGTGCGATGTTATAAAGAAGATTTTTAAGGTAGTCGGTATTCTTGTTGCTATTGCCGGTGCTATTGCAGGCGTTTACTATCTTGTAACCAAGGTTCTTCCCTGCAAGAACGAGGTTGCGGATGACGACGAGAGCGATTATGTTTCCTGCTCATGCTGCGAGGCTGAAGAGCCTGTTGAAGTTGAGACAAAATAAATCCGAGTTAAAACGGGAGTAAGCTTGAGGCTTACTCCTTTTTTCATTTGCTTCTCGGCTTTGTCACCGCCGCGACAACAAGACCGGATATCAATGCCGTCGCTATTCCTGCCGCTCCCGCAGTTAACGGACCGGTCAAAATTCCGAGCCAACCCTGCTCGACTATCGCCTTTTTCGTTCCCTTGGCAAGAGTGTAGCCGAAGCCGGTCAGTGGCACGGTTGCGCCGCAGCCGGCGAAATCCACAAGGGGCTGATAAATTCCCAATGCCTCCAACGCAACGCCGAGCACAACAAAGGCGACAAGTATTCTTGCCGGAGTAAGATTCGTCCCGTCAATTAGAAGCTGACCGATAACGCAAATCAGCCCTCCGATCAAAAAAGCCGTAAAAAATTCCATAAAAATCACCCTGTCATTATTTTCTTTCGATCATCGGGTTTTATTCTATGGAAAATTTTTATTTAACCGCTCCGAGCAGCACATAAAGCGAAACAATGAGAACAATAAAATTGCTCTTTGTATATATCGCCGTGAAAGCTCCGAAAACGGAAAGAATTATGCCGACCGTTATCCCGATTATCCTCAGCGTTCTCTCGGATACGAACACGGAGAGAATTCTTCCGCCGTCAAGCATACCTACAGGCAAAAGATTAAAAGCAGCAAGTCCGAGATTTATCACCGCCGCTTCGTCAAGCTTAAAAAAGCGGCAGATAATCATCACAAGGAGATTGACAGCAGGTCCGGCCGCAGCAATAAGTATTTCCGGAATTTTCGGCAAGAGGCTCACTCCGCAGTCAATCCTCATTCCGAAGTAGCCGAGTGTCACACTTCTCGCCTTTTCGCCGAAAAAAGCCATCGCCGTCAGATGCCCCAGCTCGTGAAGAATGCAAAAAACGAAGCATCTCGAAATGCTTTCGTTCTCAAAAACCACGAGCATCAGCGTCAGAACGGCGATAAAATAATAGTCGATTGTAAGGGGAACTCCCCGTATGCGAAGCTTCATACTTCACCGTTTTCATGCGGCAGATACAGGAGCGGATCCTCCGTGCTGCCGTCAACGGTAATTTCAAAATGCAGATGAGGTCCCGTGCTTCTCCCGGTGCTGCCGACAAGCGCTATCGTTTCACCGGCTCGTATTACATCGCCCTTCTCCGCAATGATCTTCGAACAGTGGCAATAAAGCGTTTCGCTGCCGTCCTTGTGCACAAGACTTATGTAGTTCCCGCCCACGCTGTTGCTACCGACCTCGCTGACGATTCCGCTGTATGCCGCTCTGATCTCTGTACCCTGACTTGCGGCAATATCAACGCCCGAATGCATCAGATATTCGCCCGAAACAGGATTGGTTCTGTTGCCGTATTCCGAGGTTATCTCCCCGTGAACGGGCACGGTTATTTCCTCGTCGCTTTTAAAAAGCGACATGACCGCCACGGAATCCTCATCGGCGGCGCTTTTGACCGCATTATCGCTCTTTTTTTCATCGGTCGTTTTCTCCGCCTCGGTCTGCTCAGTCTCCTCCGTCTCCGTTTTTTCAATTATTTTCTTCGCAGAGGACGCAATTTCCTCGGCATTCATATCAACGGACATTATTCTGTTATACTCGTTTTTGATAAATTCGAATGTCTGCGGGCTGAGCCTGCCGATTAGGAAAACCGAAACCACGGCAAACAGACAAACAACAAGCTGAACGACAGTCACCGGGTTAAGGGCTTCGCCCTTCTTTTTTGACGGTTCGTCATTTTCGGAATTACCGGTTGATTTTATTTCGGCATCGTCCATGATTATTCACCTCTTAAAAATATCTTAAAGCAAATGCATGATAATAAATTGTATGCCGAAAATAAGCTATAAATAACTAAAAAAGCAACAGACGAGCATGTTTTTGCTTGTAAATAATCGGCAATTCGTCTATTGACTTTTTTTGGTTCAAATGCGATAATTTTTAGGTAATAATTATTGTAATCGGGAGGTATAGAAATGTCAAAAAAAATAAACTATCCGCTTTATGAGGTGCAGCCGTTTTCATCTATCAAAGAGATGATCGAGCTTGCCGTACACGACGCCGGCGACAAGATCGCATACAAGTTCAAGGTCGGCGACGAGGTTCGAGAGGTCACATTCTCCGAATTTTTTGAAACAATAAAAAAGCTCGGTGCATTTCTTCACGAAAATTCCGAGGATAAGAGGCATGTTGCCTGTATCGGCAAAAATTCCTACGACTGGATAACCGCATACATCACAACTCTGCGCAGCAACGGTATTTTTGTTCCGCTTGACAAGGATCTGCCCGAGACGGACATTATTCATGTTATTAACGACAGCGAATGCTCAATCGTTTTCTGCGATGGAAAATATGAGGAAGCTTTCAGGAATAATCTTGATAAGCTTCCGACAGTCAAATATTTCATCGTCTTTGATAAGGAGGAGGATGACGGAGTATTTCTCTCCTACGCAAAGGCACTCGAAAAGGGCAGTGAGCTTAACGCCGATGCGTATCTTGCGGAGCAGAGCAGCCCCGACGAGCTGAAGCTCCTTGTTTACACATCCGGCACTACCGGATTTTCCAAGGGCGTTATGCTTTCGGAGCACAATCTTGTTTCCAGCGTTTACTACGGACTTATGGTTTCCACGGTTTACGACACGGGGCTTTCCCTCCTCCCCTATCATCACACCTATGAGGCGGTCAGCGATATTCTCGTTTCGTTCCATCATCATTCGACTCTTTGCATCAACGAGAGCCTGCCAGCCATACTCAAGAACCTTGTCATTTACAAGCCCTCTTATGTATATGTCGTGCCGGCAATCGCCGAGTCGATGTATAAGCGCATAATCAAAAACATCAAAAAGCAGGGCATGGAGGAGCAGTTTAACGCTCTTATCCAAAAGAGCAACGAGCTTCGTGCACAGGGCATTGACAAGCGTCGTGAGTTCTTCGGCTTTATCCTTGAGGGCTTTGGCGGCAAGCTCAAAAAAATCGTTTGCGGCGGTGCTCCGATAAGACCCGAGGTTGCCAAGTTCTTCGACGATATCGGACTTGACCTCATCAACGGCTACGGAATTACCGAGTGCTCCCCTCTCGTCTGCGCAAACCACGATATGTACAACGATTTCAAGACGGTGGGAATCAAGCTCCCCTGTATTGAATGGCGAATCGACCAGCCTAACGACGAGGGTATCGGCGAGATCTGCGTCAAGGGCGATATCGTCATGATAGGCTATTACAAGCAGCCCGAGCTGACGGCGGAGGTGCTCAAAGACGGTTGGTTCTATACCGGCGACTACGGCTACATCAACGAAAAGGATCAGCTTGTGATCTCCGGCAGAAAGAAAAATGTCATCGTCCTCAACAACGGCAAAAATGTTTACCCCGAGGAGATCGAGGGCTACATTCAGGATATCGACTATGTTAACGAGGTCATCGTCAGCGGCGAAAAGGACAAGGACGGCAACGAGAGCAGCCTCACCGCCGAGGTTTACCTTGAGGAAAAGAAAACTCCCTCCGAGGTTCTCAAGAGCATCAAAAAGGCATGCGTTGAGCTGCCTATCTATAAGCAGATAACAAAGGTTATAATCCGTGACAGCGAGTTCCCCAAGACAAGCTCGAACAAGATAAAGAGATTCTTCAAGGAGACCTCCGAAACAGTCAAGGAAAAGACCGGATCAATGATTGAAACTGTTTCCGAGAAATACAACGAGTACAAGGAAAACAAGGACGCAGGCGATAAAAAAGAATAAATCCCACACCGCACATATTGCTACAATATATTGCTAAAAAAACGACGAGCTTCCGATTTTAAGAAGCTCGTCGTTTTACGCTTAGGACAGGAAACCGATAATGTCACCTACCCACGGAAACGCCATTGCAAAAAGATTGCCGACGGCAATTACGCAAACAGCAAAAAATGTCATTATCATTTGCCAAAACATTTTTATTTCACCTCCTTGATTTCATTTTAACACAATGACTGTTATTTTTCAACCTAAAATAATTTTGCGACCCAAGCCGACAAGCAGGCATATAATGTAACAGGATGTTAAAAATAAGGTCAACGGATATTGATCCGCGGTGACATCCTGTCCGCAGAAATGCCGCAATCACAAGATATCCGTTTAATATAACCGTGCCGACGGTCAAAAGGATATCCGCCGTCGGCAAATATATAATTGACAGAATTCTCCGAATAGGATAAACTGTAATAACAGCCAAACTTCATTTCGGGGGTTTTTTATGAATAAGGAAGCAATAAAGCGTTCGTTTCGCATAACAAAGAGAAAAAAATGGCCTGTCGTGCTCGCCGCCTTGATCGTCGCCGCCGCAATAGCTGCACCGCTCGTTTCAAACGCAGTCGCCGAGCATAAACGCTATACAGCCAAGAGCCCGATCGCTCTCTCAAGCATCTATGTCAAAAAGACCGACCAAAGCAAAATCGAGCTAATCGCTCATCGGGGATTTTCATGCCAAGCACCCGAAAACACTGTTGCTGCCGTAAAAAAAGCCGCCGAATACGGCTTCGACACCGTTGAAATTGATGTTCGGCAAACCGCAGACGGCGTTTGGGTCGTTTCGCACGACGCTGACATAAAGGGCATGACGAACAAAAGAGGCAAAATCTCGTCCTATACATACTATGACCTGATAACCGCCGATATTGACAACGGCGCAAATCACAAGAGCTACGGCAGCCTGAAAATCGCCACCCTCGACCAAATGCTACAGGCGTGCCTTGCAAGCAGCATTAAACCGATGATCGAAATTAAGGACTATACCGACGAGGGGCTTGACACCCTGCTTCAAATTATCGACAAAAACGGCTTCACGGAGTCCTGCTCCGTAATTTCCTTTGACCGCACGGCATTGGACAAGGTCAGAGAGAAAAACGACAAAATCAAGCTCTATGCGCTTGTTTCAAAGCTCAATAAGGATACTATGCAGAAGTGCCTTGACGATCCGTCCGTCGGCGTCAGCTTCAACGGACATCAAAAAATCAACAGCGAAAAGAAAATCAAGCAGCTTCAGGAAGCAGGCATTCCCCTCGCCTGCTGGACGGTTGACGACGGAGAAACGATGCAGAAATATTACGAGATGGGCATAACAACATTCGTAACAAACAGGATTTATAAAAAATAAACAAGGCAATGCCGTACACCTCAATTGTGCGGCATTGCCTTAATCATGAAATTCACCTGCGTCTCGAAGAACCGGAAAGGATAAAGATAAAGAATTTAATTTAACAACGCAATAAATCTAAACGCTGCATTTTCTAATATCTACTATTATACTACTTTTTTGAATTTTTCACACAAAAGGGTATGAAATGCGGTTTTCGGGGTATGAAACAATAAAAATACGCTTGCATAGTGCTAAAAGTGAAGTATGAGCGAAATAATATTATTTTTTGGGGGTATTATATAACGCAAAAAAGCACTTCCGAAGAAGTGCTTTGCATGGAGGCGCCACCCAGATTTGAACTGGGGAATCGGAGTTTTGCAGACTCGTGCCTTACCACTTGGCTATGGCGCCGAATATAAAATGTGAGCCGAAACTCACTATGTAAAAAGATACAAATCGCAAGGACTTCTACCTCTAATTGGAGCGGATGACGGGGCTCGCTCGACTGCGCTTCCGCTTGTCGACACGCCCACGGCCTTTCAAACAATTCACCGGATTGTTTGAATTCGCCTGTAGCGAACCGGCCTTTTCGAGCCCTTTAAGGATTCTGCCGCTAAATGGAGCGGATGACGGGGCTCGAACCCGCTACCTCCACCTTGGCAAGGTGGCGCTCTACCAGATGAGCTACATCCGCAAATGGTGCCTTCGGTCGGAATCGAACCAACGACACGAGGATTTTCAGTCCTCTGCTCTACCAACTGAGCTACAAAGGCAAAAAGAAAAATGGCGACCCGGAACGGGCTCGAACCGTCGACCTCTAGCGTGACAGGCTAGCGTTCTAACCAACTGAACTACCGGGCCGTGTGGTGGGAACAACAGGGCTCGAACCTGTGACCCTCTGCTTGTAAGGCAGATGCTCTCCCAGCTGAGCTAA
>CAVJIV010000032.1:0-16337 GCA_963649715.1 bacterium | reverse complement strand
GAATTGTTTGTATGGTCACTACAATTCTGGAGCTTTCTACGCTCTTTTTCAATACTTATTTTTATTTATTCCCCACAAATCCGTGATGAGGCTATTTTTTTGCATATTTTGACTAAAAAAACGCTTGACTTCGGCAAATATTTGTAGTATACTTTTATATTATATTAAGCAACGGACGTGGAACAAATTTCACGTCCGTACATAATTATATAATAATAAACAACCGGAGGTAAAGCAAATGGATTCGCTTCTTCCCATTTTTGACCCGATACGAGGCGTAACAATGCCTGCGCTGCTGATAAAAATGCTGCTATCGGTATTTTTCGGCGGTCTTATCGGTCTTGAACGAGGTCACAAGCACAGAGCCGCCGGCAGCCGTACATATATGATAGTCTGCATGGGAGCAGCTCTGACAATGATTCTGAGCCAGTATGAAAGCGAGCTTTTAAGCACAAACTGGAGGACATTTTCGGAAGCGATGGGACTCAAAACCGATGTTTCGAGATTCGGTGCTCAGGTCATTAACGGAATCGGTTTCCTCGGCGCAGGAACAATTATCTTGACCGGTCGTCAGGAGATAAAGGGCTTGACGACAGCCGCCGGTCTGTGGGCTTCCGCATGTATGGGTCTTGCGATCGGCTCGGGCTTTTACGAGTGCGCAATTCTCGGATTTATTCTCATTCTTTTTACAACCGTTCTTCTCGACAGAGTCAGCTCATGGATAGTTTCAAACGCAAGAAACATGGATCTTTACATCGAATTTGAAAGGATGGAGGATCTCGGTACGATCATTGCTGCGTTTAAAGAAATGAATATCCAGATTTTTGATGTTGATATTCAGCGTGAAAAGCAATCAAACGGCGTGACGATCGGTGTTGTGATCTCCGCCCGACTTCCGAAAAAAGAAACTCATTCCAATGTTATGTCGGTAATTTCCAAATTCGATTTTGTTACCGTCGTTGACGAAATATAAAAAGGGAGGTAGATACGATGCTTCATTTCCTTGATCCGCTCAGAGAAATAACGACGGTTGCCGTACTTGTTCGGCTGCTTTTCGCAATGCTTTGCGGTGGTGCAATCGGTATTGAACGAGAGCACAAGCGACGCACGGCAGGCTTCAGAACGCATATTCTTATCTGCCTCGGCGCAGCCATGACGACAATGATAAGCCAATTCCTTTTCCGTGAAATGAATATGTATACGGATATCGGCCGTCTCGGCGCACAGGTTATTGCAGGAATCGGTTTCATCGGCGCAGGTACGATCATTGTTACAAAGCGACGCCAGGTTAAGGGTCTGACGACCGCCGCCGGTCTTTGGACCTGCGCAATAATCGGTCTTGCCGTCGGCGCAGGCTACTATGAAGCCGCTGTTTTGGCTACAGCAATAATTCTTCTTGCCGAGATATTTTTCTCTCGCTTTGAATACTGGGTGCTCGACAATGCAAGAAACATCAATATTTATGTTGAATACTCCGGCACGGATAATCTGGATTCGGTTATCCGTATGCTCAAAACATATCGGGTAATTATCCTTGACCTTGAAATCACAAAATCGGGTCAAAACTCATGTGCGATCTTTCAGCTTCAGCTTCCGAAGAAGCTTTCACACGACAAGCTCATGACCGTCGTTTCCACCTCGGAGGGAATTATTTCCGTTGAAGAGCTGTAAACCCGAAAAGAATTTTTACCGCCGTAAATTCGGCGGTTATTTTTTTACCGGCACAAACATCATGCCGAAGCTTATTGATAAAAGAACACAGCAAAACCAAATCGCCTTGTCGCCGACAAGCTCCGTTATAAAGCTTCCGATCCCTGCGCCGACGGCAAACACCAGAATTACAAAAAAATAAGTCAATGCCTTTATTAGTTCTTCCATGTTATGCGTGTGATAATACACGCACAGCGCTTCCGTGCCGCTGCGCAAATTGCCGATACACATCGTGCTGGCATATGCATGACCTCTGATTTTATGGAAGGCTTGAACCTGAAGAGCGCAAACATACGAAACGAGCGCATTGGCAATAAAATCTACCCGATGAGGAAGAAATCCGACAGCAAAAAGCAATATAATCTCAGAAAAAAGAATTATCTGTCGCCAATGTATTTTTTTGTAATGCTTGAGATGCATATGTATGATCTCGGCGGTTGCAATTCCGAATATAAACGAAATAACCGGAATCAAATATTTAAAAATTCTTTCCGTGTCGCCGTCAAAAATCGCCGAGCTCATAAGAACTATATTGCCGGTTTGAGCATTGGCGAAAACACCGCCTCGTGAAATATATGTATACGCATCCTGGAATCCGCCCGAAAGTATAATGAACATTGCCATGCGGAAACGATCCGACATCTGCCCGTAAATATGTTTATTGTCGCTCACTGTTGCTCACATCCATTTAAGATTTTATGCTGAAAAAGGCAGTGATTTCCGATCCGAAACCGCTGCCTTTTTTATTCGTTTTGTGCCGAATCCGGCAACATATTCCGATAGTGCCAACGCAGCGATCGTGCGTCAACCTATTACGGTAACCTTGTATGCCTTGATCGTTTTCGGGCTGTCCTTTGCAAGCTTGCCGTCATAAGAAATTTCGAGCGTTGCTCCAACGGTGAGATCGTCACGGGAAAGCTCCTTGCCGTCTGCGTCAAATATTTTATCCTTGCCGCCGACAAACTTTATATACAAGCCGTTCTTGTCATAAAGCTCCTCGTAAACACCGCCGAGGTTCTGAACCTCAACGATAAAATTCTTATCGTCGTCCGAATTATTTATGCTGTAATTGGCGATGATCGTGCTTGCATTCTCCTCATCGACGGTTGAAGTACCGCATGAACAAAGGAGGAATAAACCCGTTAACACGATCAGCATGACCGAAACGATTTTTTTCATTATATCGCCTCTTATCTCCATGACATATAAACGGTCTTGCCGTTCTCGGCAACCGCATACTTTGCGCTCTTGGTCGATGACTCATATTCGGAAAGAGAAAGACCTGTGAATTTGATGCTTCTGGATCTCTTCGGCGAGTTATGGTCAATCGTAGTGGTGTTTTCAAGTCCGCCGATAAACGCATTCGCCTGCTCTGCTGTCTGGAAATTGATAGTATATTCCGCCTTGAGCTTTGCGGTTTCATCGGGATTGATAACATAGCTTCCTGCGCTGAGAGTTCCAGGAGTGAAGCCTGTAAGCCACCATGTTGTTGTCGGTGATCTCTGGAAAAGAAGGTTGTATTTATTCTGATCGCTTGTATCCTGTCTGTATACCTTAACGCTCATGTTGAGCTTCTCGGCGTCTGTTACGCAGTCATAATATGTGCTGCTCGTTTTGCCGGCGTCACGGTTATAAAGACCAAGCTCAGCACCGATAAGAACCAATCCGTACTGACCCTTCCAGTACTGCATCATCCATTCCTTGTTGTTGTAGTTAAACTTAACACGAATGGTATCGTAGGAAATTGCGCCTGCGCCGGAAACATTATCGTAAGTCTCCTCGAAGCCGAAGTTTCTCTGCCATGCGTCCTCTGCGGTATAGAAAACCTGATCCGTCATGCTGTATTTGAAGCCGAAAAGACCGGTATCCTGACCGTTCGGACTTACAACAGTCCAGCTGTCCGTTTCCTCGTCATACTTGAACTTAACCGACTCCGAAAAACGCTTGATGCTGGCATTGAGATCCGTAACAAATTTCTTTGCGTCAAACTTTTTCGTTGTCGTAGAATTGTTGGACGAATTGTTGCTTCCGCCGCCGCTGTTTGTGTTGCTTCCGCTGCTCGAACCGCCGCTTGAGCTGCCGCCGCTTGAGCTTCCGCTGCTTGAACTGCCGCCACTTGAGCTACTGCCGCTTGAGCTGCCGCCGCTTGATCCGCCGTTAACATAGCCGGAATTAACATCAAGCGTACTGATCGTGTTGCCGTTGTTGTCAACAACATCGATTTGATTTGCAGTCTGGTCATATTTCCATGTCTGGCCGCAATCGTTGCAGACATATGTACCGTCGCCGTTATCCTTGATATTGGTCGACTGACAAACCGGGCAGCAGAGCTGATTTCCCGTATCGTCAACGACCGGCGTTACCGACGAATCGTTTTTCTTTGTTTGCCCGATAAAGTTGCATCCGGGCAATATAGTAAGAATCGCAAGTGTAAGAACACAAACGATTGCGATTACCCTCGTCCTTCTTTCTTTACCTTTCATCTCTTCCTTTATACCTCCGTATTTTTTTCGTAATCTTCGATTACTTCGCCATTATATCATATTCGACCAAAAAAAGCAACCGCATATTTTAACTTCAAAATATTGACTAAAAAGTAAAAAAAGTATATAATATATCAATACAATAGTCGCCTGTTGAATCAACTTGCGAATTTAGACGATTATTGAAGGTCAAAATGACTAAACTGCAATAATGTTAGGAGTTTTTATATGAAGGAGATCGAGTCCTCCACCTTAAATGAAATAATCAGCTCTTTCCCGTTTAAAGGCGAATTGACGGAGGTTGAACAGACCGATACGGGTCTTATCAATTCCACCTTCGTGCTCACCTTTTCCGACGGAAATCAGGATTATCAATATATCCTGCAAAAAATCAACACCAATGTTTTTAAAAAGCCGGACGAGCTGATGTCAAACATTATGAATGTTACAGGCTTTCTCCGCAACAAAATAAATCAAATGGGCGGAAACGCCGCAAGAGAAACTCTCTCTTTCCTTTACACAAAGGAAAACACTCCCTATTATCTTGACAGGGACGGCGGATGCTGGAGAAGCTATACCTATATCGGCAAATGCTACACCTGCGACAAAATAGACTCGGAGATAAAAGCGTTCCGTTCCGGAAAAGCTTTCGGAAAATTCCAGAAAATGCTCTCGGATTACCCTGCGGCGAGTCTATTTGAAACCATACCTCATTTTCACGACACGCCCTCAAGATTTAACGACCTGAAAAATTCGGTTGAAAATAATCTTTCCGGCAGGCTTGAAAGCGTAAGGATCGAGCTTTCCTTTGCCCTTGAGCGTGAAAAGGACGCTTCAAAGCTCGTTAATCTTGCCGCCGAGGGAAAAATCCCGATGAGAGTTACGCATAACGACACGAAGATAAACAATGTTCTTTTCGACGGCATCACAAATGAGGCCATTTGCGTCATCGATCTTGATACGATCATGCCGGGGCTTTCCCTCTACGATTTCGGCGACAGCATTCGCTCGGGAGCGGTCACATCGGACGAAAACGAAAAGGATCTTGACAAATACGGTCTTGACATCAATCTTTTCAAGAGCTATACGGAGGGTTTCCTTTCCGAGGCCGGTCATGCGCTCAACGAGGAGGAGGTCAAAAATCTTGCTTTCTCGGCCAAGCTCATGACGCTCGAATGCGGCGTAAGATTCCTTACCGATTATCTCAACGGAGATACATATTTCAAGACAGATTACCCCGAGCACAATCTCGTCAGATGCAGAACCCAATTCAAGCTTGTCAAGGATATAGAAAATCATTTAGACGAGCTTAACAACTGCGTAAACGAGATATACAGGAGGAGTTTGCTTGAAGGCTGAGAAAAAAGGCGTTATTGCCGTCTCGATAATTATAATAATCGTTGTCGCTGCGGCTTTGATCCTTATTCCCCTTTTAAACAGCAATTCGGTTTCGGGATACATGAAGGAGGACATTAAAAATGTTGACAATGTTTCTCTGATCTCCCGATGCAGCGAAATTGACGGCAAGAAATCCACCATTGCGGGCGTTAAAGAAAGCGTCAGGCTTGGCGCAGACGCCGTAACGGTTGACCTCTGCTTCCGCAGCGACGGAACTCCCGTTATATCCGAAAGCTATTCGGGCGCAGACGGTGCGGAAACCGTCGAAGAGCTTTTCAAGACAATGAACGAAGATAAGTTCAGTAAAACCGTCGTTTATCTGAACATCGTTCAGCTTTCCGATATTTCAAAGCTCAATACGCTTGCGGTCGATTACAATATGCTTGACAGGCTTTTTCTGATCGGTATCGACTCCGACCGTTACGAACTTATTAGCTCGGACGATACGATAATCCCCTTTCTTCTTGATTACTCGTTCAGCTCTCGGGAGCTTTCGTCAATAAAGGACGGCAGCTTTAAAAAGCCGGATATTCTTGAAGAAAAAGGCGCGGTCGGGCTTGTTCTCGACGCTTCGCAAATTTCGCCGGAGCTTGCCGAGGTTCTCAAAGATTACGGAATAATTTTTGTTGTAAAAAACATCGAAAACAACGCAGAAATGTGTCAAACGATTCTTGACGGCGCAAATAATATTATTGTCAACGACATAAAAAAATCAAAAGAAATTTTGGATAAATGGACCGAGCAAATGCAGGAGCGTTTCAAAGCCTCGGTCGATAAATCAATAAAAGAGCTTTCCGAGAAAGCTGATTAAATAACACAACAGGAGTGGTAATTATGGCAAAAATACTTATTGCAGATGACGAAAGCAAGCTTCGCAGACTTGTCTGTGACTTTCTTAAGCGTTCGGGACATACCCCTGTCGAAGCAAGTACGGGTCGTCAGGTTCTTGATATTTTTAATTCAGATGAAAAAATCGACCTCTATCTTCTCGACATAATGCTTCCGGAGGTTGACGGCTGGGAGCTTTGCCGTCAGATACGCAAAACATCATCGGTTCCCATCATTCTGCTTACAGCAAGAGTTGCAGAGCATGACCAGATCATGGGCTTTGAGGCCGGTGCCGACGATTATGTTACGAAGCCGTTCAGCCTCGCCGTTCTTATGAAGAGAATCGATGTTATTCTCAAGCGTTCGGCGTCGGGCAAGGTCAGAACGGACAAGGATGTAATCTCGCTTGACGGATTGATTCTCAACAACGACGCTCACCGTGTAACAATCGACGGTCAGCAGATTGACCTCACCCTCAAGGAATACTATATACTCGAAAAGCTCGTTTCGAGCCGAGGAAGAGTTTACACAAGAGAGCAGCTTCTTGATGATATCTGGGGCTATGACTATGTCGGCGACACAAGAAATGTTGACTCCCATGTTGCACGCTTGCGCGGAAAGCTCGGCGTTTGGGGCTCAAATCATCTCAAAACAATATACGGCATAGGCTATAAAATTGAGGTGAACTGATTTGAGTTCGCCGAAAAACGCTGAGGGCAAAACGCTTGTCCGCAATATGAAGGCTCAGGTTTTTCTTCAATTTGTGCTTATACTGATGGTTGTTCTCTGCGTTATTCTTCTTACATCGACCTCGCTTTATAGCGACATCATCTCGGGAATGACGCTTTCAAACCTGCGTGACGCAGTTGAAGAAGCCAAAAAGGTCGATGTATCCAAAAATGAAAATGTAATCAAAATCGTTGAAGGCATTGAGCGAAAGCGATCGGTATTCATTGAGGTTTACGGCAAAAATCCCGAAGATAAGGACGGAGAGTACAACCAGATCATATACACAAAATATTCTTACGACAGCTTTTACGACCGCAATTCCGGCAACAAATACACCAAAAAGCCGACTTCGTTTGTCGGCTTCAACAGCGGAATTTTTGAAGCCGACAAAACCTATTCGGACGGCAGCGTTGTCGGTAAGTTGAAAAATCCCGGCAATTCCTATGAATACTATGTTCTTTCCGCACCCGGTCTGACGGGAGCATACCGTATCATTGCCGCCGTACCCTATTCAACAATCGAGCAGCAGGCAAGAACGGTCAGCATAACAATGGGGCTTATAATTCTTCTTGTTTTCATTGCGGTAAGCATCGTCGTTTATTTCTATGTGACCCAAATCACAAGACCCATCAAAAAAATCACCGAGATCACGCAGCGAATGGCGGTTGAGGACGATCCGAATCTGAGGATTCCCTCCGGCGGAAGAAGTGTGAACACGGAGGTTGACGCCTCAATCGCAAGCATCAACGCCATGTATTCCTCATGGATGATAACCAAGGAAAAGCTTGCCGAACGGTCTGAATTCTTGCTTGAGCAGCTTCACGAAAAGGAACTGGAAAAGAAATACAGGGAGGAATTTATCGCCGGCATTTCTCACGAGCTGAAAACACCAATAGCTATTGTTCAGGGCTATGCCGAGGGCGCAAAATATTCGCTTGATGACAAGGAAACAATCAACGAATACTGCGACACGATCATTGACGAATGTACGAGAATGAACGATCTTGTCGTTAATATGATGAGTCTTTCAAATATTCAGCAGAACTCGGATTCGCTGAACTTTGAAGATTTTTCAATAACCAATTTCATTGCAGACACCCTTTCGTCGCTTTCGATAGTTTTCCAAAAGCACGGCATTGAGGTTGAAAACCTTGTTAAGGAGCAGATAATCGGAAAGGCCGATTTGTCAAAGCTTCCGTTCGTTCTCAACAATCTTATTTCAAACGCAATTTCCTACATCGGCGGCGACCCGAAGATCATTCGTGTTCGCTACGAGGACGCAGGAGTTTCCTACAGAATCTTCGTTTTCAATTCGGGTAACAATATACCCGACGATGTAATGGAAAAGCTCTGGTTCAGCTTCTACCGTCACGATGCGGCAAGAATGAGAAATGAAGGTCATTTCGGCCTCGGACTTTCAATTGTCAAAGGAATTCAAGACGCTCACTCTGAGCAGTGCGGCGTAAACAATGCCGAGGGCGGCGTTGAGTTCTGGTTCGATATCGGAAAAGGTTCGTTTGATGACGAAGAAACAGAATAAAAAATAAGCTGTATCGGCATTGTTTTTGTCGATACAGCCTTTATTTTGTTGCTTTGTAAATCTTTAAGCGGCTATCCCATGAGAGCCGAGGTAAAATCATTTTGCGAAATGCTCAACGATTCTCTTTGCCGCTTCCCTTGTGTCGTCCGGGTCGCCGAAAGCGGAAAGCCTGAGGAAGCCCTCGCCGCATGAGCCGAAGCCCACGCCGGGTGTGCCGACGATTTGAAGCTCGTTAAGCAGATAATCAAAAAACTCCCAGCTGCCCATTCCGTTCGGGCACTTCATCCAAACATACGGGGAATTTTTTCCTCCGACATACCAAAAGCCGCATTGGTCAAGAGCATTCATAATAACCTTAGCGTTCTTCTTGTAGACAGAGATGCTCTCGTGAATCTGCCTTTGTCCCTCCGGCGTAAACACTGCCGATGCGCCCTTTTGCAGAATGTACGAAACGCCGTTAGTGCGTGTTTCACGGTTTCTCGACCAAAGGGAATTGAGATTCACACCCATGCGCTCAAGTGCAGACGGAACAATAGTATAGCCTGCCCTTGTGCCGGTGAAGCCAGCCGTTTTTGAGAACGAACAAATCTCTATAGCGCAGGTTTTTGCGCCCTCAACCTCATATATACTGTGAGGAACCTCGTCCTCCTCGATAAATATCTCATATGCAGCGTCGTAAAGAATAACGGCGTCCTTTTTGTTTGCATAATCGACCCATTTTTTAAGCTTTTCACGGGTATATGCCGAACCGGTCGGATTGTTCGGAGAGCAAATATAAATTATATCTGCGTCAATGCTCTCGTCGGGAAGCGGAAGAAAGCCGTCCCCCTCGCCTGCCGGCAAATGAATTACCTTTCTGCCGTAAAGCAGGTTTGTATCAACATACTCGGGATACGCCGGCTCTATAACAAGAACGGTGTTTTCACGGTCAAACATCTCCAGTAAATCGCCGAGATCATCGCAAGCGCCGCTTGAAATAAAAATCTCATCGGTCGTCATGTCAACATTCCAACCCGAATAATACTTTGCAATTTTTTCACGCAGGAACATTGCGCCGTGCTCCGGCATATAGCCGTGAAATGTTTCTATCCTCGACTGGTCGTCAACCGCCTCATGCAGGGTTTCTATGACCTTTTGACAAAGAGGATACGAAACATCTCCTACTCCGAGCTTCAAAACCCTTTCGCCCGGATGAGCGGCAAGATATTCGTCGGTTTTTCTGTAAATCGTGTTAAAAAGGTATGTATCCTTCAGCTCCGTATAGTGCATATTCGGTTTCATTATATTTTTACCTCGCCTTCAAAAGATATTCTCGCAGGGCCTGTCATTGTTACCGTGTTGTCCTCGGCAATGTTGATTATAAGCGTTCCGCCGTCAAGCTCAACGGCAATGTCGGTATTGTAGCGACAAAGCCCGATAGAAATTGCAGCCATTACCGATGCGCATGAGCCTGTGCCGCACGCCATTGTTATACCGCTGCCTCGCTCCCAGACCCTCATTCTCAGCCTGTTATCGGCAAGCGTTTGAACAAACTCAACATTCACCCCGTTGGGAAATCTGTCGCAACGCTCCATTGCAGGTCCGATCTTCTCGATTTCCGCCTTGGAAATATCATTAACAAAAATCACGGCATGAGGATTACCTACGGACACGGGGATATATTCAAGATCGCTTCCGCAAATTTCAATTCTGTTAACAAGCCCCGGAGAGGCTTTGCCCATATTGACGGAAACTGAATCAACCCCATCTTTTTTGACATCCAAATCAAGCGTTTTGATTCCAGAAAGCGTTTCAACGGTTATCTTTTCCTTTTTGGTCAAGCCCTTATCGTATACATATTTTCCGACGCATCTGATACCGTTGCCGCACATCATCGCCTCGCTGCCGTCGGCATTGAAAATTCTCATCTTGAAATCGGCAATTTTCGACGGTAAGATCCAAATCATTCCGTCCGAACCGATTCCGAAATGACGGTCGGACAGCTTGATAGAAAGCTTATCCGGATTTTTAGGCTCTCTTTTTGAATAAACATAAATATAATCGTTTCCGAGTCCCTGCATTTTTGTAAATTTCATTGTCAAAGCCTCCTAAAAGTAAAACGCCTTTGATGGTGCAAAATCCCCTCAAAGACGCCATTGCCTTTATCCTTTTATGATATTTTAACCTCGGTTTGATTATTTGTCAAGTGTTTTATTTATCTTACATAACAGACGAAATAAAGGAAAACATATTGACGAATAATTTCAGTTCTGTTATAATTTTTATGTGCAAAACAAACAGCACGAAAGCTGATCAACCGTCGGTTCTGTCCGTGGTTATCCAAACATGGAGGTACAATATGAAAACACGAGTCGCAGTCATGGCAATCATACTGGAATCAAAGGAAAACGCAGAGCAGCTAAATGCCGTACTTCACGATTACCGTGAATATATCCTCGGCAGAATGGGTCTGCCCTACCCCAAGCATGAGATCAACATTATCAGCGTTGCGCTCGACGCTCCGCAGGATATAATCAACTCCCTTGCCGGAAAAATCGGTAGAATAGACGGAGTAAATGTTAAAACGGCATACTCGAACAACGAATATACCGTTTAAGACAGATGTATTATCCAAAAGGACTGTGACAGATAAATTTCCGTCACAGTCCTTTTTTATTACTCCGTATAAGCTACGGAAGCGTCATAGAGCTTCTCAATTTCCTTGCTCGGCTTCTTTGTCAGAAGCGTCACAACAACGGCTGCAATCATACTTGCGGCAAAGCCGGGAATGATCTCGTAAACGCCGAGGTTGGAGAGGAACACGAGCCAGCAGATATCAACGACCGCACCGACAACAATTCCGGCAACAGCACCGCTGAAATTAAAGCGCTTCCAGAAAAGACTGAGCATAATTGCCGGTCCGAAGGCTGCGCCGAAAACGCCCCACGCATTTGAAACAAGCGACATGATAGTGCCCGAACCGGGATTTGAAGCAATAACGAGCGCAAAAACCGCAATTGCAAGAACAACGATTCTACCCGACCAGAGCATCTCCTTGTCGCTCGCCTTGTTTTTTCTGATGACGGGCTGATAAACATCGCTGGAAAATGCCGACGCCGCCGCAAGAAGCTGGCTGTCCGCCGTGCTCATTGAGGCCGCAAGAACGGCAGAAAGAAGAATGCCGGAAATAACGCCGGGGAAAATCTCACGAACCATTTTGATAAATACAAGAGAGCCTTCGTTGATCTCCTCGTCAAAGCCGAAAGCAAGACGACCGACAATACCGATAAGAGCGGCAAAACCAACGATGATCAATGTCCATGAGATACCGATTTTAGCCGACTTTTTAAGCTCCTTCTGGCTCTTAAGCGACATAAATCTGATTATAATATGCGGCATACCGAAGTAACCGAGTCCCCAGCCGAGACCGGAGGCAATATCTTTCCAGCTGGCAAACGCATTCCAGAAGCCCGGAGTTTCCTGAGTGATAACAGCGGTATCGGAAAGAGTGAGAACAGATGCGCCTGCGATCGGAGCGATGAGCATTGCTCCGAGAATAAGCATACCCTGGAAGAAATCAGTCCAGCAAACGGCGTCAAATCCACCGAGGAAGGTATATCCGACAATGATAACTGCGGCAAGATACATTGCGGTCTGCTCGCTCATGCCCGTAACAGTGTGGAAAAGCGTTCCGCAAGCCTTAACGCTCGACGCCGCATAAACAGTATATGCAACGAGAAAAACTATAGCACAGATTACCTGCAAAGCCTTTGATTTTGAAAGGAATCTGTTTGTAAGGTACTGCGGAATGGTGATCGAATCATTTGCAACGATCGAGAAACGGCGAAGTCTCGGTGCTTCGACGATCCAGCTTATCGTATAGCCTATCGCAAGTCCGACCGGAATCCATACCTGTCCGAGGCCGAGAGCGTAAATCGAGGTTGGCAGACCCATGAGAACCCACGCGCTCATATCCGATGCGCCGGCAGAGAGAGCCGTTACCCACGCGCCCATTTGGCGACCGCCGAGGAAATAAGTTTTTTCGGATCCGTCCTTGCTCTTGAAGAAGAAATAGAAGCCTATTCCCAGCATGAACAAGAGATAAATGACGAAAACAACAATTTCTGAAATTTTCATAAAAAAACCCCTTCATAAAACTATGTAAACATTTATTTATTGATTATATCATAGGAAGCATAAAAAGTAAACTGATTTTTACATATTTCGCTGTTTTTCACCTTTTTAGCCCTTTTACACATAACTGTCTTTATACAAAACTACTATATTGACATTTGCAATAAAAGTGCTATAATAACTGCGATATTTGCGGATATGGCGGAATTGGCAGACGCGTTGGATTTAGGATCCAATATCTCCCGATGTGCAGGTTCAAGTCCTGTTATCCGCACCATATTAAGCAACCGAAGTTCAGGCAAAGCATTGCGCAAATCTATACGGTTGCTTATATTTATTTATATGAAAGGCGGCAATTTTGTGAAAATTATTGTTGTCGGAATCGGCAAGGTCGGTTATACCGTTGCGGAACAGCTTTCAAACGAAAAGAACGATGTAACCGTTGTCGATATTAACGAAAAAGTGCTGAATTCAACGCTGAACAGCCTCGATGTTATCGCAATCAGCGGTAACGGAGCTTCCCGTCAGGTTTTGAGCGAAGCCGGTGTTGACGAAAGCGACCTTGTTATCGCTCTTACGGGCAGTGATGAGATCAATCTCCTTTGTTGCCTGCTTGCAACAAAGCTCGGCGCAAACGGAACTATCGCACGAGTAAGAAACCGTGAATACAACGAAGATATACGACTTATAAAGGACAGCCTCGGTCTTTCGATGGTGATAAATCCCGAAAAAGAGGCGGCGGAGGAAATCCTTCGCATTCTCAAATACCCCTCGGCAAAGAACATCGATACCTTTGCAAAGGGCAAAATAAATATCGTCAGCTTTACGGCGACCAAAAACTGCACCCTTTGCGGCAAGGCGGTCAAGGATTCCTTCTCCGGACTCAAGGCAAGGGCGCTCAGCTGCGCCGTTGAGCGCGGAAATGAGATATTCATTCCGTTCGGAGATTCCGTTATAGAGGAAAACGATGTCGTTGCCGTGCTTGTAGCTCCCAACGAAACCCCGACCTTTTTCCGAGAGATCGGTCTTCCCGTTAACACGGTAAAAAAGACAATGATTATCGGCGGAGGAAAAATCGCACTTTACCTCGCAACGGAAATGTGCCGGCTTAACATGGATACTACAATAATCGAGAGCAATCCTCAGACGGCGGAAAATCTCAGCTATATTCTTCCGAAAGCAAATGTTATCTGCGGCGACGGCACAAACCGCACGCTTTTGATGGAAGAGGGTCTGCGTGACGCAAGCGCAATATGCTGTCTTACCGGTTTTGACGAGGAAAACCTTATTCTTTCGCTTTTTGCAAAGAATGTTGTGCCGAACATTAAAACTATAACCAAGATCAACAGAACGGGCTTCAACGAGGTCGTGCGTTCGCTCGACATAGGCAGCGTTGTCTATCCCAAGTTTATTACATCAAGCCAAATTCTTCAGCATGTTCGTGCCAAAAAGAATAATATCGGCAGCAATGTTGAAACCCTCTACAAAATAATAGACAACAAGGTTGAAGCGTTGGAATTTCATGTCAGCGAGGAAAGCGAGCTTATCAACACCTCTCTTGAGGAGCTTCAGCTTCGCAGCAATGTTATCATCGGCTCAATCAACAGAAAGGGCAATGTTTTCATTCCCCGAGGCAAGGATTCGCTTCAGGTCGGCGATTCCGTCGTTGTCGTAACCACGATTCAGGGTCTTTCCGATCTTGACGATATCAAGAAGGACTGAAGCCATGAACAAGAAAATGATAACCTATGTTTTAGGTGTTTTGCTTATAACCGAGGGGGCTTTGCTCCTGCTTCCAATGCTTGTCGGTATTTACTACAAGGAGGACATCCGTTCTTTCCTGTATTCGATAGCAGCAGCAGTGATTACGGGCTTCGTTATGACCCGATTCAAGCCAAATGACAAAACAATCGTCGCAGGCGATGGCTTTGCAATCGTTTCGCTCGGATGGGTGCTTATCAGTCTTTTCGGTGCTCTCCCCTTTTTCCTGAGCGGAGAAATTCCAAACTATCTTGACGCCGTGTTTGAGGTCGTTTCCGGCTTCACAACAACGGGTTCGAGTATTCTGACCGATGTTGAGGCGTTGAGCAAGCAAATGATTTTCTGGCGAAGCTTTACCCACTGGATCGGTGGCATGGGCGCTCTTGCATTCATCATGGCGATTCTTCCGCTTGCAAAGGGCGGCGGCAATCTCCATCTTATGAAAGCGGAAAGTCCCGGCCCCGATGTTGAAAAGCTTGTTCCGAAAGCTAAAAGCACGGCAAGAATCCTTTACGGAATTTATGTTATAATGACAATCGTACTCATTCTTTTGCTTCGCTGCGGCGGACTTTCGTTCTTTGAAAGCGCAACGCTGAGCTTCGGCACAGCAGGCACCGGCGGCTTTGCAATCGTTAATTCAAGCATTGCCGATTACAGCCTTTACACTCAGATCATTATCGGCATTTTCATGATGCTTTTCGGCATCAACTTCAACTTCTATTTTCTGCTTTTCTGTGGAAAATTCAAGTCCGCATTTACGAATCTTGAGGTTCGCTCTTATCTCGGAATCATGGGCACCGCAATAATTTTAATTGCGTTTAATATCCGTCATATGTTCGGCTCGTTTCTTGAGGCGTTGCACCAATCCGCCTTTCAGGTCAGCTCGGTAATGACGACAACGGGTTACGCAACGACCGACTTTGACAAATGGCCGGAATTCAGCCGAATGATAATGCTGATAGTCATGTGCGTCGGTGCTTGCGCCGGAAGCACGGGCGGCGGCTTCAAGGTTTCGAGAGTTGTTATTCTTGCCAAATCTGCAAGGCGTGAGATTAAACGGCTTGCTCACCCGAGAAGCGTCAGCGTAATAACCATGGACGGCAAGCGTGTCAGCGACGAAGTCGTGACCGGAACAAATCTTTTCTTTTTTGTTTACATTGTAATTTTTGTCGCATCCCTGCTTATTGTGTCGCTGGACACTCAGGATATGGTTACGAATATTTCGGGCGTTATCGCAACGCTCAATAACATAGGTCCGGGACTCGGAAAGGTCGGTCCTCTCGGAAATTTCTCAGTTTACAGCTGGTATTCAAAGGTTGTGTTCATCCTCGATATGCTGCTCGGCAGACTTGAAATCTTCCCGTTCCTCATGCTTTTCACCCCGAAGCTTAAAAGAAGCAAAAAAATAAAATAATCCGAAGAAGCATAGCTTCATCGGGCAGCCTGTAGAAAAACCCTAAAGCTCATGTGAGTTTTAGGGTTTTAAAGTCTTAACAACAAAATTAAAGTCGCTAAAAGAATTGGTTACGGTTATCGGGATGATGACTTCTTCTTCCTGCTGGTTAAGTTTATTTCTTTACCTGCTGTTAGATTCCATTCCCCTTAAATCCGTGATGAACAAAATTAACATAAACTTTTTGAATTAAATAAAAGGTTTCTTTTACATCTCTGTAAATTCTATCGCAACACTTTGCTACCATCCACCGTCTAAAATCTGAAGTCTATCACGACACTCGAAGCTGAAGGCGGAGCTTATCGGCGATCATGGCGATAAA
>CAVJIV010000031.1:0-19177 GCA_963649715.1 bacterium | reverse complement strand
GAGAGCGTTGCTCAGAACCTGACCAACAAGAAGATGGGCTACACCTACGCCGACGACAAGAGCGGTATCTACCTCTTCTACGGCACGGACACCTCGATATTCGCCGGCAGCGTATTCTCCAACGGCATATATGCCCTCTGCGGCGCAGGTGTACTGGTGATCTGCGCGGTTGCGGTTACACTTATCATCAAGACTTCCAAAAAGAAAAAAGCCGACAAGGAGGCAAATGTCAATGCATAAGAAATTTTTTAAGGCGATAATCAGCGTTATACTCGTTCTGGCGATATGCTCGGTAACAAGTGCCAACGCGTTCGCAGCGTCATTCGGCAAGAGCACCTATATCAAGGAGTTCTTTATCAGCTACGGCAGCACGGACGATGAGGCTAAAAAGTACCTCACCGATAACGGCTACGAGGTAATTGACCACAACCTCAACGAGGGCGCAGACGATGCAATCTCGAAGAAGAGATCCGTTTACCTCGGCTACAAAACGACCGACAAGAGCGACGAAGCCATCACCGACATGAAGCTGATGAACATGAAGGGCGGCTACAGCGCTCAGGATTATCAGATGATCCTCAATGAGCAAAAGGAAAGCATTCAGCTTTTCCTTGAGGACTTCAAAATCGCCGTCAATGAATACAGAACCAACTACAAGAAGAATCAGGAGCGTGCAATCGCCGCTCACGAAATGCTCAACATGATGTATGACGACGACACCGAGCAGTATATCGGCGACCTCCTGCTCAACAAGTTCAAGGAGGAATACACCGACGAGGAATGGAACGCACTCTCCTCCGAGGAGCAGGCAAAGGCTGCCGACATGACAACAATCTTTATGCAGGCAAACTCCAATGCGATCCTTTCCATCGAGCAGATCATCGCCCTTGCAACGGACGACAACGACAACGCCTGGTGCGAAAGATACGAAACCGCAAAGACCTACGATGAGATGCTTCAGGATGTCATGAGCAAGAACAAGGTTGACGCTTCGAGCGCAGCCAAGCTCCTTGCCGCCGAATACGACGAGGACGCAAAGCTGATTGCAGCGAACCTTGAGAGCTACAAGGAATCCTTCCTCTCAATATATACTGATGCGGAAATAAAGATCACAAACACCGAGGAAGAAATCACAGCCTATACCGATAGCCATGAGGATTTTAAATACACATCATGGCTCGCCGCCGGAAGTCAGTATGAGGTTTTGTCCATACTGAAAAACGACGACATCTCCCTCCTCGAATTGTTCACAAGCGACGATTTCGACCCCGAAGGCGAAGACAGATATTTGCTCTATCCCCTCGTTTCCGTCCTCTCCAAGGGTCAGAGAGCCTGCCTCGGCTTCCTGCCGACATATCAGGTAATTGCGCTCGGCATCAATGACGACAACACGGCAAAAACCTCAATGGAAACCATGAACATCAGCTCTATCGACAGCTTGCAGAACATCTCGATCTATGACGGAATTGACCGCAGCCTCTTTGCCGACGGCAATGTTGCCCTGACAAACGAAGCACTCAGACTTCAGGCTTCAAGCGGCAAGAACCCCACAACGAGCGCAGTGGGATCCCTTTCCACCACCTCGATCGTTTTGTTTAGCGTGTTCACATTCAGCGCAATTATGACAACTGTCAGCTGGGCAACAAACTCTAAGATGACCGACTGGGCTATAAACCGCGCCAACACATATTTTAACCGTGGTAACTATTTAACTATGACGAGACAAAGGGTGTTCTATAGTATGAAGGACGCAAAAGAAGCCGGTGACGCAATAAAAGCCGGAGAAGAATTGAGCAAACTGAAATCTATGGACTCCGAAATAAGACAAAGTTTTTGCAGGGGATCCTTCTACGCAGATAAATTCGAAAAAATTTGGAAATTCACCTGCGTCGCAATGACCTGTGTCACCCTCGTACTCCTCGGTCTTACCGCTTGGAGCACCTACAATGACCTCAAGGAATACTACAATGCGACCTTCACCCCCATCCCCATGCGTATCATAGACGAAGCGGTCAACGACAAGGACGAAAAGGTATTCGTCAATTACGACGCAGTAAAGTGCAACCGAGCTGCCGCCAACATGGTAACGGACAGCAACAAGCTTCTCGGCGATTTCGGCGATTTGAACGGCGATGTCGGCAGACAGTGGGTAGCCCTCTACACCACGACCGATAAATCGGCAGGCGATCCCATAACAACCGACTTCAAGGTTCAGTATAACGACACAAATATTCCCGACAATACGGTTGCGCTTTCAATGTTCGGCGAGAGCGTTGCTCAGAACCTGACCAACAAGAAGATGGGCTACACCTACGCCGACGACAAGAGCGGTATCTACCTCTTCTACGGCACGGACACCTCGATATTCGCCGGCAGCGTATTCTCCAACGGAACATATATCCTCTGCGGCACAGGTGCGCTGGTGATCTGCGCAGTTGCAATAGCCCTTATCGTTAAGGCTTCCAAAAAGAAAAAAGCCAACAAGGAGGCAACCGCCAATGCATAAAAAAGCATTGAAAGCTATAATCAGTGTGTTTCTGGTTCTGGCAATATGCTTTGTTTCATGCACAAGCGTTTTCGCTGCCTCAAGCAAGGAGCGTTACATCTCCGAGCTTATCCTCTGCTCCGCTGCTTCGGCAGACGAGGCAGAGGCCAAGCTCAAGGAGCAGGGATATAAGCTCCTCACCTCCGACAATTTGAACGAAAATCTTTCCGACGGAATGTATCTCGGATATAAATCCACCGCCAACCCGGACGAAGCCATCACAAATATTTCCGCAATGAATATGCAGGGAAAATACAGCTTCTCCGACTACGAGATTCTCATGCAGAAGATGAAGGAGAATGTTTCGGCAACGATCGACGGCTTGATCCCCATGATAACAAGCTACAGAAACAACTATAACTCCGGCGCAGTAATCGCCACCGAGGTTTACAATATCCTCAATAAATTCTATGAGGACGATTCGGGCAAAAAGATGGGCGATTATCTTCTCACCTGCGATTTGACCGACACGACGGATATCACTAAGGTATTCATGCAGGGCTGCTCCTCTTTCATCGTTGATATTCAGCAGCTCCTCTTCCTCGCCGGCGAGGACGAAAGCGACCGGGTATGGATAGAGAAAATGGCGTCCTCCGATCCGGACTATTTGCTCGACACCTATATCAAATCCTATCCGACCCCCAACAAGGCGTTCTCCGCCATCGCCGCAAAATACGGCGACGCTGCGGATTCAATAAGAACGACCTGGGACAATTTCTATAAAAACCTCAGCGAAATAAAAGAAAAATATTTCACCGAAAAGGACGGCAGAGTTGTTTTCAACGAAAGCTATCTTTCCGAAAAAATCACCGAAACCGTCAACGCAAACAAAACGGAAATCACCGACGGCATGACGAACGAGCAGCTCAACGAGGAGCTGAACAACAATGTTGCCGAGGCTGAGCTTTACGACAATATCAACGATATGAAGCTCGTCGCCTACCTCGATTCCCTCGAATACGACGGCGGCACGATGCTCACATTCTTCCTGCGCAGCTCCGACGATGTTGACGACAGCGAGCTTTACACCCTCGCCTATTATATGGGAACCTCGCTCGCCGCTCAGGTGAACAATGTCGGCCTCCAGCAGGTGATCTCCCGCACAATTCTTGACGGCGACAAGGCAAGCAAAACTGACTTTGACTCGATCAACAAGAGCCTTGAAAGCTTTGAAACCGTCTCGATATATGACGGCGTTGACAGATCCCTCTTTGAAAACGGAGTCGCCCTCACCGGCGCAACCGTCGAAAAGACCGTTTCAAGCGGCAAGAGCTGGTCGGACGACCTCTTCGGCAGAATCTTCCGGCCCTCCGGCGAATATAAATGGGCAGACTACTTTGCGTTCTATATCGCTCCCCTGTTCGCTTCAACCTTGCTTTGGTTCAGCGGCCATGTTGTAAACGCAGCGATGGATCAGGCGGTAATCAAAATGATGGAAAGCGCAAACACCGAGCTTGCCGAAAAGGCAGTAGGAATTGCAGAAAAATTCAACCTTATTCACAACTCTCCCGTCTATCAGAGAACAAGCGGCACATTCGCTTTCATGGCTTTCGGCAAAGGCTCGCTCTCTCAGGGCACAATGGCTTTCCGCATCGTGCAGGGATTTAAGGTATTCTTCTTCGTGCTTTCCGCTGTTCTTGCGGTCGTCTCGCTCGTTTACCTCTTTGTCACCATCTTTGCCGATGACGACGACGGGTCGGTGAAATACACGGCGATACCGAGCCACATTGTCGATACGGTCAGCACCGAAAACGGCGACGACTATATAGCATACAACACGGTCAACAACCTTTCGGGCAGCGCAGGCGATCTCTATAACTTCGCCGGCAAAAACGGCTGGCTCGTGCTTTACAGCACCAAGGATACCATGGCAGGCGCCCCCATCACGACCGATGTCAAAATCGTCAAAGGCTCAACCAGAGCACCGCTTGACCACGAAAACATGACCATGTTCGGCGAAAAGAACGCCCTCAACCTCACTTCAAAGGACTACAGCGGCGTTAACGACAAAACAAACGGAACATATTTGTATTTTAACCGAGGAGAGGTCAGCACGGTCGCTTCCGCATTAACCTACGGCGGCTTTGCAATCTCGATCGGAATCGGCGCTGTTGCGGGCGTGCTTTTAGGCATTTTCCTGCAAAAGAAGCCGAAGAAAAAGAAGAATAATCCTGCGTTAGCATAGTTGGGAATGATTCAAATGAAATTCAAAAAATTCACAACCTTGATAATCACCCTCGCTTTGGCGATGAGCCTTTGCTCTCTCGCCAAGGCTGAGGAAGGCTGCGCCACCGTCATTACTGACAAACTCTCGCTGACCTACACCTCCTTCACGGAAGCATGGCTCAAGGCCATTGAGCTTGGTAACAGCAGCGATGTAACCTTTAAGCTTCTCAAAAGCTGGACTGCCGACAGCTCAGGCTCACTCGGCAGCGGCTCGGGATTCAGGGGCGGCGGCTTAAGCTACTCCGGCAGCAAAAATCTGACTCTTGATTTAAACGGCTGCTCGATCGACAGAAATCTCTTCAAGCCCGTTTCCGAGGGCACGGTAATCTATGTCGAAACAAAAATGACGATAATCGACTCCCGAAGCGACGAATACACGGTTTCCAAGCTCTTCAAGGGCGGCTCGATCCAAAACGGATCAAGCACGGCTCGAGGCGGCGGAATCTCCGTTACGGGAAACGCAACGCTCAATTTTAACGGCGGAACGATACTCAACTGCGTTTCAACCGATGACGGCGGCGGAATCTGCGTATTCGGCTCGGGGGCAACACTCAATGTCAACGGCGGCTCGTTCTACGGCAACCGCACCTATGACGCTTCCGGCGAATGCTGCGGCGGAGCGATCTATTCCAACAGCTCAACCGTTACGGTCAACAATGCTGTTTTCGAAGGAAACTACGCCGAGGATAACGGCGGAGCGATCTACTCCTACGGCGGAACTCTTACCGTTGACAAATCCTCGTTCTACTCCAACTCCTCTGCCGAGGAGGGCGGCGCAATTTTCGCCGACGGAAGCGTAACGACAAAAATCAGCAACAGCCTTTTCACGCAAAACAGCTCCACCGGCGATGACGGCGGCGCAGTTTACTGCGATTCAAACAGCGGAACTTATTTGACCGATTGTCAAATGTACTACAACCATTCCGCTGCGGAGGGCGGCGCACTGCATGTCAACGCCGACAAGGTTTTTATTATCGGCGGCTGCTATCAATATAACACCGCTGACAAATACGGCGGCGGAATTTATGTTGACAGTCTCTACGACCTGAACGCTTCGGGAAAGCTCACGGTCAAGGACAATACGGTCAACGGCAAGGCAAGCGACCTTTGCCTTCAGGACGGCAGCGCATCGACCGCTTATCTTTACTGCGGCGGATTTTATGAAGGCTCGTCAATCTGGCTCTGCTCGACCGGCAGCAGCTCAAGGCTTGCAATCAAGAGCATTGACAAGTTCCAGTATAACAACTATATTCACTTCGACGAGGGCTTCACTCAGGATAAGACAATCTCAACGATACTCAGCAGCGAAAACATTCGTGCCATCGCCTCCGTACTCGGCAAGGGCAACACGGCTTATATCATATCCGGCGCATTGCTGATAATTATTCTTGCGATCGTCATAGTGATAATCGTTAAAAAGAAAAAGAAGAAGGGAGCAAAAAAAGATGACTAAGACCAAGAAAAAAACCATACATTTCCTTCTTGCTTCTATTTCCGCTATTTTGGTATTCGCATTGATATTCACTTCATACGGTTCGGTTTTCGGAGTTGTTGCAGCCTACGGCTCAAAATATATCTCCGAGATCAAGCTCTTCTACGGCAAGACCTTAGACGAAGCGATTGAGCACTGCGAAGACGCCGACTATATCCCCGTTAAGAAAAATGTTAACCATTCGGCTGCGGGCGATCTCAGCGAGTACGGCATCTATATCGTCGGCTACAAAACCACAGATGACCCCGACGAGGGCATAACGGATATATCGATGCTTCAGATGAACAGCGGATATCAGGATTATACCTACGGCGACATTGCCGAAAGAGCAATGGAAAAGCTCGGCAATATTCCCACTGAGCTTTCCTATGCGGTGAATGAATTTGCAGATAACTATGAGAATAAAAGTCCGGCAGCCGTCGCAGCTGTCAGCGTTCTCAACTGCTACCATATTGACGAGCTGAACAACCAAAAGCTCGGCGACTATCTGGTCAGCGGCGACTGCAACATCGATTTCATCAAAAAGCTCATGTCCCGCTCAAGCACGACCGTTATTTCGGCATTCTGCAATGCGCTTGTTGCCGGCGTTGCCGATTACGGCGACGAAAACTGGGCAACCAGAATTGAAAATTCAAAGGTCAAGGCTTTGCTTGACGGCGATAATGACAAAATGCTCGACGCTCAGTACAAGGTGCTCGCATCCGAGCTTGTGGACAGCCTCCAGGCGTTCTCTAAGGGCTACAACGAAGCCAAGGATCGCTACGATGCAAACAACAAAAAGGTTGAGCAGATCGAGGCCGAAAGCGACGACATAACGGAAATTCCCGAAAAGACCGTTGAGGATATGACGACCGGCGGCGAAATCAAAACTGAGGACGGCGACTCATTTTTCCTCATAGCCTATGAGGTGCTCAATCAATATAACTATGACGAGACAACCAAGCTCGGCGATTACATTGTTTCTCTCGGCAACTCAAGCTATGACGAATTGACAAGCTTGAGAAAAATGTATCCGCTTGTTGACAGTCTTACCGACGGACAGCTTGCAACGATGAGATTGAGCGGCGTCGCTTTCTCCGCATTCTATCTGCGCAACGATTCGGGCATTATCGACGAAACAAACAAGCAGCTTAAATCGATAAAAGAATCAATAAAGGCCGGCAACGGCGGCGACAGTATGTCAATTTGGATCGGAACGGATCAGACGGTTTACAATCAAAAGGTCGCCGTTACGAAGGACGCCTACAGAGCCAACTCGGCAGGTCAGATATATAACACTCTCACCACCCCGGACGATCTTGACGATTTCCTTTCGGAGGCAAACTCAAAGCTCAACATTGTCATGACCGTTGTCGGTATCGCCTATATTATAACCGGTATCGCCACCAAGGCCATCACATCATTTATCGGCTTCATGGGAGCTGCGTCCGGCGCATGGGCCGTATGCTGCGCAGGTATCGGAGCCGGCGTATTCAGCACTATATTCGGTGTTCTCGGCTGCGCAATAATAATTCTTAACTATGTTGCGCTGGTCGCATTGATTGTTATTTTGGTTGTTATGTTGGTCAAGTACCTGTGGGATCTTTACAGTGACGACGATGACGAAGTGTTCTCGGATATTCCGTCCATCATGTACGATGAAGCGCAAAACAGGTATGTGCGATACGACCTGATAAGTCTTGATTTGTCTGCGAGCGACGAAGACACCTTAAACAGAATGAAATTGAGCAATTTTGAGGGCTCTCTGCCTAAAAACTATTTCTCCAACATTAACGGAACAAACGCCAGAAGATGGAACGCTCTTTACACAACGAAGAGCAAATATCTCGGCGACCCGATTTGCTCCTCGGAGATCAACGATCTCATCGTCGTTCAGTATAACAACAATATAACGCCGCAGGGCTACAAGCCCGTAAAATGCTTCGGCGAGGTTTCGGCAGCTAACCTGAATGCAAATTCAAAAGCCGATTCCGCTTCGGTTTATATGTTCTATAAATCAACGACAAACACGATAAACGAGGGCGACGAAGAAGAAACAACAACCTCAACTCAGTATATTTCAAAGCTTTCCCTTTCCGTCGAGAGCAGCGAAACGGCGGCAAAGGCAGCCTTGACCAAGTCGGGCTACAAGGTTCTTGATGTTAACCTTACCCCCTCCACCGCTTCGATAAAGAAATATACCTATGTCGGCTTTGCCACAACCACGAATGCGAATGACGCAATAACGGACATCAGAATATCCGCCAGGAACTCGGCGTCCGCCTATTTTTTCGGCAACGCCTCCTACACCTCCTGCGGAACAACGGCAACGGGCGACACGCTTTACTACACATCATATAAATCCGCAGGCTCACCGATACTTGCCGATTTGACGATAAGATATTCGCTCAATGATGTTCCGACGGGATATGAACCGGTCAATATGTTCTGCGGCGGCAACGCTTTCAATTTCAACTGCGGCGGTACGGAGGTTGACAATGTTGTCACGAGAGATCATCGTTCGCAAACCGCCGAGCACTGGAGCGACAAGGGCACATATCTTTATTTCAAACCATCGGTTTCCTACACCGACGGCGCCGAATACATATCCGGCATCGTTCTGGTTGCCGGCAATCCCGATGCGGATTTCGGCAACACGGCAGACGATTATATCAAGGCAATGCAGCTGAAAAAATTTGACGGCGATTTGACCTATGCCGCAAAGGTTCAGCTTCCGAGCGAGGCTCACGGCTTTGTTTCAAACGAGCGCTGGTGCGCAAATATCGTAACATATATTTGCTACACGACAACTCACAATCCGTACAGAGCGATATACGGAATCAAGTCATATGCCTCTGCGCCGGGTAACTACTATGTACCGACCAATCTCGGCAATCTCACCTCCGGATCTTATGCCGTTTGCGATGTTTTCTTTGAGCTGCCTTATCTTGTCACCGGCGGAAGCGCAAAGGAATATTATATGCGTGGCGTTTATGAAACCCATTCGTATCAGTTTGCAAGCTGTAGCGGCGAGCTGACCGGTTTGCAGCAGCTGACTCCTACTACCTCGCTTTTACCCGAGGATTACGAGGATGTTGAATGGTCAAGCTGCAATGTCAGAGGAAAGGGTCTGTATGTTCTCGGTCCTGTAGAGGGCGGCACTCCCCTCACCGTTGACGATATCAAGGTCACTTCGGACTCCACCGTTCCCGAGGGCTACATCGGCGTTCAGGATTTTAAAACCCCGAGCAGAACAGAAGCAAATAACCTCGGCTACAGATCAAACAACTCGAAGTATATTTCAAGCGGTAAAAAAATAACACCGGTATATATGTATGTTAAGCAGGAAGCTCCGGTGCAAAAGAAATATATTTCATCAATTTATGTTTCGACCTATACCATTGATAAGGTTGCCGGAACAGACCTTTCAAACTACGACGACGCAACGATAAAAATGATCAATGCCGGCGGCAGTGAATACTGTATTCAAACGCTTTTGTCGCAATGCACGGACGAGGTAATTCAAACGAATATTGCTTTGGAAAAATCCAAAACAAATTATTCCGATCCGAGTTCGATCGCATCAGCGGTTTCCTACATCGGCGTATCAAGAACAGATTCATCAACAAAGGCAATTACGGGTATCATAAAATATGTTACCTCCTCCAAAGATGTGCCGACTACAATTCAGGTTGAAGGCATAAGCTACACTAAGGCGGGAGACATGGTTCTTGACCCGAAAGGCTCGTACTATCTCTATTACACGACCTCGACGGCAGCCAACCCCGGTATGCCTCTCACCTCGATCACCGTAAGCGAAGAGGTGTTTGAAACCGACAAGGCAACAGCCATGTCAACAAAAACCGTTGACAAGAGCAAAAATGAAGCCACGGCAAATCTTTACGGCGATCCGGAGCAATCAACCTTTATTCACATGGGCTATGCCGACTCGACGACCTACATGGGCGCAATTTATGTCGGTCACGGCAAGACGAGGAAGGAAGCTCAATGCAACCTGTTGAGTCTCGGCTGTAACATTTGTGTGGAAATGGATCTCAACTACAACACCGGCGGCGAATATATTTATATCGGATATTCGAGATATGAGTTGCAAAGAAGCGAGGTCAGAAAGGGCGTTGCCCTGTATGCCGTCAGAGATATAATCCTAACCGTCGGCGAACCTCATAAGGACGAGATCGTGGTCAACGGGCTGACATACACATGCGCGATCGATGAATACAACATAGGTTCGGATTCAGACGGAACAAAGGGCGTATCCCTCAATTCGGGTACTGGCGGAAAGCAGATATATCTCTATTACACAGACGATATAACCAAAGCGACCGCCTACCCCATTGACAGGCTCGGCTTGGCTTGCAAGGATTACGGTATGATCAATAATGATTCCAACAAATGGGAGCATGTGTTCGATATCAACGGCAATCGTGTAAACCTCAACGAGGGAGCTATTGCAACGATTGATGACGGAATGCATATTGCGGATAACAGGATCTACCTCTATGCCAGCAGAACCGACAACGCCGTTAAGGAAGGCTGCGAGGTTGACATAAATTCCATAAACAAGGAATTTATTGCATATGATGTTTATATGAAGGGAGCGTAAGCTATGAAAAAGTTGAAAATAATAATCCCTCTTCTTTGCGTAATTTGCGTTGCCGCCGTTATCATATCCGCCCTCCCCTCCCTGGCGGCCAACACCGCCGCCGACAGCGATTGCGAATATGTCTACACCTTCAATGTTAAAGTCGACAATCCCTGCAATTCCTCCGATATGGATAAGGACGCCGTAAATGTTCTCTATTTTGACTATTATTATAACGGTCAAAACGGATATCAGAATGAATCAAAGGAAACATTCGATATGTCGTGGAACGGCAGCAGCAATAAAAATTCCGACTTTCTGAACAAATACTTTGTAAGGTCGAATGACAATTCATACAGCACCTCCTTTGATGTAACTCTCAAGGGTAAGCTGAACAGGGTTTACATCAAGCTGAATATGGACGGCGGCGAGAGATTGTCATTCACAATTGAAAGCATAACCTGCAACGGTAAAAGAATCAACAGCAACACGGATTATGTTTCCTCAGCTTATAACGATTCAACGGCAACCGTTTACTGCTCCATGGAAAAGTCGATAATCGACGAAACAAATTCGCCGTACTTCAAGGAGCACGAAAGCTTCGCTCTCTCGGAAAAGGAGCTGAACAGCATTGTCAATAACCTTGACGAGAGCGAAAGCTACGCAGGCCAATTCAAGGATCAATACAATTCGGTTATTGATATGGCGGTTCTTAAAAATTGCGTTGCGACCTCGGACGGTGACATCAATCAATATTATTCACATCACGACGAAGAAAGTATGTACAATTATACCTTCTATTTTGAGGTGGAAAATCCTATTGATCTCACCAATGCAGATTATGACGAGGTGGAAACCTTTTATATCGAAATAAGCTATATTGACCAGAACGGATACGGCACTGCCAAAAAATATACCCTTGATATGTCGTACAAATCGGATCTGAAGCGAAACCTTAATCAAAAGTATCTTAGCTATTTTGAAAGATATGATGATAACGGCTACAAGACACATTTTTCGCTCTGGGTTCCCGGCATTATAACCGAGGTCAATTGCAAGCTTAACATGAAAGGCGAAAAGCTGTGCGTCGACTTTGAAAAGATCGTGCTTAATTCAATGGCAGTCAATACGGACAGAGACTATGTTTCATCTGTATATTACGACTCGGACGCAAAGATCCCGTGCAATATCCCCGCTTCGCAAATTGCCGTAAGCAAGGATAATTTGCCCGAAAATTACAGTGCCGAGCTGACCGACCAGTACGGTGCGATCATATCGGAAAACCTCTTTAAAAAAGCTAAGGCAGACCCGCAAAGATATCTTTATCATCAATAATCAACAGGCAAAATTTAACCCGGCAGTTCAAATTGAGCTGTCGGGTTAGCTTTTTTATTAAGTTCATCTCTTTAATCTTTTTTGAAAATCCTTATCCGTCCGGAATCCTTAATAATTCTTTTATAAACGAAAATGTTAACGACAAGGTATATTGAAATCGGAAGAATATATCCGATACGGTTTGCAACAACGGAATCGGCCTCAACCAGCAGGTTGAATACCGAATGGAACACAACCGCAAGGTTAAATGTGCAGAGCGTTCCGCACAAATAAAGCTTTCTCTTTTTACGAATATACGGAATATAGTTTGCAATCAGCATGGTGCTGATGCTGTGCATTAAGCCCGTGCTGAAGCCTCTAATCACCGCAAAAATGAGATTGACCGTTGCGATATGATCGGTCAGAATAATTATATTTTCCAGCATTGCGAAGCCTACGCCCGTCGCAAAGGCGACCGTAGTGACGGATTTTCTGTCATTGGAAAAGACCGATGCATAATATATGACCGGCAGAACCTTTACAAGCTCCTCTGTCAAGGGCGTAACATTCGTCGTGAAATATAGAGTCGTGCTTCTTGTTAAACGCAGAAGCAAGCCGTTTACCTCGCTGACAAACAGGCAGCAAAACATTCCCATCAAGAGCGCAACGACAACTTTTCTCGATTTCTTCTCAATAGGAACAAGCATCATCGCCACAGGAACGGCAATACAGATAAAGAGAATGTAACTCATTGAATCCATTTTCTTGCCTCCTTACTGAGAAACGGCAAAAATGCGATATAGAAAACGCCGAGCACTGCCTGAACAAAAATTATCGGGGTCTGTAAATTGAAGCAATATAAACCAATCTCCGAAAGAGAAAGAACTTCAAGAATCAAGCAGACAAGATTAAATCTTCTGAGTGAATTGATTATTCCGTCGTCAACATCGGGAATTATCAGATGCTTCATATTGAAATAACCGGCGAGTCCCGCAAAAAGCGTAAGAACAATAAAGAAAATTCGCACCGGAAGCTGGGCATAATCATAGAAAAATGCAATGACCGCAACCACCAATTCAAGGGTCGGAACGATGGTGGGAAGCATTCGATATTTTGTAAATCTCTCCTTTTTCTCATCAACCAAATTGTCGATCGTACCGACATTCGGAAAATACAAAAACAGGAAAAAGGTCGCAAAGCCCAAAAATCCGATGTTAAACGAGGTCGGCAGCTCACCGTAACACAAAAGCGTTATGGTGTAAAACGCCCTTGAAAAAACCTGACAAGCAATAGGAAAAACCATCAGCTTAAAATACAACGGCTGCTTTTTTCTGTACATAGCCGTCAAACCGTATATCAAGCCGATACACGCACATACAAGCAAGTATATGTTTATAATTATAACCTTCATCCATTGTTCTCCTAATTTGTTTTAGCAAGGCATATATCGCAAATATACGATGTCACCTTAATATCCATATTATAGCATATCAAAAAATTTTTTCAATACTTTTCTAAAAGCAATTTAGGCAATACCGCACAAAAGTATTGTACAGTATTGCCTTAAAATATTAAAAAGTTAGCTCATCAATGCTCGAAACAAGATCGATAAGTCGATTTTTATAAAATTCAATCATCTGCTCACGGTTCGGCTCGTTACGGCGAATCGTTCGACGAAGCAGACGCATATATCCGATGACCCTTGCCTTGTTCTCAACCTCGTCGATCCTTGACTCATCCTGCGTGCCCAAATACATGGCAAGCGACCTGCGCCAAAACTCCGCAGCAACCTCGTGCGAAATTCCGAGAAAGCCCAAAATTATATCGTGATCAACCTCGGAAAAGCCGATAAACGCATTAAACATTGAGCCAAACTCAAAAATAGGATGTCCGACGCAGAGCGTATCCATATCAATAAGAAGAGCCTCGCCGTCACGCACCATAACATTATTGGTGTGATAGTCACCGTGCAGCATGGTGTTCTGCTCGGGAACAGCCGCCACCATTTTATAAAGCTTGCTGCCCTGCTCCTCAGGAAGATAGTCACGGTCAAATGCCGCCCACTCAAGCGCAAGTTGCTTCATTGTGGGCATATCGCCGGGCTTGACCTGAGTTGAATGGATCTGCTTGAGCATATCAACATAATATTTAAGCGGCAGCTCCAAATGTTCGGGATCTTTTTTTATCATTTTTGAAAGAGATGACGCAGCCAAAAGCTCCATCACCGTTCCGTAGCCCTCACCGATACGAACGATATCATAAGGGATCGCCGTGTTAATGCCGAGCACCAACGCCTTACGAGCAAGCTCACGCTCACGCTGAATTTCCGGCAGAGCGTCCGGATTGAAATAAACCTTGATTATGGTTTCCTCATCGTAACGGTAAACCGCTCCGTTTGCACCCTTACCTATCATTTCACAGCCATCGGCAGAAAGCTGACGGTATGCCTTTTTGACCGTCATCATCTCTGTAAATCCGGTCATATCCAAAATATCGTAAACCTCCGAGTTAACATTTACTATTGCCAGCCTCGGATCCTCCTTGCGCAAACGCAGAAGTATGCGCAAACCTGCGCTTGATATATATTCAAGGTTTTTTGCGTCAATCTCAACCGCTGCGCCGGGGGCTGCGCTGCGTGCCTGTGCAATATCTTTTTCAATATCGGCTGCATTGGACGCATCCACCCTGCCGCCAAGACAAATTATCAGCGAATTTTCATTTGAATGATATGTAACCTGCTCGCTCATGCTTATACCTCCGCAAATACTATCTGAATCAGTTTATTGAATTCCTGCCATGCCGATGTATCGGAAAGCTCCCGAATATTTTCAGCAATGGTTCGGTAATACCATGCCTGCTGCGCCGGATCTTTTTGATTGAAGCGCTGCCACATGGAGTGTCCTTCTTTTTTCCAATCGGAATAAACCGCACGAATATTGGCAAGCTTATCACCCAAATAAAGGATTTTTACATCCAAATCGTTCGTTTGCTTCAAAAGCTCTATTGCTTCCTCTTTACGCACTCTCCATGTAATATAGGGCGGAAGCTCCGCTCGCTTGTCCTCGGTTTCGGATGCGACCAGCTCCGCCACTCTTTTTCCGAAGGTATTTTCGATCTCGCTCATTGTGACGCCGGCGTCCTCAACAACATCGTGAAGCATTGCCGCCGCAATAACTTCCTGCTTCTCCGTCACGGAAGCGACGATAACAGCCGCCTCCATCGGGTGCAGTATATACGGCAAATCCGATTTTTTCCGTCTCATCGAGTCGTGTGCTTTTGTCGCAAAAATTATTGCCTCGCTAATCAATTCCATCATTCAATCACCAAAATATCGGCAAATCCCGTCATCTCAAGCACATCCATAACCGTATCGCAAACGCCCGTCAGCTTCATGCCGCCGATCTTGCTCATCTTCTTATGCGCACCAAGCAATACACGCAGTCCTGCCGAGGAAATATATGTAACCTCTTTCATGTCCAAAACCAGCTCGCCTATCTCTGCCGGCAGCGCAGTAATCGCCTTTTCAAGCTCCGGAGAGGTAACCGTATCAAGTCTCCCGGAGATATGCATCGTTATTGAGCTACCGTTCTGTTCGGTGGTTATCGTCATTTTTTTGCCGCTCCTTTCAAGTCTTTTGTCATAATAAGTCTGTTTTCGCCGTTTTCACGGACATATGAAACAGAATCCATCGTTTTCTTGATTATAAATATTCCGAGTCCTCCGACCTCACGCTCATCTGCGGAAAGTGTAATATCCGGATCAGCTTTTGCGAGAGGATCAAACGGAATTCCGCTGTCGCTGACAACGAAGGTTGCAATATTCGTTTCACCATCCACGGCAACGGAAATTTTCGCCTTTCCTTCGCCGTCGGGGTAAGCATAGTGCGCAATATTAACAAAGACCTCTTCCATCGCCACACAGACAGCCGTCTGAATTTTCATCGGGCAATCCACCTTTTCAAGCTCTCCTTCGACAAATCCGAGCATTTCGGCGATGCTTTCGTCTTTGGCATCAAAAGTTCGTTCAGGCATAGCTTCATCTCCCTTGAAATCAAGCAGCAGCATCGTTATATCGTCAAACTGGGGCGCATCTCCGGCAAAGTTCTGCAGCTCGCCCCGAAGCGTTTTAAGAGTTTTTTCAACATCACCCTGTAAATTTTTGTTCAGGAAATTTTTCAGGCGATCCTCGCCGTAAAGCCGCTGCTGCGAATCGGTCGTTTCCGTAACGCCGTCGGTGTAGAGGAACAGTCGGTCACCCGGCGCAAATTTCAGCGTGCTCTGGCGATATTTTATCTCATCCATACCTGCCAGAACAAAGCCGCTTCTCTCCCTGAGATACTCAAACTCTCCGTTTGCCTTCTTAACAAGCGGCGGATTGTGCCCGGCATTTACATAGGTGAGCGTACCGTCATTCAGCTCAAGCACGCCGAGCCAAGCCGTTACAAACAGTCCTGCGTCATTACCGTCGCAAAGGAGTCGGTTGACAGTGGTGAAAACCTCCGCAGGCTCCATTCCCGTCTGAGTATAATTCTTTATAAGAGTTTTTGCAATAACCATAAACAATGCCGCCGGAACGCCCTTGCCCGAAACATCGGCAACAATGACAGCAAGCTTGTTTTCACCTATCATAAAGAAATCATAGAAGTCGCCGCCAACCTCCTTGGCAGGGTTCATCAGCGCATAAAGCTCAAATTCGGTATGCTCCGGAAACGGCGGGAAAATGCACGGAAGCATATGCGCCTGAATGTCGGACGCCAAGGTCAGCTCCGCATTTATACGCTCCTTCTCCGCCATAACGCTTCGGAGATTGTCTACATATTTGGCCAGATCCTGAATCATTGAGATATATGAACGGGCAAGCTCTCCGACCTCTGTTGAATCCCTTGCGTAATCCTCGCAGGCGTCGATCATCTTGTCAAGCCGTATTTCCGTCGCCTGTCCCTTGCAATAAGTTCCGGCGATCTGCGCAAGCTCCTCAATCGGGCGGGAGATCCTCTGCTCCGTGAAACGCATAAAGCCGATCGAAAGCGCAAAATATGCATTCATTGCCATTGTTTCAAACAGATAGATCTTGCTCCACAGTCCGATTTCGCCGCTCATGCTGTATTTATCCGTAAAATAGACCGCCAAGCCGACCAGTACACAGACGCAAAGTCCGGTGATAAGCGTATTGATAATCATTCTTTCATTCATTGAGAAGCGGATATCTTTTTTATCTTTCCCCTCTCTCATGTTTTCAATACGCATTTGAAGCAGATGACCGGCAATCAAAAGCGGTGCGCCGAAAAGCAGTCCGGAATCAAAGCTGTTAACGAACACAAAGAAATTATCCAACGAGAAAATCTTTGTTACATCATAAACATGATTCAAAATGCTCGTAAAAATCACGGTAAGAAAAGCATTCAATATCAAAAGCAGGCAGAATTTTAAAATTCTCGTAACGCTGTCAAGTCTGAATTCCAATCCGCCACGCTCGGTGTTCAGCTTTTTCCAAAGGAAATATGCGATCATTGCATAGAGAATTTGCAGCACACTGTTAAACAGAGAATATAACAGCTCATAGCCTGCACCGATGTCACAGATGAAATTGCCTACCGCACAGCCCAATGCCGCCGGCATACCGAAAATCATGCCGAGAACCGGAGTAAGCGCAGCCGCAGGCCGCATTTGCGTCACCTCCGACGCTGCCGCCCATAGCTTGAACGGTGCAGTCATCAACACAAATAATACAAGGTTTATTCCGAACACAAAAAGCACTGCGCCGGTTTTACTGAGCTTTTTTTTCATGGGGATTTACCTCATTTCCTGTCTTAAAAATTTCAAGCACCGTTCTCTGTAGTCGGCGGCTTCGTCATATACGCCGTGGCCGTAGCTTTCGTCGTAAAGATACATTTCACATCCGAGAGCCTCGGCAAGCTCCCTTGAGCCTTGAGCGGTTACAACACGGTCGCCCTCCGAGCCTATAACGAGAGTGGGACATTTAACCGTCGAAAGCTCATCAAGGCAATTGAATCCATCGCAAGCCTTTGCAAGAATTATAAAGCGTCGGTATTCCTCGTCGCTTATTCCCCGTCCGACGGCGATCAGCATTTCACGGCATTTTGCAAGAGTTGCTTCGGAATATACCGCGTCGGCAAAGCTTTCAAGAAGCTTGGTTTCGTTCTTCTCCTCAGCAAGCCGAATCCATTCGCCTATCACCTTGACGCTGCTTTCGTTAGCCCTTGCAAGAGTTGAACCGAGAATCAGCTTATTGACAAGTTCGGGAAAGTCAATTGCAAGATATTGAGCGATCATGCCTCCCTGAGACGCTCCGAACACATCGGCATTTCGGATATTCAAAGCCTTCATTGCCTTTGCGGTGTCCTTCGCCATATCCCTGACGGTATAGCCCTCTTGAATATCCTCGGCTCTGTCGAAGACATAAACTTTATATTCTTCCGAAAAAATCTTGTATGCCTGCGCTATTGCTCCTGCCGAGCGCAGAACGCTGTGAATCGACAATCCGGGCAGTATTACAAAGCTTTTTTCTCCGCTGCCGAATACGGTATAATTCATCATTCTGCCTCCCGTCAAATGCCGATTTTATTCCGCATAAAATATTCGGGTATATTATATCACAATAATTAAATAACACAATATTTTTTTGCCGATTTGCGTATCTTTTTTTGTAAAAAAAAAGACACCGAATAGGTGTCTTAAAAATTGGAGCGGATGACGGGGCTCGAACCCGCTACCTCCACCTTGGCAAGGTGGCGCTCTACCAGATGAGCTACATCCGCAAATGGTGCCTTCGGTCGGAATCGAACCAACGACACGAGGATTTTCAGTCCTCTGCTCTACCAACTGAGCTACAAAGGCAAAAAGAAAAATGGCGACCCGGAACGGGCTCGAACCGTCGACCTCTAGCGTGACAGGCTAGCGTTCTAACCAACTGAACTACCGGGCCGTGTGGTGGGAACAACAGGGCTCGAACCTGTGACCCTCTGCTTGTAAGGCAGATGCTCTCCCAGCTGAGCTAA
>CAVJIV010000030.1:0-19464 GCA_963649715.1 bacterium | reverse complement strand
GCGGCAAAGGAAAGTGATATACCGGCTCTTGTAAAATTCGCAGAACTAAAAGAAATTTTTTGATACAGACAACAGCTCGGAGGAGACAAAGAAAATTATTTCGGATGTAAAGTTTTACAACAGCAACAAAGAGGCAATAACATAACCGAGTGCTATTATAAAAACAGGCGGCTGCATTTTCGTGCAGCCGCTTGTGTTTTTACAGTGATTTATTTTGCAAGCATTTCATAGATCTTCTGATATTTTTCCTGGGAATATTCCTTATCAAGGGAAAAATCGTTGCTGCCGGCAAGCTCGACAACCGTATTTTGGCTGCCGTCGAAGAATTTCTTGGCGTAGGAATTTATCTGGTAAAGAGCCTCGCTGTATGCGTCTCCGTCCTCAACCGTTGCAACGAGCGATTTGATTTCATCGTCCAGCGTGTCGCTTTCAGCAAGGTCGGAGTTTGAAAAAGCGATCAATCGAAGCGCAAGGCTTGCCGCCTTAACGGAGGAGCCTGCCGTGCCGAACGGGAAGTCCTTTATATCGGCAAAGATATCCTTGATTGTGTCGGTTGACTCAGCCGCTTCGGTGGTCGTTGTTGCTTGCGAAGCTGTTGTTTCGGCAACGGTAGCGTCGGTTTGCCTTTCGGTTGTTGTTGACTCGGTCGTCGTCGGGTCATCGTTGCCAAAGGGGAGGGAGCATGCGCTGAAAGAGGAGATTACGAGGGCGAACGCCGAAACGATCGCAAGAGTTTTGATAGCTTTTAACATAATCAATTTCCTTTCTGTCGTTTAATTACCTTGAGTCTTGAGAAGTCCTCACGCTCTTTTTCGTCGAGAGCATCGGAAATGAACTTGACGGTAGATGTAAACTTCGGAATCATAACATTGCTCAGAGCGTTTGTGCGCTTCTGAGTTTTTTTGATTGCGTCGGCAAGGCGCATAACATTGCTTTCGATTTCCGCCAGTCGAACCGTCAGCATTTTAACTTCTTCAAAGTTGATATATGCCTCATCAAGCAGAGAATTGCTTGAATTAAGACCGTAGTAAAAATATCTGTTGCGCTTATCAAGCGAGATTTGCGGCAGCTCAACGCCCATAATGCTCCTGACGGTCATGTGCAGACCGTTGTCAAGAGGAACACATTCCGCAAAGGAGGAACAGTTGCCCAGCGATATCTGTGCCTGCTCAAGAGCGTAATATGCCTTGGCGTATGCCGTGTTGATCTCGCTTTGAATCGTTGAAGCCTTTTCGCTCATCGTCATTATCTCACGGATAAGAATATTCCTTTTCCTGTCCATAAGGTCGTAGCCGAGCTTGGCAAGCTCCAGCGATTTCTTTGTGGCGATGAGATTGTTCTTGGTCGGAAAAACCTTTGAAGCCATCGACTGTCCTCCTCGTAAAGTTAGCAGGTGTTTTTTGAAAATGTAATCGGATTCGGAGGGGTAAATATTTGTAGCACTATCAAATTATTTACCCTTATAATATTTCTCGATCGTCTTGTCGTCAACACGGTCAAGCTCCTCTCTGGGCAGCTCGGAAAGAAGCTCCCAGCCGAGGTCGAGCGTTTTCTGAATCGAACGGTTCTCGTAGGGCGACTGCGTGATGAATTTTGCCTCAAAATCCTTGCCGAACTGCAAAAGCCGCTTATCCGAAGCGGAAAGCTCATCCTCGCCGATAACGCTGGCAAGGCTCTTTGCGTCCTGCACCTTTGCGTAGGACGAGAAAAGCTGGTTGGCAAGCGTGCTGTGATCCTCACGGGTGAAGCCATCGCCGATACCGTCCTTCATAAGACGGGACAGCGACGGAAGAATCCCGATTGGCGGATAAATGCCCTTTGAATCAAGCTCACGGTCGAGAACGATCTGACCCTCGGTGATATATCCCGTAAGGTCGGGGATCGGGTGGGTGATATCGTCATTCGGCATGGTGAGGATCGGTATCTGAGTGAGCGAACCCTTTGAGCCTTCAATGATTCCGGCACGCTCATAGAGCGAAGCAAAATCGGAATAAAGATAGCCGGGGAAGCCCTTTCTTGCGGGAATTTCGCCCTTTGACGAGCTGAATTCACGAACCGCCTCCGCATATGATGTCATATCCGTCAGAATAACAAGCACATTCTTTTCAAGCGTAAATGCAAGATATTCCGCAGCGGTCAGGGCGCATCGCGGCGTAATGATTCTTTCAACAATCGGGTCGTTTGAAAGGTTCAGGAACATTACAACCTTGTGCATAACATTCGCTTTTTCAAACGACGAGCGGAAGTAGCTCGCAATATCGTTCTTAACGCCCATTGCGGCGAAAACGATTGCAAAGTCGTCGCTGTCGGATATCGAGGCCTGACGAACGATCTGAACGGCAAGCTCATTGTGCTTCATGCCCGAGCCTGAAAAGATGGGCAGTTTCTGACCTCTGATAAGCGTCATAAGCGCATCGATTGAGGAAATGCCGGTGTTGATATAGTTCTTGGGATAAACTCTTGAAACAGGATTGATCGGCGACGAGTTTACATCACGCTTTTCAACGGGATAAACCTCTCCGAGTCCGTCGATCGGTCTGCCGAGGCCGTCAAAAACTCTGCCGATTATCTCCGGCGAAAGGCTCAGCTCGATCGGGTGACCGGTCATTCTCGTTTTGGTATTGACGAGCGAAAGCCCCTTCGTGCCCTCGAATACCTGAATGACAACCTTTTCGCCCTCGATCTGAACGATACGGCCGGTTCTCAATGAGCCGTCCTCAAGGCGAAGCTCGACCATTTCGTCGTATGATGCGTCTTTGATACCGTCAAGGACAATAAGCGAACCGTTGATTTGACTTAAGCCGATGTGTTCGATAATCATTTTGCGGTCGCCTCCTTTGAGCTGACAGAGGCAAGAGCGTTGTCGATTTCCTTATAATACTCATCGAAAATATCAAGTCTGTCGTTAGGTATATCATATTTCATTTGAATCAGTTTGTCAAATAATTTAAGCTCGGTTACTTTTGAAAGCGGAATTTTAAGAGCGACTATCTCGTTGCTCTTGTGATAAAGATAAAGAATTATCTGCATCATCTTCAGCTGCTTTTCAAGTGAAACATAGGTGTCGTCCTTGTGGAAGGCGTTTTGCTGCAAGAAGCCTACACGGATAACTCTTGCGGTTTCGATAATGAGCTTCTGATCGTCTGGCAAAACATCCGAACCGATGAGCTTGACGATTTCCATAAGGCTTGTCTCCTCGGCAAGAAGCGATGCAATTTCGTTTCTGCAAGCCATGAAGTCCGAGCCGACATTCTTATTGTACCACGGAGCAAGCTCGTTGAGGTATTCGCTGTAGCTGTCGTTCCAGTTGATTGCCGGGTAGTGACGGGCGTAGGCCAGCGACTTGTCAAGTGCCCAGAAGCAGCGCGTGAAACGCTTTGTGTTCTGAGTAACAGGCTCCGAGAAGTCTGAACCCTGCGGAGAAACCGCACCGATAACGGATATTGAGCCGTCCTGTCCGTTGAGCGTTTCAACATATCCTGCACGCTCGTAGAACTCGGAAAGCCTTGACGGCAGATAAGCCGGGAAGCCTTCATCGGCAGGCATTTCTTCAAGTCGTCCGCTGATTTCTCGCAGAGCTTCAGCCCAACGGGAGGTCGAGTCGGCCATCATTGCGGTGTGGTAGCCCATATCACGGTAATATTCGGCGATCGTGATTCCCGTGTATATTGAAGCCTCACGAGCGGCAACGGGCATGTTTGATGTGTTTGCGATAAGCACGGTTCGGTCGGTGAGGGGTCTGCCGGACTTCGGGTCGGTGATCTCGCCGAATTCCTTAAGAGCCTGTGTCATTTCGTTTCCGCGCTCGCCGCAGCCGACATAAATAATTATATCTGCGTCGCACCACTTGGCAAGCTGGTGCTGAGTCATTGTTTTTCCTGTGCCGAAGCCGCCGGGGATAGCGGCAGCGCCGCCCTTTGCAAGCGGAAACAGCGTATCGATTACACGCTGACCCGTGATAAGCGGCTTTTCGGGCGGAAGTCTTTTTGCGATCGGTCTCGGCGTTCTGATAGGCCACTTGCGGCAGAGCGTAAGCTCATGAAGTTTGCCGAGCTCGTCCTTTAATGTGATTATCGTATCATTGACCCTGTATTTTCCGTCGGACTTGACATCAACGACCTCGCCGTTAAGCTCGGGCGGAATCATTATTTTGTGAATAAGAGCCTTCTCCGGTGTTGTTGCATAGACTGCACCGCCTTTGAGCTTGTCGCCCTTTTTAACCGTTACGGTAACATCCCACTCGGTTTCTTCGTTGAGCGACGAGGGATGAAGTCCTCTTGGAATGAATGAGCCTGCGCTTGCGGCAATATCGTTGAGAGGATTTTCGATTCCGTCAAAAATATTACTGAGTATTCCGGGACCGAGAGTTATGCAAAGGGGAGAACCGGTCGGAAAAACCGGATCTCCGGGTTTAAGTCCCGAGGTTTCCTCATAGACCTGAATAACGGTTTCACCGCTGTCGATTCTGATAACCTCACCGATTAGACGCTGATTTCCGACGAATACCATTTCGGTCATTTGCAGGTCGGTTTTTCCTTTAACAGAAACAACAGGACCGTTTATTGAATATATAGCATTTTCCATTGTGTTTGCTCCTTCTGTCAAAGAGATAAGGATAAGCCGGAGTAGCTGTAGAAATTCTGCTTTTCGGCTTCAAGGCGTGAATCAAGCGTGTCGTCCGCTGTCATTGCGGTGCGTAAATTTTCACCCTTGCAGCCGCCGAGCTTTATAAGCTCATCGTACCTGACCTCATTGCCGAGAGCCTTTATTTCGGCTTCAAGCTTCCTGTCGTCGGGCTTGAGAATTATAACGGCGTCGTTGCCGATTGCAGCCTTGATATTTGCCACGCTTTTCATGATGAAGTCATGATATTCATCGCCGGCGGCAAAGGATTCGATTTTCTTGATCGCACGGGTGAAAACCTCATCGGTAATTTCACTGCGGCGAACAACCAGCTTCTCGATCTCCTTAGTCTCGTTTTCAGACAGCTCGGCATTGATTTCTTCATTAAGACGGTCGAACTCGCTGCTTCTGACCGGACGAACATTCTGACGGGCAAGACGACGGGTCTTTTTTATCTCGTTCTCAATGTAATCGTCAACATCTTTTTTTATTTTATCGCAGCGCGCAGCGGCGTCCGAATTTATCGCCTTGCGAAAACGCTCTGTTTTGTTCAAGTTGCTGTTCAAAAATTACTCCTCCTTCCGGAGCTTTGTTAATTAAGGCAAGACAGTACACTGTAATTTGCACGGTGCTGCCTATATTTTAATTCCGATCGCTTCGCTTACATAGTCGGCGATCGAATTGCTTGTGCCGTCGGAATGTCTGTCGGGGATCTCGATTATCAGCGGCAGTGAATGTGCCTTGCGGAATGCGGAGATCTCGTCCGAGCAGAGGGCAACAAGCGTTTGATTGATGAGAATTATGCCGATGTCGGAGTTCTGAGCCGCTTTTTCAAAAAGCTCACGAACCTCGCTCTTGCTTTCGGTTACCGTGCCGTCGATTCCCGCAAGGCGCATACCGAGAGCTGTGTCCTCATTGTCACAAATCAGATAAAGACGCATAAGCTCACCTTAGATCTTGTTAAGGATAAGAATTGAAATAACAACGCCGTAAAGAGCGATCGATTCGCCGAGGGCAACGAAGATAAGAGCCTTACCGAATGCCTTGGCGTCCTCACTTGTTGCCGCAATAGCTGCCGGTGCGCCTGCCGCAACGGCTATACCGCCGCCGACGCCCGAAAGACCCGTAACGATAGCGGCAGCAATAAGTCCAAGACCCTTTCCGTTATCGGAAGACGAAGCGGTTTCTTCCGCTGCTTCGCTCTGAGAGGTGGTTGCTGCGGTTTCGCTTGACTTGTCCTCGCCGGCAGCCGATACGGAGAATGTAACGGCGCAAACTGTGATTGCTATAACTGCGAATGCGATAAGGTTTCTTGCGAGCACCTTCCTGCCGGAAATGCCTCTTGACTTGCGGTTGAAGGAGTATGCGAAAAGTGCCGTAAGAGCGGCGATGGGGAGAACTGCGATAAGAACATAAAACAATGACATGGTTATTACCTCCGAAAATTATTTTTTTACTGTTATAACTACGCTTTCGTTTTCCTCCGACTTTGAGGGACTGAAAGCATTTTTTATGCTGAAAAATACGCCTTTGTTTTTCCTTGTGCCTACACTGTTGAAGGGCTTGCCGTCACCGGCGTAGAATCGGCTGAACATCTCGTAAAATTCAAGCCTCAATACCTGAATACCTGTCAGAAGTCCCTCAAGGGCGATAACTATGATGTTGCCGAATATCATCGAGATGATGCCGCCGACGGAATATTCGTCGCCTGCCAGCGATGAGAAAACCATCATCATGCCGGCGTGAACAAGAACGAATGCTCCGACTCTGAGGAATGAAACGGTGTTGCTGAAATAGGTCAGGATATACTCGATAACCTCAAAGAAATTTTGCATGATGTAGTCCGCCCATTTCTCAGGCATATAGTTTTCTTCTCTGTCAACCATTCCGATAAGTATCTCCTGGAAGAAGAGAAGCAAAATGCAAACGATTGCGACGGTTATGACAACTCCTGTCGGCAGTATCGTCTTGCCGGACATGAAGCCGACGACCGCGCACACAAGCGTTGCATAAAGAATTATGCCGACAACGCCGTTCGTGCCGAATAAGGCACTGCCGAGCTTTTTGCTCTTCAGCGAGCAGACAATGTTCAGACACATTGAAATAATAACGAGCGCAACGCCTATGCCGATTGCAAGCAGCAGCACGGTGTTGATCGAATCCATGACCGAGAGCGGCTTGCCCGGAAGTCCCACTGCGTGATAAAGAGGATCAAGCAGCTCCTCATATCCGAACACCGAACCGACCATAAGTCCGAAGAATGCCGAGCTCATGCCGCAGGGAACAAGTATCTTTGCAAGCTTTGCTCCCTTGATTCTGTAGAATAGATATCCGCCGATTGCAAGCACGAGTCCCTGACCCAGATCCGCAAACATGATGCCGAAAAGCAGCGAATATGTGATTGCAACAAAGGGAGTGATATCAACTCCGCCGTAGGAGGGAAGTCCGTACATTTCAACGAACATCTCAAACGGACGGAAAGGCTTCTTGTTCCTGAGCTTAACGGGAGGATTGCTTCTTTTTTCCTGCTCCGGATCGGCGTCCTCAAAGGTAACCCCGTCCAGCTTTTCTATGTTTTGCTTGAAGCGGGCATAGCTCGATTTCGGAACCCAGCCGACATAAATGAAGTAGTCGGAGTCGGAATCCTTCGCCGCATAGCGCCTGAGATCAAAGGCAAGGCTTGCAACCTCAAGATAGGCGTGAACCTGTTCGCAGTGCTCGGAATTTTCCGCCCAGAAATTTGCGATTTTCGTGTCGATTTCATTAAGCTCCGCCGTCAGCTTTTCTTTCTCGGCGTTGAGCTTCGAAAGAATTTCTTTCGGCGTACCTGTCGAAAACGGAATACGGATCCTGTCAAAATAGAGCGAAGCAAAAATTCGGTCAACCTCGTCTATCTGCGCTCTCGGAGCGGAATAAATGCCCCAATGGCTTTTTTCGTCAACCGACGATTCAAGAAAAACGAAAAGATTGTTGTTTTCGTATGCCTTGAGCTTGGGGTAGCAGTCCTTGGGAATACTGCCGAAGCGAACCTTCAAAAATTCGCAGGAGAGAAGCTCCTCAATCGGAACATCAATTCCGATGAAATGGTTGAACTGCTCCGCCGACGCTTCAACCTCTTGCAGCTTGTCGGAAATTTCGGTTCTTTTTGCAAAGCTTTCCGAAAGCTTCTCCTTGAGGGTGTCGATGTAGTCGAATTCGTCTGAATCGACTATTATTTCATCTCCCTTGAAGGTGTCCTTGAGCGTGACACCTGCGATTGATGCAATTTCTTCTATCTTCTGAATGGAAGAAGAATATGGGTTTTCCTCGTTCAGCGGCATAAATCCGAGGGAATCGGAAATATAATCCATTGCGTTTTCCGGATGGAAATCACCGCTGATACAGCAGGATGTTATAAACTCATCAAGATGCTCGATAAGACCGTAAGTCCTGACGAGTTTCATTTTTTCTATTGCCAAAACACAGCCTCCTAACTTTCTGTTCCGATCAAAACGGAACGCGCTTTATCTGCCGGGATATTGTATTTTATTGCCTCAACGATATGAATGATGTTTCTTACCTCGTTTTCGGCAAGGAAAAGGTAACAAAGCATAACCGCCGTCGGGTTCGTATAATAACGGAAGCCCTTGAGCTGCTGTTTAATAAGCATTTCTCTGGTTGTGTTTTCAATGTATTTGAAATCAACCTTTGAAAAATCCTTTTTATAATAGGTATTGGGGATCATTTTTACGATGTCCGTTGCGTTTTTTGCATCGGCTATCGCAGCCAAATCCTTTTCGCTGAAATTTGTGCAGCCTTGAACGCCGAAATCACGAATGAACATTTTGTTCGGACTGCCGAAATTCAAAAGTCTGTATGCTCTTGTCAGCATATACATATCAAGCCTGTAGTTAACCGTTTCATAGATCTCTTTTTTCTTGCGTCGATCCTTTGAAAGCTTAATGGATTTAACGAGAAAAGAGAATCTGTATTTATTAAGGTCGTTTTCTATCAATATAAACATTCCGTCGTCGGAATAATTATCACAATAGCGTTCAAGGATTTTTTTGTAATCCGTGTGCTCAAGCACCTTGAGCAGCTCCGAATAGCTCCTGACCTTTGCCAGCTCGTAAAGATCTATGTCCGTTTTGCTGTTGAAGAACGGCGGCAGGGAAGAAAGGTATTTCTCCGGCTTGCCGGCAATAAGCAGCTGTATTATTGTCATAAGCTGCCTGATATCATTCTGAACGACAAAATAACGGTAAAAATTCTCGCCCGCCGAAAGCTGGTATTCGCAAAGCTTTTCGCATTTTTTCAAAAGACTAACCTTGAGAATCTCTTCAATTTGCGACGAGTCGATGTTGGTCGGCAGAGCGTCGAAATCCGAGCGGAAATATGTTCTTGTTTTAAGATAATTCGCAAGCTCGCTGAGGGACTTGCAGTTGAGCATTTCGTTGTAATTTTCCTTTGTAAGCCTTTTACCGTACATTGCGTGTGCCTTAGCCGTTACGGCGTTGTCGGCATATGATACCGCCATGAGTTCACCTCCCAAATGCTCACAATATCACAAAACAACCGGTTATGCCGATTGTCTGTCAGTTTTTCGTAACATTTTCAAAGATTTTTTCGACCCATTTGTCTGAATTCTTCTCGCAGAGGTCTTCCATGCCTTCGAGGATTTTTTTGTTTCTCTCCCCGATTTTTTCAAGGTAGGCGTCGCCCTCTGTACGCTGCTTTTGGCTCTTTTTCAGGGCAAAGTCGAGAGCCTTTCGGTTCTCTTCTTCGGTAATGCGAGCCTTCTTTTCGCTCAGCTCGGCAACCTCCTTGTCACGATATGCCTCGGCTTCTTTAACACGCTCGCAGGCCTGCTTATCCATATCAAGGATCACTCGAAGCATTTCTTTCATACTCTCACCTCATTGTGCTTGTTAATTCAATCACATATTATAGCACTTTTTAATAAAAAAGCAAGGGTTATTTTGTACAATTCGACACCGTTTTTTTAGATGAAAAAGACGAGTATTTCGTTGAAAAAAATGCAAAAATATTGTAAAATAGTAACAGGAGGGTTCGTAATGAAGCTTAGCTACATAATTCCGGTATACAATGTTGAAAAGTATATAAACGAGTGCATTGACTCTATTCTCGGACAGAGCTTTGACGGCTATGAAATCATTCTGGTTGACGACGCTTCTCCCGACAATTGTCCTCGTATTTGCGACGAATATGCCGAAAAATATCCCGAGATTATAAGGGTTATACATAAAAGCAATGCCGGCCCGGCCGCAGCAAGAAATGATGGGTTAAAAATTGCAACAGGAGATTATGTATGGTTCTTTGACAGCGACGATATTCTAACGGGCGATTGCGTAAACGAAATTTACGAAACTGCGTTTAAAAACAATGTCGATATTTTGCAATTATCTTTTATGTCTTTTTATGACGGAAAGAATGACTCATACAAAACCGAGTCCGTGTTTGAATACGGTAAAGTAATCAGACACAAGGAACTTACAAAATATGTTGCAAGGTCGAATACGGAAAGAAGCGTAATTTTTGCATGGCGCAATATATACAGGAGAGCTTTTCTGAATAACAGCAATGTTTTATTCGACCAATCATTGAAAATGCTGGAAGATCCTGCGTTCAACACCCTCGCATTTCTAAAAGCCGAAAGCTTTGCGGCGGCGGATATTCCGATATATGCGTACAGGATAAGAAAGGACAGCCTGCAAAGGAAGAAATATGTAAAGAACTATGATACCGTAATGGAATATCAATGGAGGCTCAAGAGAAAATATTTCCGTGAAAACTCGGATAACGACGGCCTGTTTTACAAGGATCTTGCAGAGTTCACGATCAAAACCAATCTGCCGGTGCTGCTTTCAAACATTTATTATAATAAAATTGACGGAAGATACGGCCTGCTGAAAAGAATCGGAAATTCGGAGATGCTTCGTACCTCGTTTGATGAATACGACATCAACGAATTTAAATCGAAATCGCTGGACTGGTGGGCGACGCTTTTTATCAAGAAGAGACTCTATTTGCCGGCGCATTTGATTTGCAAAAATATCTTATATAAATAGTATAGTAAATCGCACTTCGATTTGAGGCTGCGATTTATTTTTTTGCAGTCAGCTTTTGTGACAAAAAAATCGACGGGCGGGGGATATAATTTACCCGAGGTGGTGAGAATGACAGTCTATGCCGATGTGCTGGTTGCGGTGAATTTATTCGTGAATTATGCGCTGCTGCTTTGCTCGTCGCTGATTTTAAAAAACAGGATTTCCAATCTTCGATTGCTCGCAGGGGCAGCGATAGGCAGTGCTTACGGCTTGGTGATTTTCCTGCCGGAGATCCCGATTTATTTTGAGCTGCCGATGAGAATAGCCGTGAGTGCGGCGATCGTTCTCGCCTCGTTCGGTTATCGCAATGTCCGACGCTTTTTGCGCTGTTTTTTTATGTTCTTCGCCGTGACCTTTGCTTTCGGCGGGATTATGCTCGTCATTTGGGTAACGGTTGCGCCCGTCGGCATGATATACAACAACGGAACGGTTTATTTCGATATCAACCTGTCCGTGCTGGCGATATCAACGGTTGCCTGCTTTGCGATCGTCAGCCTGATTTCACGCCTTATCGCACGGAAGGTGCCGATAAATTCCGTCTACACGCTGAACGTCACGAACGGCGAACGGATGATATCGGGGGTTGCCCTCTGCGATACGGGAAATTCACTTGTCGAAAGCTTCAGCGGCTATCCCGTGATAGTCGGAGAATATGACACATTGCTCGGAGTTTTGCCGCAAAGCGTGATTGATTATTACGAGAATCCGACGGCGTGTTCAGCTGCGTCCAATCTGCGTCTGATAGTGTGCAAAACGGTTTGCGATGTTTCAGTGCTGCCGTCCTTCAGACCGAAAAGCGTTGAGGTTGTTTCAATCGGCAGGAGGATAAAAACGGATGAAGTTTATATCGCCGTGACCAAAAAGCGACTCGGCGGCGGTGAATTTGATTTTATTTTCAATCCAAAATTGTTTGACGGAGTGAACGACCATGAAGCTGATAGAAAAAATAAAAAAGCTCCTGCTTCGGTTGATGCAGGAAAACACGATACATTATGTAAACGGTCCCGAAACGCTTCCGCCACCGCTGTCCAAGCAGGAGGAGCAGGCGGTGATGGAGGAGATATTAAAAGGAAACGACAGCGTTCGGGAAAAGCTGATAGTTCACAATCTGAGACTCGTGGTGTACATAGCAAAAAAATTTGAAAGCTCGGGTGTCGGCATTGAGGACCTTGTTTCAATCGGAACGATAGGGCTTATCAAGGCGGTCAACACCTTCTGCCCCGAAAAAAACATCAAGCTTGCAACCTATGCTTCACGCTGCATTGAGAACGAGATACTCATGCACCTTCGCAAAACGGGCTCGCAGCGCAATGAGATATCCATCGACGAGCCGCTGAATGTTGACTGGGACGGGAACGAGCTGCTGCTCTCGGATATTCTCGGCAGCGACCCCGACCTAATCAACCGTGACATCGAGCTTGAGGACGAAAAAAATCTGCTGCTGAGAACGATAAACTCAATGGGGGAGCGAGAAAGGACGATAATGTCCATGCGCTTCGGGTTGAACGGACAGCGTGAGCGCACTCAGAAGGAGGTTGCGGATATGCTCGGAATTTCGCAAAGCTATATTTCACGGCTCGAAAAGAAAATTATAGCATCCTTGAAAAAGGAAATCGAAAAAGCAACCTTAGTTTAAAGCTTCATGAATTTGAAGCTGCCGTAAAAGCAAGTGTCAAGAAGCTCGGATGGCAATCGGCTGTTTTCGCAAAAGGCGGAATAAAGCTCTGCGTCCGGGCATACGGCGTTGACGCTTCTCGGAATGTTCAATGATGCCTGAATTTTTCTGATTCTTTCGATAAGCCGATCAATTGAGAAAGAAATATCCTCGCCAGAGCGAAAAAGTCCGACGCTGCGTGCCAGCTCTCCGAGAGCGTCGCAGCGGTTGTGTTCAAGATATTCGGCTATGCAAATCGCCGCAGCCGTCTGTTTGTTTATGCCGAGCTTTGCGAAAAAAGCCGTGATTTCGTCAAAGAAAGAGTTGCAGCTTGCGGAGCTTTCGTGAGCCAGAACGGCGCAGTACATTGCATATTGCAAGCGTGCGATCGACTTGAAATTTCCTCTGTATGCGCCGACGGCGTGATTGATTATGATTGCTGCGCCGGAAAGCGCAAGCGAAGAAATGACATCGTTATTGCAGGTGATAACAGCCTCTGCCGCATAGGCAAGGCATGACATGGCGTCGTAAGCGATTGTGCCGGAGGTTATCTGCATTGCAAGCTCGGGATCGAGCACGACCTCGCTCGGTGAAACACGGTAGGTATGGTGCTCCGCTTCGGGGAAATCGGTCATTGAGCAGGAGGAAAAATACGGCACGACGGAAAATTTTACTCCGCTTCGGTACGAGATGAGCGTGGCGGCGTCAAGGAGACGGGAACTGCCGACAGCTACAAGCTCATCGGGCTTGTATTCTGAAATAAATTTGATGGATTTTTCATAAAGCTCGCCGAGGCTTTCCGAGTTCAATAGCTTTATTTTCGGCGTTCTCTCGCCGAGAGCATCTCTGATGCGGTCAAGCGTTTCCGTTTGCCGAGCGTTCTCGGCGTCGGACAAAAGCAATATGCTTTCATCGGTGTGAGACTGCGCAAATTTTTGCACGGAATCGTTACCGAAAAAGATTTTTTGCGGTAAAGAAATTTCAGACATAAAACAACTCTCCTTTTTGCATTTATTATTTTCAAAGAGGAGAGCTTTATTCTGCAAATTTTTGATTAAACGAAAAATTTTTGCCGATTATAATAATGCAGCCGCAGATAATTAAGCGGTTATTACCGTAAATGAAAGGAAAAAAGAGATGAAGAGCTATAAAACACAGTTTGCAAGAATAACGGACGCCTTTATCGGCGTGACGGCGGTCATAACGGCGGTGACCCTCGTTGCTTCGGGAATCGCCGTGTCAAAAATCAACACCGAATACATGGCGACGGGAATCAAAACGGCAAAAATCGTAGCCGAAAGAGATAATGAAGAAATTTTCTTTTCGCTCGGCGAGAAAAAGCTTTCTGCGCCGAAGGACATTAAGGGCAATATAAAAACGATCGGGTATCTTTTGCCTGCGCCGCTGAATGCTGCGTATTATATATATGAAAAGGTCAAAATAGATGTTAGACTGTAGCTTGTAGATTTTAGACCGGCGTTAAAATAAATGCTGCTTTTTATAATAAACATCATCTAAAACGGTGGCTGCTTATATTACTATAATGATAATTTGCAAGTGCTTTTTTATCATTTCATACCCCAAAAACCGCATTTCATACCCTTTTGGTGAAAAAAATCAAAAAAATGAGATATAATAATAAATATTAGATTTTAGACCGGCACAAAAATCTACAATCTAAATTTCCAATGCCTTTCGCAATTCTTTCAAGGTTTTTTTCTCGATTCTTGAAACATACGAACGGGAGATGTTCAGCCGCTTTGAAACCTCAAGCTGGGTCATCGGCCGCATACCGTCAAGGCCGTAGCGCATCATGATTATCGCTTTTTCTCGCGGATCTTTGATTCTTTCGACCTCGGCGGAAAGCTTTTTGAGCATTGTCATTTTGTAAATATCCTCGACGATCTCATCCTCGGTAGAAATGATATCCATAAGCGTCAGCGGATTCCCATCGCTGTCGGTGTCTATCGGCTCGTTGACGGAGATATCCTGAGCCGATTTTTTCTGCGCTCTGAATTGCATGAGTATCTCGTTTTCGATGCACCTTGCCGCATAGGTTGCAAGGCGAGTGCCCTTGTCGGGGTTAAAGGTGTTTATCGCCTTTATAAGGCCGATCGTTCCTATTGAGATCAGATCGTCCTGCTGAACGCTGCTTGAGTAATATTTTTTAATGATATGCGCAACCAGCCTGAGGTTGTGCTCTATCAGCTCGTTTTTTGCGTTCACATCTCCCTTTTTCATCGCTTCGAGGCATTCCCGCTCCCTCTTGGCGGAAAGGGGAGGAGGAAACGAGCTTGAGCCGGAAAGATGAAGCGCAAAAACAAAAAGGTTTGATATTGTTCTGATAAGTAATTCAGCTATCATAAAAATCACCGTCCGATATAATTATTATGTCGTGAATGTATAATTGATAACGGAACGCTTTGTATATTTACATAAAAAAATCAACAGCCTATTGTTCAAAATGTAAAAATAGAATACATTATGGGTAATACGGTTGACTTTTGCACGAAATAACAGTATAATGTTAGTGTATATAAGTGTGGAATATTCTGCACTTTGTATAGAACAAAATTTTGGGAGGAATATTAATGGCTAAAAGCAGGCGTATTCTCAGTGTGTTGATGGCTATCCTGATGGTTCTCACCATTGCACCGGCAGGATTGCTCGGCACAGCCGGTGCTGTTTCGGACGGCGAAATCAGCACCTCGTCGGTTGAGCTTAGCGAAAGTTTTCTCGATAGACCCGAGATAACAATCAGCTCAACCTCCGTCATTCGTACAGCCGCAGGAGCAGATTCACAGGCTGCCGGCACAACTATCGTTAAAGCCACGGCTTCGGGCTTGCCCGAGCTTACAGGTAGCAGGGCGACGGATTTCTATGCAGGTGAAACTCCGCAGAACCCGATGGTAGTTTTCACAACAAATAAGGCATTGAAGGCTAACCCGACGGTTACCTGTTCAAATGCGACCCTCAGCTTTACCGCTGCGTCAACGGGCGCATATGCGGACGGTGTTTACACATATTCATGGATCGTTTCCGGCTCAAATGTTACGGCTAAGCAGCTTGACTTTGAGGTTGGTTATACATATGAATACACCGATGTAAACGGCAAGGTTGTAACAAAGACCTACACCGCTTATACCACCAGTGCGGTTGAGAATGTTGCTCAGCCCGGCGGTATCTCGGCATACCGTTACCGTTCATGGCATCTTACAAAGCATGCTTGTGATAGAAAAGAGAAGGTTGAATACATTGCCCGTATCGTAGGTGCAAATACTTTCGGAACATATGCCGACACAACTCAGTCCGGCTGGTCAAGAGGTTACTGGGACTTCAAGGACGGCAAATTCATAACCGTTGACGGTCTTGCATCCGGCTACGGTCAGGTTCGTTTTAATGACAGCTCAAATGAGGCTACTCAGAATGCGGATACGGCAAACGACTTCAACCGTCCCACAACAATTGCGTATGTGGACAGAAGCATCGTTGCTCTGAGCAATTACAACCTCAGATTCACAATCAGCGATTTCCTTAACAGAACCGATGACTACGAGGAGTACGGAATCAAGGAATTCAAGCTTGTTCCGGGCGCAGTTGAGTTCGACGAGAATACACCGGATAACAACAGCGCAAATGAGCAGCTTCTTCCGGTTAAGCCGTCGGAATACAACCAGTCAACGGGAGAATACGATACCGATGCCGGCGGCACGATCACGATCCCCTTCACCGGAACAACCTACGAAAAGAACGCAACGACACTTGATAACGGTAATAAGAGCGTTGATTACACGATCATCGTATCCTTCGGTGCAAAATATAATCACCTTACGAGAGTTCGTTCCGCTATCAACCTCAATATCGTTACATACGACAAGTCAAATCTTCGCGCTCACCTTCAGGATCTCTACAGAGAGTATGCCCCGACCCAGCTTATGGCTGCCGATTCCGAGATAGGTAACAGCCCGAACTCATGGTTCTATTCGGAGGGCTGGGATCAGTATCTTGCGGCAATGAAGAACGCTATGTATATTCTCAATGACCCCGATACGGATCAGCAGAAGATCGACGCTGCCGATACCGCTCTTCAGTCGGCGGTTGCAGCTCTTAAGGTTACAACAGCGGATTACACCGAGGCGGAAGCGGTTAAGGCGCAGGTTAAGCAGCTCAACTCTGCAATCTATACCGACGCTTCTTGGTCAAAGGTTCAGACCGCAGTTTCCGACATTAAGGACGGCATCAGCGTATTCTGCCAGACATATCTTGATTCTCTTGTTGAGGATCTTCGTACGGCTATCGCAGCTCTTGAACTGAACCCGGCGGATTACACCGAGGTTGACGACATGATCAAGATCTATGAGAGCCTTAATCCCGAGCACTATACGGCTGACTCGTGGAAGACTCTTCGAGATACCGTAAGCTCGATCGACTATACTCTCAAGGTTGACAAGCAGGCTCTTGTTGACGCCTATGCAAGAAGCATTGACGCAGCGATCACAAACCTTGTTCTCGCTCCGGCGGATTACACGGCGGTCAATGCATTGATTCCGAGCTATGAGGCAGCTCTTGCAGAGAAGGATTACTACACGGATCTTTCGTGGAGATCGGTTCAGGCCGCTTATAACTCAATCGAGTGGGATAAGAACTGGAAGCAGCAGGAGGATGTTGACGACATGGCAACAAACCTCCAAAGAGCACTCGGCAACCTTAAATACAAGGACGCCGACCTTACCGCACTCGAAGAAGCCATAGCCGCAGCCGGCGTTGAAAAAGAGGCATGGTATACTGCGGATTCGTGGGCTCCTTTCGCAGCTGCTCTGGCGGCAGCCAAGGAAGCGGCAAATGCTTCACCGGTTTACAATATCAAGCAGCAGTCAACAATCGACTCCCTTAAGGATACTCTTGTTGCCGCACAGAGCGCACTTGTTCCCGCAGACGGCGACTATACAAATGTTTACAATGCCATTGACTCAACAAACGAGCTTGATGAAAGCATCTACACTGCGGATTCATGGCAGGATCTTCAGGACACTATCAACAGCGTTGTTTATAATCTCACCGCCAAGGAGCAGGAGAGAATCGACGGCTTTGCAGACGCTATCAACGCAGCGATAAAGGCTCTTGAAGAAAAGGGCGCAGACTACACAAAGGTAAATGAGATCATTACCGAGTGGAACGCTATGGACAAGACGATGTATACGGACGCTTCCGTTCTTGCCGTAGCCAATACAATCAATTCCATCAACTGGAACCTCAAAATCAGCGAGCAGGCAACGGTTGACGGCTATGTAACTGCGATCCGCAATGCAATCAATGCTCTTCAGTATAAGTCGGCGGATTATTCCGCTGTCAATGCCGCAATGACAACTGTTGAGGCAGCCAAGAAGATTCAGGCAGATTTTGCATCGGCTCATAACGGATATTCCTACTACACGGCGGATTCCTATGACGCCATGATCGCAACAACGAATTACGAAAAGAACCTTGACATCAGATATCAGTCAACGGTTGACGGCTATGCGACCGCAATCAACAATGCGGTTCTCAAGCTTACCCCGAACGCAGCCGACTATTCGGCAGTTCAGGCAGCTTTGGCGACCATTCCGGCAGACTTTGAAAACGGTGTTTATACCGACGAGACGGCAGCCGAGGTTCTGGCAGCTAAGCTCGCAATTGACGAATCACTCACAACAAAGGATCAGTCAACGGTTGACGGTTATGCAAGCGACATCCTGACTGCAATTGACGGACTCAGATACAAGTCGGCTAATTATGATGAGGTTATCAAGGAAATCAGCCTTATCCCGACCGATCTCACTCCTTACACCGGCACCTCTGTTGACAATCTCACCAAGGCTGTTGCCAAGGTAGTTTATGACCTCGATATCAATCATCAGGCAGAGGTTGACGAGTATGCGGCTGCTATCAAGGCAGCAAGGCTGGCTCTTGAAATAGACCTTGCGGATTACACCAAGGTTGACGCATCAATCGCCACCGCTAACGAGGCCATCAAGGATACGAACTATACCGACGAGAGCATTCAGGCGGTTAAGGACGCAATCGCTGCGGTTGTCAGGGATCTTCCCAAGGCGCAGCAGGCAACTGTTGATAATTATGCAAAGGCAATCGACACTGCTGTTTCGAAGCTTACGGATAAGACGCTTGACTTCACAAGCTACAATAAGGCTCTTGAGGGCGTTCCTGCAAATCTCGAAAACTACACGGACGAATCCGTGAAGCTTTATACCGACGCTCTCGCTGCGGCAGATAACTTTAAGTTTACAAAGAACTCTATCAGAAACCAGACAGAGTTTGAAACCCTTGTTTCCGCTCTTGACGCAGCCATAAAGGCTCTCAAGCTCAAGGGTGCGGATTACACAAAGGTCGATGAGGCAATAAAGGCTGCGGACGCAAAGGCAGAATCCGGACTCTACACGGACGCTTCCGTTGCAGCTTATAACGAGCTTATCGCAACGATCAACCGTAATCTCTTAATTGACGAGCAGGCAACGGTTGACGGCTATGCAAGCGCTATCAACGCATTTGTATTCGAGTACAAGGCAGCTGATTATACGGCTCTTGACGCAGCAATCGAGGCAAGAAGAACCGAAATTGCAAAGGATCTTTACACCGATGAATCGGTTGTCGGATTTGAAATGCTTGTTAACGGCTTCAGCCGTGATCTTACAATTGATAAGCAGAGCACGGTTGACGGCTTCACCGCCAATGTAATCGCTTATGAATTTACCTACAAGGCAGCTGATTACACAAAGCTTGACGCTCTCGTTGAAGAGATTAACGCTCTTGACTCATCGCTTTATACGAACTATGAGGAAATTTACGGCGCATATATCTTCGACTATCTTCTCAGCTACATTCCGACCCACAGAAATTATAATATTTCCGAGCAGGATAAGGTTGACGAGATGCAGGCAACTCTTCAGAGCTATGTTGATATGCTTATCCTGAAGGGTGGCGAAAAGCAAGCAAAGTTTGAGCTTACAAACGGCGCAGCATACAAGATTTCCGGCGGAGTAACCTACATCGTAGGTCTCAGAACGGGACTTACCGAAGCAACAC
>CAVJIV010000029.1:0-20198 GCA_963649715.1 bacterium | reverse complement strand
GCGAGGAGATTGATACATTTTACGGGACAAGCTTCCGTACATTTGCCGCAGCCCGTGCACTTTTTATAATCAACCTTGGCGCAGAAGTCCTTGACCTCAACAGCACCGAATTCGCACGCCTTAACGCACTTCATACAGCCAATGCAGCCGTTTGAGCATTCCTTGCGAGTGACTGCGCCCTTATCATGGTTAACGCAAAGGTTCGCCGCCTTGGCTTCGTGCCTCGGCATCATCTTGATAACATGGTTCGGGCAGGTTTTAAGGCACTGCTTGCACGCCTTGCACATTGACGGGTCAACTCTTGCAACGCCGTCGCAAATATGTATTGCGTCATACTGACAGGCGTTCATACAATCGCCAAATCCGATACAGCCGTAGGCGCACTCCTTCGGACCGCCAAAAAGCTGCTTTGCCATTTCGCATGAGCTGACGCCGTTATATTCCATTTTGGTTTCCGCCTTGCCGCAAAAGCCCTGACACATAACGACCGCCGCCATTGGAACTACCGAACCTGCCGAAAGTCCCGTGACCTCGGCGATAGCCTTTGAGGCTTCGCTTCCGCCGGGTGCACAAAGAGCCGTATTTTTTGTGATACCCTTTGAAAGAGCTGCCGCATAGCCATCGCAACCGGAAAAGCCGCAAGCACCGCAGTTTGCACCGGGCAGACATTCACGAATAGCTTCCGCCTTTTTATCGACCGGAACAGCCATAACAACAGAAGCGACCGCAAGTCCCAAGCCCGCAATAAGTCCGATAACGGAAACAATGATAATTGCCAAAACAATAGGATTCATATCAGCGCCTCCTTATGCAAAGATCTTGTCAACAACGCCTGCAAAGCCTAAGAATGAAAGCGAAACAAGCGAAGCGGCAACAAGTGTGATGGGCAGACCCTTGAGGAATTTCGGAATATCGCAGGATTCAAGCCTTGAACGAACGCCGGCAAACATAACCATTGCGATCATGAAACCTACGCCGCCGCCGATAGCGCAGATGAGCGACTGCATAAAATTGTAGCCGTTATCAACATTGAGCGTAACAACGCCAAGAACTGCGCAGTTCGTTGTGATAAGCGGAAGATAGATGCCGAGAGCATTATAGAGCGCAGGCATATACTTCTTGAGAATTATCTCAACCATCTGAACAAGCGCGGCAATAACAAGAATGAACACTATCGTTTGAAGATATTCAAGATTATTGGCAACAAGCAAATACTTGTTTATCGGGTATGTGACCGCCGTTGAAAGAGCCATAACAAAGATAACGGCAAGCGACATACCGACCGCCGTGTTCAGCTTTTTCGAAACGCCGAGGAACGGACAGATGCCGAGGAATCTTGAAAGAACAAAGTTCTGAGTGAGGATCATTGTGAGCAGAATGCTCAGGAGGCCTTTTGTCATTTCCATTATGCTTCAGCCTCCTTTTTTTCGTCGCAGCTCTCGCTCGTGTTTCTGACGGAGCAGGACTTTGCCATCGGGCAGCCTTCGCAACCGTGAAGCGCAGCCTTGGGCTTACCTCTTGATTCGGCAATCTTGTTGGCAAGAGCCATTACCATGCCGAACACAAAGAAGCCGCCGGGAGCGAGTATGAATATAAGCATCGGATTTTCGTTGAGGAAAGGAATCGAGAAGCCGTTAAAGCTACCTCCGATAAGGTCACTGATTCCGTTGAGGAATGTGCCTGCACCGAGAATTTCACGAATCGTACTCATGGTAAAGAGCGCACCGGTGAAGCCGATACCCATTCCAAGACCGTCAACCGCCGAGGCAAGCACACCGTTTTTGCTTGCGAAAGCCTCAGCTCTGCCGAGAATAATGCAGTTAACAACGATAAGCGGAAGATAAACGCCGAGCTGCTCATTCAGCACGGGAACAAATGCCTTGACAAGCATCTGAACGATCGTAACAAACGAAGCGATGATTACGATGTATGCAGGGATACGAACTTTCTGCGGAATAACCTTTCTCAATGCCGAGATAGCGATGTTTGAACAAATGAGAACGATTGACGCCGAAACGCCCATACCTATCGCACTTGAAACGGATGTCGTTGTTGCGAGGGTGGGACAGGTGCCGAGCACAAGGCGAAGAACCGGGTTTTCAATAATGAAGCCCTTGGTAAGCTCCTTGCCTAAGGATTTCTTTTCAGCCATCAGTCAGCACCTCCGTTTTCTGTAATGGTTTTGTAGTTTGCGAGAGCCTCGTTGACCGCCGTCGTTACGGCGTCGGATGTAATTGTTGCTCCCGTGAGGGCGAGTATCTCGTTATTATCGTGGTCTGCGCTGTTCTTTGCGACCTTGATTCCATTGACAAGACCCTTGAACTGATCCTTAAAAGAATCGGTCTGAGCCTTCATGCCAAGACCTGCGGTGTCGCTGATGGTAAGAATCTGGATTCCCGTGACCTTGCCCTCATTATCAACACCGGTCATAACGACAAGATCGCCGCCGTAGCTCTTTGATGTGGTTGTAAAAACAATGCCGACCTGCTGCTTGCTGTCATCAAGACCGACTGCATAGCTGATGCCGTCGAGCGTTTTGTCCTCAAAGCTCTTTGCGTCCGCAAGAACCTCCATTCGGGACTGAGCCTCGGACTCTGCCGAGTTCCTTTCGATTATCGGAGCGGTCACATTGTTAGCCAGCGCAAGCAATGTTGTTGCGATAAGGCAGATGATGAAAAGTGCGACCGTGGGGATTATGATTTGTTTTTTCATTTCGCCTCAGCCTCCTTCTTTTCTTTTTTCGGAGTGCCGAAGGGCTTGGGAAGAGTAGCGTTTTCAATCAGCGGAACAAGAATGTTCATAAGAATAATTGAATAGGAAACGCCCTCAGGGAGATTGCCGAAAATTCGTATAACCGCCGTGACAAGTCCACAGCCGATGCCGTAGATTATCTTGCCCTTGAATGTGATAGGTGATGTCGTGTAATCCGTCGCCATGAAGATTGCACCGAGCATAAGTCCGCCGCCGAGAAGCTCATAAGCAACGAAGCTGAAATCACCCTTGCCTGCGATGAGCATGATAACGGCGACCGTGCCGATATAAGCAAGCGGAATCGTCGGTGAAATAACCTTACGGGCAACAAGATAAATACCTCCGAGAATAAGCGCAACGGCGCAGGTTTCGCCGAGACAGCCGGCACGCCAGCCGATGAGCATTTCAATAAGCGAAACATCGGGAGCAGCTCCGCCGGAAGCCATCTCATGAATAGACGAGAGCGGAGAAGCCGAGGTAATGCCGTCAAGCTCGGACATTGTCCATGTCAACGGCTGAGTCCAGGTTGACATTGCGACCGGGAACGAGGTCAGAAGAACGATTCGTCCCGCAAGAGCGGGATTGACAAAGTTCTGACCGATGCCGCCGAAGAATTGCTTAACAACAACTATTGCAACAAGCGAACCGATAACAACCATCCAAAGCGGAATTGAAACCGGAAGATTGAACGCAAGCAAAAGTCCCGTGATCACGGCGCTCAAATCGCCGATTGACTGCGTGCGCTTGAACACGATTCTTGAAATATACTCAAATATTACGCAGGTCGCAACGCTGATACACTCAATGAGCAGTGCCCTCGGGCCATAGAAAATGACCGAAGCGATAAGCGCGGGGATAAGCGCAATTATAACATCGAGCATCAGGCTTCTGACAGTCCTCGGACTGCGATCATGAGGAGATGCGCTGACAACGAGTTTGTTTTTTAATGTCATTTCTTTGCACCTGCCTCTCTGACGATTGATTTTGCGAGTCTCATATGCTGGACAAGCGGTTTCTTTGCAGGGCACGAATAAGCACAGCTTCCGCACTCCATGCATACCATGACGCCGTCCTTGAGCAGAGCATCTATATCCTTTGTTCTTGAGTCACGAATAACCTTTGTCGGCGCAAGGCTGAGCGGACAGGCGGCGGCACAGCGACCGCAGCGGATGCAATCCGTCTCTCTGAAAATCTTTGCGTCCTTTGCCGAGAAAGCAAGCAAAGCATTGTTGCTTTTTGAAATCGGGTAGTTGATATCCGTAAGAGCCATACCCATCATCGGACCGCCGGCAATTATCTTGACGGGATCTTCTTTAAACCCGCCGCAAAACTCAACGACATCGGCAAAGCTTGTACCGATCGGAACTCTGACATTCTTCGGCTCGGCAATTGCCATGCCGTCAACGGTCATTGAACGACTGACAAGAGGCTTGCCTGTTTTGAGATAACGGGCAATGAATGCAATTGAGGTGACATTCATAACTATACAGCCGACATCCGCAGGAAGCTTTCCGGGAGGAACTTGACGCCCCGTTGCGGACTGAACCATCATTTTTTCCGCACCCTGAGGATAAACGGACTTGAGCTGCATTATCTTTATTGAGCTGTCCGCACCTGCTTCCTTGTCCACGATTTGATGAAGTATCTCAAAAGCATCGGGCTTGTTGTCCTCAACTGCGATAACAACATTCGGAATATTGAGAAGCTCCTTGACCGTCTTGATACCCGAACAGATATCCCATGAATTGTCGATACATTCACGGTAGTCAACTGTTATGTACGGCTCACACTCGGCGGCATTGATGATAAGAGTATCGATATTCTTATCCGCCGGAACATTGAGCTTAACATGAGTCGGGAAGCCTGCACCGCCCAGACCGACAAGTCCGGACGCTCTGACTGCCTTGCAAAGCTCCTCCTTGGTGTTGACCTCGGGAGCTTTAAGGCCCTCGTAAAGTCTCATCTCACCGTCGGATTCAATGGTAACGCCCTGAACAGTCGTTCCGTTCGGAAGCTTGACATTTCCGATTGAGGATACCGTACCCGAAATTGTTGCGTGAATCGGTGCGCTGACAAATTTGTCGCTGTCGCCGACCACTTGACCGACCGCAACGCTGTCGCCGACCTTAACGGTCGGTGTGCACGGTGCGCCGATGTGCTGCTGCATAGGCAAAACTACCTGCTTGGGGACGGGGATACGCACTACTTCGCAGTCGGCTGTGTTCTTATGGTGGTCAACCTTTACTCCGCCACGAACCTTCTTGACTGCCGATATAACCCCGGCCACATGAATTTTACCCATTTTTTCAACCCCTTTGCTATATGGGAAATCCCATTTTATTTTAAGGCAATTTTCTCCAATGTAGGCATAACTGCCTTGAGAATCGTTCCGGTAAGAAAGCCGGTCACGATTGCAAATATTAACAACAGCGGTCCGTAACCGACGACGAGCGAAGCCGTACCGGAGATGATACATGCCGCCGCAAGCTGACCGATATTGTGACAAACGGCACAGATTATTCCGATGCCGATATATCCTAATTTATTCCTTAAAAATCTGAAAAGCAGGCACGCCGCCGCAGTGCTGAGGATTCCGCCCGAAAGGCTCATCAGCATTGCCGTCATTCCTCTTGTGACGCCGGCAAAAAGCCCCTTGACGACCGTGATAAAAAAAGCGTATCCCGCCCCTGCGCAGCTCGCCATGAACATTGTTACAATGTTGGAAAGTCCCGGCTTCGCACCGGGAGGAAAGCCCGGATAAGCCGGAATAAGCGTTTCAAGGTAGGAGAGCGCAAGCGCAAGCGCACACATCATACCTGTCACGGCTATTTTTCTTGTCAGATTTTTTTCTTTCATATCAATAAGTCATTATGTCTGTTTTATTTTTATTCGATTTGACCGAGATAACGACCCTCGCCGGAAGACATGCCGCCGTTTCTCCGCCCGAAGTCAGCTTGCCGCTTTTAACGCAGAGCTTGTCCCTGCACTCGGCGTGTGAGAAATATATCTCGCCCTTGTCAACGGTTATTTCAACCATCGGTTCGGTATCGAGCTTTACGGTATATTCGCTCTCGACCTCGGAGAGATCAATGGTTTTCTCAAGCCTGCCGTCGGAATAGATCTCTGCGGTCAATTTATCCGAGCCGAAAAACCTCGGCAACGCAATCATCGCCGCAGCAAGCAGTACAGCAATTATAATGATAAGGTCGGTTCGTTTGAATAGCTTCATTTGTCAAGAGTATAGCTGTTGTCGGTCACAGTGAATTTTCCCGAAAGACCGTCGGTGACCTTGACCGCATTGTTGTTGAATATAAACACCGCTTCGGCATCGTATTCTTCGAGAATCTCAATGCTTTTGCGATAGCCGACTATATAGCACACCGTCGAAAGCGCATCGCTGATTATTCCGGACTCGCAGACTACGGTAACGCTTTTAAATTCGCTTGTCGCCGGGTAGCCCGTCGTTGCGTTTAGAATATGATGATAACGCTTGCCGTCCTGCTCAAAGTATTTTTCGTAATCGCCGGAGGTCGAAACGCAGGTGTCCTTTAGCTTTAATGTGCCCATCGACTGCTTATCGTTATCCGGATTGACGATGCCGACGGAAAAAGTTCTGCTGCCGTAGATAAGCAGGCTGCCTCCGATCGAAACAACCGCCGATTTTGTTCTGCCCTTGTCAAGCAGCTCCCTTATCTTGTCGCAGGTGAAGCCCTTGCCGACTGCGCCGAGGTCAAGCGACTGCCCTGCTTTAATCTGAACAGCATTGCCGGAAACGGAAACATTTTTATAGCCGACATCGGTGAGTGCGGTTTTGATCTCACTCTCGGAGGGAAGTCGTTGGTTATCACCGCCGAAGTCCCAGAGCTTTGTAACATTGCCTATCGTTATGTCGAAAACGCCGCTGCAATCGTCGGAAATATCGATGCACTGACCGATAATTTCAACCGTATCGGGCGAAACCGAAACGGAAGACCCTGCGCCCTCATTGATTCTGTAAACATCGGAGCCTTCCTTTCGCCAGCTGAGGACGGAGCTTTCAAGACCGTTTATCTCCGTCTCTATCCTGTCAAGGTCGTTCTCTGCACCGAAGCCGAAAAGCTTGACGGTTATGACCGTGCCCATGGCGACGCTTGTCCTTTCACAGGAGCTTCTGCCGCTGATAAAGTCATAAGAAACAATGCCGAAAACAATGGCGGCACAAAGTATGATCGCAATGAGCGATTTTTTGTTAAGCTTCTTTTTTGTACCGTTTTCCATATGCTCCACCTTTATCACCGTATACTGATGTATTATACTATGAAAAAGCGGCAAATTCAATAGAAACGGCACAAATTAAAAATTTAACAATTTGTCCGTTTTGTAATCAAAGCGACGCCTGCGGGCATCTGTCCGCAGGCGTCCTTCTCAGTTAATGTCAGCAACCGCAGCCGTTGTTGTTGAGGAACGATGTACCGTTGTTGTTTCCGCAGCCGCAACCGCACTCTGAGAATAAGAGGATGATTATGAGAATAAGGATCCAGTTATTGCAGCAACCCATGCTTCCGACCTCCTTTCGTCTTACACTAACATTGTATGAAAAAAGGCAGGATTGGTGACAAAGAAAAGCGGCTGTTTTTTTGTTGAAAATACACATTAAATTGCTTCGATAAAGGATAATCGGTGTTGACTTTTAAGCAAGAATAGAGTACAATAATTTCAAGCAATACCATATAAATTGCCTTGATCAGGGAGGAAAATTTTATGTATGTTTTAGCACTTGACCAGGGAACAACGAGTTCCCGTGCAATAGTATTTGACAAGCGCGGACGCATTGTTTCCAAGGCACAGAATGAATTTGACCAGATCTATCCGAAATCCGGCTGGGTCGAGCATGACCCGATGGATATTCTCTACAGTCAGATGCATTCCATCTCAACCGTTATCAACTCCGGCGATTTTGATGTTAAAAAAATCGCCGGCATAGGCATAACCAATCAGCGTGAAACCACTATCATATGGGACAAGCAGACCGGTAAGCCGATATATAATGCCATAGTATGGCAGTGCCGCCGTACCGCCGAGCTGTGTGAACGGCTCAAGGAAGAGGGTCTGGGCGACTATATCCGTGAGCATACGGGTCTTCTTATCGACGCCTATTTTTCGGGCACAAAGATCAAATGGATTCTCGACAATGTTGAGGGAGCGAGAGAAAGAGCCGAGAACGGTGAGCTTCTTTTCGGCACGGTCGAAACATGGCTTATATGGAATCTGACGGGCGGCAAGGTTCATGTTACGGATTATTCCAACGCTTCAAGAACCATGCTCTTTGATGTTGACAAGCTTCAGTGGGACGAGTTCCTTTGCGAAAAGCTGGGCGTTCCGATGTGTATGCTGCCTGAGCCTGTCGAGTCAAGTAAAATTTACGGTACGGTAGCTCCCGGAATCATCGGCATTGAGGAGCTTGAGGGCGTGCCTATCTGCGGCGCAATCGGCGACCAGCCTGCGGCGCTGTTCGGTCAGGCGTGCTTCAATCCCGGTCAGGCGAAAAACACCTACGGCACCGGCTGCTTCCTGCTCATGAATACGGGCGAAAAGAGAGTTCATTCCGAAAACAATCTTCTTACCGGCGTTGCATGGAGCATCAACGGCAAGACAACATATTCGATCGAGGGCAGCGCATTCAATGCCGGCTCGGTCATCAAGTGGCTCAGAGATGAGCTTCACATGGTTGACACCGCTCCCCGTGTAGACGAGCTTGCCGAAAGCGTCGAAAATGCAAACGGAATGTTCCTTGTTCCGGCGTTCACGGGCTTGGGCGCTCCCTACTGGGATATGTATGCGAGAGGAACTATCGTCGGCTTGACAAGAGGAGTCAACCGTGCGCATTTCTGCCGCGCGGTGCTTGAATCGATCTGCTTCCAGATGACCGATCTTCTCAGAGCCATGACAAAAGATTCAAATATAATTCTCTCCGAGCTTCGTGTTGACGGCGGCGCAAGCGTCAGCAATATCATGATGCAGATTCAGGCGGATCTCATCAGAACCGTTGTCAACAGACCGAAAACGGTTGAAACGACCGCCCTCGGTGCGGCATATCTTGCCGGACTTTGCGTCGGAATGTGGAAAACTCCTGAGGAGATCGAAAAGAACCGTGAGGTTGAAAAGGTATTCATTCCGAAGATGGATAAAAAGGTCAGAGACAAGCTCTGCGAGGATTGGAAGCGTGCCGTTGAGCGTTCGCTCAAATGGGCGCAGGACGACGATTTTGATTGATAAGGTATATTCATTGACTCTTTACGAAAAGCTTGGGATGCAGTTTTGCTTTGCAGGTAAAATTCTCCTCAATAGGAAGCCTTGAATCAAGGCTGTAAACCGTTTCCAAGCTTCAGTAAAGAACCAAATTTATTATTTAATTAACATAGGAGGCTTTATTATGGGCAAGGTTGTATGTGATTGGAAAACGCTGCATGATTTTATGGTCGATGCGTTCAAGGGCGTAGGCGTTCCGGCGGAAGACTGTGAAATCGTCGTTGATGTTATCCTTGAATCGGACAGACGCGGAATCGAGTCCCACGGCTGCAACAGATTCAAGCCGATTTACATCGACAGAATCAACGCAGGCATTCAGAACCCCGTCACAAATTTTGAAATCGTTAAAGAAACCCCGACAACGGCTGTTGTTGACGGCCACGACGGTATGGGTCAGGTAATCGGCTACAGATCGATGGAAATGGCTATAAAAAAGGCTAAAGAATACGGCATGGGCATGGTTGCCGTCCGCAACTCCTGCCATTACGGTATCGCAGGCTACTATGCCTCAATGGCGGCAAAAGCCGGCTGCATCGGCATCACCGGTACAAACGCCCGTCCGTCCGTTGCTCCTACCTTCGGTGTTGAGGGTATGTTCGGAACCAATCCGCTCACAGTCGGAATCCCGACCGATGAGGACTTCAACTTTGTAATCGACTGCGCAACCTCGATCACGCAGAACGGCAAGATTGAGTATTACGCAAGAATCGACGAGCCTGTTCATCCCGGCACTGTTATTGATATCGACGGCAATCCCGTTGAGGGTGACGCAGGCGAAGCTCTTAAAAAGATCCGCAACGGCACAGCCGCTTTGACAACCCTCGGCGGTATCGGCGAGGCTCTCGGCGGCTATAAGGGCTACGGCTACGCTATGGTTATCGAGCTTCTCTCGGCTGCGCTTCAGGACGGCAATTACGGCAAGGCTCTTGACGGCAAGGATGAAAACGGCAATCTTGTTCCCTACCATCTCGGACATTTCTTCATCGCCATTGATACCGAGCACTTCCTCGGCGAGGAGCAGACAAGGAAAAAGGCCGGCGAAATCATTCGCTCCGTTCGTGATTCCAAAAAAGCTCCGGGTCATGACCACATCTTCTCGGCAGGCGAGAAGGAGTGGAATGTTTGGCTTGAGAGAAAGGATTCCGGCGTGCCGATAAATGAATCCGTTCAGGCTGAAATGAATAAGGTTCGTGACGACCTCAAGCTTGACTATGTATTCCCGTGGGAGAAATAAACTAATATAATCGGAGGACAATTACAATGGATTATGCAAAGGAATCCCTGAAGCTTCATTATGAGTGGAAGGGTAAAATAGAAGTAGTTGCAAGAGCAAAGGTTGACAACAAGGACGCTCTTTCCCTTGCTTACACACCCGGCGTCGCTCAGCCCTGCCTTGAAATTCAGAAGGATATCAACAAGAGCTATGAGCTTACACGCCGTTCAAACCTCGTTGCCGTTATCACCGACGGCTCGGCTGTTCTCGGACTCGGCAATATAGGTCCCGAAGCAGGTATGCCCGTTATGGAGGGCAAGTGTGTGCTTTTCAAGGAGTTCGGCGGAGTTGACGCCTTTCCTCTTTGCATCAGAACGCAGGATGTTGACGAGTTTGTTAACACCGTTGCTCTGCTTTGCGGCAGCTTCGGCGGAATCAACCTTGAGGACATCGCAGCTCCGAGATGCTTCGAGATTGAAAGAAAGCTCAAGGAGAAAGCGGATATTCCTATTTTCCACGATGATCAGCACGGCACGGCTGTTATCTGCTCGGCAGGTATCATAAATGCCTTAAAGCTCGTCGACAAGAAGATTGAGGACTGCACGGCCGTATTCAACGGCGCAGGTGCGGCAGGCGTTGCAATTGCAAAGCTCTTCACAAGCATGGGCATGGGCAACATCATCATGTGCGACCGTAAGGGCATAATCTGCGACGGCGACGACCTCAAGCCCGCTAAGCAGGATATCGCAGACTTCACAAATAAGAACCACCTCAGAGGCTCGCTTGCCGATGCGATGAAGGGCGCAGATATCTTTATCGGCGTTTCCGCTCCCGGCGTTGTTACCGAGGATATGATCAAATCAATGGCAAAAGATCCGATCGTTCTTGCCATGGCCAACCCCGTTCCAGAGATCATGCCCGACCTTGCCAAGGCGGCAGGCGCAGCGGTTGTCGGAACAGGCAGAAGCGACTTCCCGAACCAGATCAACAATGTTCTCGCATTCCCGGGAATTTTCCGCGGTGCTCTTGATGTTCGTGCAAGCGATATCAATGAGGAAATGAAGATTGCGGCAGCAAAGGCACTTGCAGGTCTTGTTTCCGATGAGGAGCTTTCCGCAGATTACATTATTCCGAAAGCCTTCGACCCCCGTGTCGGCAAGACCGTTGCGGCGGCAGTTGCACAGGCAGCTCGTGATTCGGGCGTAGCAAGAATATAAAACCGTAATATATCCTTCGGTCTGTCCGATATTTAAGAAATGAGGGTCTATTATAATGAAAACAGCAATTTACGGCGCAGGCTCACTCGGCACTGTTCTCGGCGCATATCTTTCTAAGGCCGGCGTTGATGTTGACCTTATCACGAGGAACAAGGAACATGTTGACGCAATGAACAAAAACGGCGCAAAAATCATCGGCACTGTCAATATGACCGTTCCCGTACATGCGCTCACTCCCGATCAGATGACCGAGAAATACGAGCTTATAATCCTGCTCACAAAGCAGCTTGACAACGAAAATATTCTTCGTAACCTCGAAAAGAACATGACGGACGACTGTATCGTCTGCACGCTCCAGAACGGACTTCCCGAGCTTTCGGTTTCCAAGGTCGTCGGGGAGGACAGAACAATGGGCTGCACCGTCGCATGGGGCGCAACGCTCCACGGCAAGGGCGTATCAGAGCTTACGAGCGAGCCTGACAGCATGTCTTTCGGCCTCGGCAGAATGAACGGACAAAAGGACGAAAAGCTCATGCAGGTCAAGGCTCTGCTTGAAAAAATGTGTCCTGTTGAGATCGAGGATAATTTTATGGGCGTTCGCTGGTCAAAGCTGCTTATCAACAGCGCATTTTCGGGTATGTCGGCTGTAATCGGCGGCACATTCGGTGACGCTGCGGAGAACAAGGAATCCAGAGTTTGCTGCCAGAATATAATCAAGGAATGCATTGATGTTGCAAACGCCGCCGGTATAAAAATTGAGCCGGTTCAGGGCAAGGATATAGTCAAGCTCCTTTACTACAAGGGTAACGGCATAAAGAAAAAGCTTTCTTTCGCCCTCATTCCCGTTTGCATCAAAAAGCACAGGCTTCTCAAGGCGAGTATGCTTCAGGATCTTGAAAAGGGCAGGCTTTGCGAGGTTGACGCAATCAACGGCGTTGTTTGCGAATACGGCAAAAAACACGGCGTTCCGACGCCTTATAACGACAAGGTTTGCGAAATTATCCATGGAGTTGAGCAAGGCAAATATAAATGCTGCTTTGACAATGTGAAGCTTTTTGCAGGCTTGGCAAAATAACCATTTAAGGCAATACCCATCCAAATCGTTCGGTATTGCCTTGTTTTTTTATATAATCAAAGCGGAGGTTAAATGATGAAAAAGAAAATTTTATCCGTTGTTTTGGTGATTGTAATGACTTTTTTACCGCTCGGCGTTTGCTCCTATGCGATCGGGGCAAAGGATTTTGTTCTCGTTTCGCCGTATGAAAGCGTTGATTGGGACACATGGAAGCTTTACAAGGGCAACCTGCACACCCATTCCTCGGTCAGCGACGGCAACGCAAGCTTTCGTGATATGATCTACGGCGCTTATGAACAGGGCTTTGATATTTTAGGCTTTTCGGAGCACGGAATAACGGGCAGAGCATGGGATCAGCAGCCGTTTATCCGCCCGCTTTACTGCTATCAGGTTTTCACCGGCAACAGCCGCAAGCCGCTGACAAGTGAGGAATTTGCCGCAATCTCCGACGGCTCTGCATTGCTCTCTGACGGGCAGGCAAGAGGGAAAGGTATGTTCTGCGTAACCGGAGCAAACGAGCTGAATGCAGTTGCGCTGACCATGAGTCATGTGAACGGATATTTCCTGCCGTCATGGTTCGGCAATCTGAACTGGGGCTTTGAAAACGGACAGGAAGCGGCAGTGGCTGCGGTTGAAAAGCTCGGCGGACTTTCACACATAAACCATCCGGGTGACTGGCTGGTTTGCGACGGAAAAATCGACAAGGTTATGGATCCGAAAAATATTAAATATTTCGGCGATATACTTTTGAAATATCCGTCTTGCCTCGGCATGGAGGCTGTCAACGGCTTTACAAGCGTAACGCCTTTTGACCGAGTTCTTTGGGACAATGTTTTGATGTATTGCTTGCCTTACGGCAGAAATGTCTACGGCTTCACAAGCTCCGATGCCCATAATGTAAGCCGTTTGGACGACTGCTTCAACTATTATGTTATGCCAGAGAAATCTATGGACGCAATGCGTAAATGTCTTGAATCCGGAGCGTTTTTCGGAGCGACGCATAAGGTCGTCGCCAATGACATAATCGGACCGGAAAACGATATAAACGCCTCAACGGGCAGCGACCTTCCCCTTCCGCAGGTCGGATATCTCAAAACAGACGGTCATACACTCAAGCTTAATGTGAGCAACGCAAGCTATGTTCAGTGGATCGCAAACGGCAGACCGCTCACCCGAAACGACATAAACGGCAGCGGAACGGTAACGCTCGACCTTGACGATTTTGAAACCGATGAAATGCTCTATGTCCGCTGCGAAATATATAACGAAAACGGCATGACCTATTCGCAGGCAATAACACTTGACCACGGTGAAAAACCGCTTGAATATCAGCCGGAAAAAGGATTTAAAGCTACGGTACAAAAAGTCGGCTTCATTCTCTCAAGCGCAAGAGTATATGTCATATTTGCAAAGCTCATAAGCTTGATAACCAAAGCAATAAACAAATAAAGTAAATAATAAAAAGCCGTGTCTTAATTTTGCAAGACATGGCTTTTTATTATTTACTCGTAAATTTCCAATTAAGCCTGAGCGAGAGATTTTGGTTGAAGAAAGCGTTTTCTCTCGGCGCAGGCGTATTCTTATACGCCAAAACGAGAAAAATGTTTTATTCGCCAAAAGAAGCACCTTAAGTCTGAGCGAGAGATTTTGAATGAAGAAAGCATTTTCTCTCGGTGCAGGCGTATTCTTATACGCCAAGACGAGAAAAATGTTTTATTCGCCAAAAGCTCCGCTCAGAGGGTTATTCAGCTTTGGTTTCGCAATATATACACCTGTAAACCTTCTTCTTACCATCTCCCGAAAGCTTGAAAATATGCGGAAGCTCCTGCTCGGTGGTGGTTATACAACGGGGATTTTTGCATTTAATGATGTTTTTGAGCTGCGTGGGGAGGGATACCTTTTTCTTGTCAACAAGCTTGCCGTCCTTGATGATGTCGATGGTAACTCCGGGGTCAACATAGCCAAGAATATCGAGGTCAACATCATAGTCGGAGTCGATTTTAATGATATCCTTTTTGCCGAGCTTGCGGGACATTACATTTTTAATGATGGCAATGGAGCAGTCCAGCTTGTCAAGCTCAAGAAGATTATAAATCTCCATACCCTTTCCGGCCTTGATATGGTCGATAACTATGCCGTTTTTGATGGAATCTATGTTCATGCTTCTACCTCCAGGAGCTTGAGAATGAGAGCCATTCTCATATATTTTCCGTTGAGAACCTGTTTGAAATAACATGCACGGGGATCTTTGTCGACGGCGATGCTGATTTCGTTGACACGAGGCAGCGGGTGAAGAATCGAAAGATCCGGTTTTGCATTTGTGAGCTTCTCGGGAGTGAGAATATAGCTGTCCTTGAGGCGAAGATAATCCTCCTCGTTAAAAAAGCGTTCCTTCTGAACTCGCGTCATATAGAGAACATCAAGCTCGGGCATAACCTTTTCAAGATCGGTCGTCTGGATATATTCAAGCTTTTTCGCCTTGATAACATCATTTTTAACATAGCTTGGAAGCTTCAATTCCTCGGGAGAAATCAGAACAAATTTTACATTGCTGTATCTCGCAAGAGCTTCGATGAGCGAGTGAACCGTTCTGCCGAATTTAAGGTCGCCGCAGAAACCGACCGTCAGGTTATCGAATCGACCTTTTTCACGGCTGATTGTGAGAAGATCCGCAAGGGTCTGGGTGGGGTGGTTGTGTCCGCCGTCGCCGGCGTTGATTACGGGAACGGAAGCATTGAGCGAAGCGACATAGGGTGCACCCTCCTTGGGGTGTCGCATTGCGATTATGTCAGCGTAGCAGGAAATCGTCTTAACGGTGTCGGCTACGCTTTCGCCCTTTGCCGCAGAGCTTGATTTTGCGTCCGCCATTGAAAGGACATTGCCGCCAAGCTCATACATTGCCGCCTCAAAGCTGAGCCTTGTGCGTGTTGACGGCTCAAAAAAGAGGGTTGCAAGCTTTTTCCTGCGGCATATTTCCGCATATTTGTCCGGATCTGCGATTATATCATTGGCACGGGCAATAAGCTCGTCGATCTCCTCGACCGTAAGATCAAGAATGCTTATAACGCTTCTCATTTTGCGCCTCCGATCCAGCTTTCGTCGGACGGATTGTTTCTGAACGCAATCAGTCTTTCAACATCCGTCGGTGCGATATATCCTTCCTGAGCCGCAATTTCTGCGATGACATCAAAATTGGTAAGGCTTGCGTTTTTGACATCAGCCGCTGCGAGACGGTCAAGTCCCTTTTGCATACCGTAGGTGAATATCGAAGCTATACCGAGAACCTCCGCTCCGGCTTCTCTGAGAACATTTACAACCTCGATAACGCTGCCGCCCGTTGAGATAAGATCCTCAATGACAACGACCTTTTGACCCTTTTCAAGCCTGCCCTCAATCTGATTTTTTCTGCCGTGATCCTTTGCTCCCGAGCGAACATAGCCCATCGGAAGTCCCATGATCTGAGCGGTAATGGCGGCGTGTGCAATACCTGCGGTCGATGTGCCCATGAGAGCCTCGGCGTCGGGATAAAGCTCCTTTACCGTCTCGGCGAGAGCTTCTTCAACATGGGTGCGAACCTCAGGATATGCGAGGGTCAGCCTGTTGTCGCAATAAACGGGGCTTTTGATGCCGCTCGCCCATGTGAACGGCTCATCGGGGCGGAAGAAAACCGCCTTAATTGAAAGAAGGTCTTTTGCAATCTGAATCTGAATGTCTGTCATGTTCTCTGCTCCTTAATCAACAAATTCGTTTATACATCTTTCGTATGCCGCAACGGGATCGGCCGCCGCAGTTATCGGGCGTCCGACTACAATGTAGTCCGAGCCGATTTTTTTTGCCTGTTCGGGGGTCATAACTCTGACCTGGTCGCCCTTGTCCCCGTCGGCGAAGCGCACACCAGGAGTTACGGTGAGAAATCCGCTTCCGCAGACCTCATGCACCTTGCCGGCTTCCACGGGAGAGCATACGACGCCGTCAAGCCCTGCAAGCTTGGCATTCTTGGCGTAGTGCATAACGACCTTATCCATGCTCTCGTTAATGAGAAGATCGTTTTTCATTCTCTCCTCGCTCGTCGATGTGAGCTGGGTTACGGCAATGAGCAGCGGTCTTGTGCCGTCGGGACGGGTAAGTCCCTCAATCGCCGCTTCCATCATTGCAACCGTTCCGCCTGCGTGCAGGTTTGTCATATCGACATCGAGCCTTGAAAGCACAGCCATTGATTTTTTCACCGTGTTCGGAATATCATGAAGCTTGAGGTCAAGGAAAATCTTGTGTCCCCTCTCCTTTATCTCCCTTACAATATCCGGTCCTTCGGAATAGAAAAGCTCCATTCCGATTTTTACAAACGGCTTTTTGCCCTTGAAATTATCAAGAAAAGCCATCGTTTCCTCCCTGCTTGAAAAATCGCAGGCTACAATTACATCCTTACCCATTGTGCGTACCTCCTATTATTTCATTAAGATTATCTATTTTATATTCTGCCATTGCTTTCGGCAGCGATTCGATTATGTTTTTGCAGGCAAACGGATCGATCAGATTCGCCGCTCCGACCTCAACCGCCGTTGCTCCGGCGAGCATCATTTCTATCACATCGTCGGCGCTCGACACACCGCCCATTCCGATAACGGGAATTTTGACCGCTTGAGAAACCTGATACACCATTCTGACGGCTATCGGGAAAATCGCCGGTCCCGAAAAGCCGCCCATCACATTTGCGATCACGGGCTTCCTGCGGCGAAGATCTATCCTCATTCCGAGCATGGTATTTATGAGGCTGATTCCGTCCGCTCCGGCCTCCTCACAAGCCTTTGCTATGTCAACAATACTTGTAACATTCGGCGAAAGCTTCAAGATCACAGGCTTCGTTGTAACGGCCTTGACCGCCTTGGTGACCTCCGCCGCAGCTTTCGGATCTGTGCCGAAGCTCATTCCGCCGCCGTGAACATTAGGGCAGGACACATTGACCTCAAGCCAGCCGACCTGTTCCTCTTTGTCAAGCTTTTCGCAGGTGTAGGCATAATCATCAACCGAAAAGCCGCTGACATTTGCCATAACGGGCTTGCTGAAGCATTTTTTAAGCTTCGGAAGCTCCTCGCCTATCACCCGATCAACTCCCGGATTTTGAAGACCGACGGCGTTTATCATGCCGGCCGTGCACTCTGCTATTCTCGGCGTGGGATTGCCGAATCTCGGGTCTTTGGTCGTCCCCTTAAAGGAGAATGTGCCGAGCATATTTATATCGTAAAGCTCAGCAAATTCATAGCCGAAGCCGAAGGTGCCCGAAGCCGGAATGACAGGATTATCAAGCTCGATCCCGCAGAGACTAACCTTTGTTACCATACAATTTCCTCCCTTTCAAGCACCGGACCGTCCTTGCAAATTCGTTTGTTGCCGTATTTCGTTTTGCATGTGCATCCCATGCACGCTCCATAGCCGCAGCCCATACGCTCCTCGAAGCTGTATTGTCCGCTCGTCTCGGCAATGTTTTCAATCGCCTTGAACATCGGCATCGGACCGCAGGTATAAAAATATGTGTAATCGAGATTTTTCAAAACATCTGTTACAAAGCCCTTTGTTCCGACGCTTCCGTCAGCCGTTGTAACATAAACCTCTGCGCCCGCAGCCTTGAATTCATCGACTCCGAACACCTCTTTTTCGCTGTTGAAGCCGAGTATCACCGTTACCCTTTTGCCCTCGGCAATAAGTCTTTTGCAAAGCATATACATCGGCGGAACACCAACTCCTCCGCCGATCAGCACGGGGCTGCTGCCGCTTTTTGAAGTGTCATAGCCGTTGCCGAGGCCGCTGAGAACATCAAGCTCCTCGCCCTCCGGCAGCTCGGACATTGCCCTTGTGCCGCTGCCGACGACCTTGTAAATTACAGTAAGTCTCCCGTTCTCGCAGTCGCTAACCGATATCGGGCGGCGCAGGAAAAATCCGTCAAGCCTAATATTCACGAACTGACCCGGCTTTGTTATTGCCGAGGTGTCGCCCTCAAGCTTCATTAAATATGTTCTGTCGGCAATTTTTTTGTTGCCGATAATTTTCATCATAACCTGATTCATGCTTCGTCCTCCCAAACGATTTCACCGTTGCAAACCGTCCGTTTGCATTTGCCGTAGACCGTCATTCCCTCAAACGGAGTACTTCTACCCATTGAGGCAAATCTTTCGGGGTCAACCTTTTCCTTTTCATTGAGGTCATATACCGTAAAATTCGCAGGCTCTTTAATTTCGAAGCCCGTTTTGATTCCGAAACGCTCGGCAGGCTTAACGCTCATGAGCGTCACAAGCTTATGCAGACTGATGATTCCGCCCTTGACAAGCCTTGTGTAAAGAATCGGGAAAGCGGTTTCAAGCCCGACGATACCCATTGCGCTGTCCTTTAATCCCTTTGATTTTTCCTCGGCGGAGTGTGGAGCATGGTCGGTTGCGATCATGTCGATCGTCCCGTCGCATATGCCCTCGATCAAAGCCTCCCTGTCCTCTGCGCTTCTGAGTGGAGGGTTCATTTTAAATCTGCCGTCCTCCCTGAGATCGGCGTCGGTCAGCACAAGGTAATGCGGAGCTGTTTCGCAGGTCACATCCACTCCCCTGCGCTTCGCCTTGCGAATAAGGTCAACGCTTTCCTTGGTCGAGATGTGGCAAACATGATATTTGCAGCCCGTCTCCTCGGCAAGTTTGAGATCGCGCTCGATCTGTCGCCACTCGCTCTCGGAGCTGATTCCATTATGACCGTGCGCCTTGGCGTAAGCACCCTTATGAATATATCCGCCGTCCAGCAGGCTGTTATCCTCGCAGTGCGCAACGATGATTTTATCAAGCCTTTTCGCTTCAAGCATCGCTCGGCGCATCATTTCCTCGGTTTGAATTCCGCTGCCGTCATCGGAAAACGCAACCACCTTGTCGGCAAGAGCGTCCATATCGGAAAGCTGTGTGCCGTTTCTTTCGACGGTGATCGAGCCATAGGGTATAACATTTATCGAAGTATCCTTTTTAATTATATCAAGCTGCTCGGCAAGGTGCTCGACACTATCGGGAACGGGATTGAGATTCGGCATTGTGCAAACCGTTGTGTATCCGCTCTTTGCGGCGGCAAACGATCCGGTTTTGATAGTCTCCTTATAAGAAAAACCCGGCTCTCGAAGATGAACATGAACATCTACGAAACCGGGAAAAATATGTTTATTGGAAAGATCGTAGGACTTGGTGTACTCGGCGCAAAGCTTACAGCAAACGCAAAGAACACGGCCTTCGGAAACAAATATATCCTGCTTTTGAAATCCCGAATCCGTATAAACCAATGCGTTTTTTAAGATGTATTCCGTCATGAGTGCCTCCTGAACGAGCAATAAAAAAGAACCTTGTTCGACAAAGGTTCAATGATTCAGACATACAAAAACACAGGGCACAAGCCCCACCGTCCATTATTCAAAACCTTGCCGATATCTCTGTATCGCTCTTAAAGATTTCTTTTGATGTATAATACCACAACCTATCGGCAAAGTCAACACCTTTTGAAAAAATAAAAATAAACACGGCGGAAACCGAGCGATTCGATTTCCGCCGTAATTTAATTTAATTCCTTATGCAATGCAGAACAATCAGTTCACCATACCTGTCTGCTGGTTGATAGACGCTGTTTTGTTGATAACATT
>CAVJIV010000028.1:0-20646 GCA_963649715.1 bacterium | reverse complement strand
CGGCGTTGCACAGATTTACAACATCTGCCGCCCTGATTCCGGCAGCGACAAAATCAGCAGATTTCGCAATTCCGCCGTTATTGACGATAACTTCTTTTACTTGCTTTTGAATGTCCACTCATTCACCTTCTTCCATTGTAAAATTTGAGCACACGAATATTGTATGTGTGTTTGGATTTATTATAACACGAAAAAAGAATTGTTGCAATAAAAATTCACGCACAAAGTTTTTAAAACTGTGCGTGAAATTAAAAATTACTGTTGCAACAAGAACAAATATATGCTATAATATCAGCATACCACTTCCATATTATTCACGGTGAAATTATTCTTGTTATCAACCTCGATAGCAAAATGATAACAAGGGCATTTTAGCACAGGATAATACAGATAAATCGTAAAATCAAAATAGTGAGACAAACAAAAAGCAAAAATACATAAGCGAAATTGTTTAGTCTTCGTCGAGTGGGAATAATCCACGGCACTTAAAAAAGCCCGTAAATAAAAGCTTCTCGCCACTTTTAAGCCCTCTGTGGCAACAAAATGGCAACATTATTTGAATTATTGCAAAAGTAAAGAGCTATCAGATTTTTTGAAAGTCTGATAGCTCTTTTTGTTATACTGTTTTTTTATTGCCCTTGTTTTTTACCCTATACTTTTGGTTACTCAGCACTTTTGATTGCGCAGCTTTTGTTGGATGATTTGCTTGAGGCCGATTTTCGCTATGCTGCACAAAAAATTCTCTTGTCTTGCGTTAGCTGATTTGCGATTTTTGTAAGACCGGATAAAAATTTTTGCGGTGCAATTCGTGCGCTTCAGTTATACGGTATCGTCTTAATACACCTCAAATTTAGTGATCGTGGCAAAGTCTCTTGTTTTTTCAATAACCAACTTCAGGCGTCTTGCGTCCATTGTCGGCAGGAGGCAAATTTTCTTTCTGCCTACCGTCGTACCGCTGTAAAGCTTGCGCCACTTTTTGTCGAAGAAATAGTAAAGCTTAAATTTTTCAATCTGCTGACCTGTCTCAATATTCTCCGCAAGGACGACCTTGTTTATGTTTTTCACCTCGCCCATATCGAGGGTGATAACGCTCTTGCGTGCCTTGGGAGCACTCTTGAAAAACGACTTGTCCGAATTGATAAACCGTGCGGTATGGAGATCGTCGCTGTGACCTTCGTCCTCGAATTTTCCGTTTTCTGCGTGATTTTCCTTAAATTCAATTCCGAGCTGAGCGCCGAGCGTTACAAGATGCTCGACATCGACCTTGTCGATTTTTCCCGTGTGCGACGGGGAAATATTCAATATCAACGAGCCGTTATTGCCGACTGATCTGAAATAAACCTCAAGTGCTTTTGAAAGCGCCTTAACATCAAAATTTTCCGTTTCGTGGAAAAACCAACCCGGTCTGAGCGAAATATCGGTAATCGACGGGAACCACACAAGCTCTTTTGCTCTTTTAATTTTGCTTCTGCTGCCGAGATCCGGCTCGACCAGCTTTTTCGACGGCGCATTGTTTATCAAATCCTTAGGCACAACGCTCCATTCGCTTAATCTACCGATGCCGACATGGTTGCCGCACCAGCGGATATCGGGGCCGCAATTGCATATCATCGCATTCGGCTGATGCATGCGAACCGTGTCATAATATCTCTGCCAGTCATAATTTTGTTTGCCGCTGTTGTCACGCTCGAACCATACGCAAAAAATATCGCCGTAGTTTGTACAAAGCTCCGTCAGCTGATTCACAAAAAAATCGTTGTATTTTTCCGTTCCGAAGCTCGGCTCGTGCATATCATAAGGAGAAAGATAAATTCCGAACTTTATTTCCTCAGCAGCGCACTCATCGGCAAGCTCCTTTACAAGGTCGCCCTCGCCGTCTCGCCACGGTGAATTTTTCACGCTGTGCTCCGTATATTTGCTCGGCCAAAGGCAGAAGCCGTCTGAATACTTGCAGGTGAGCACAAGCCCCCTCATTCTTGCGGCTTTGACCGTGCCGACCCACTGCTTTGCGGAAAAATCGGCAGGCTTGAAATATTTTTCGGGTTCACGGCCCGTGCCCCACTCCGTATTGCAGAATGTGTTCATTCCGAAATGGATAAACGCCATGAATTCCGTATTCATAAAATCTATCTGCGCCTTTGACGGCACAACGCTGTTTGCTCTTTCAATATAATCCGACATAGCAATTCGAGTCCTATCTGAAATTGATTTACAGTCATTGTATCATTTTTGCCGAATAAATGCAATTATTTTTATTTATTTGATTGACTGTTTCCAATTAAATTAGTATAATTATACTATCTTTATACTGGAGGTAGTGTGTAATGAAAAAGTCTATCAAAATCATCATCTCTTCCCTGCTTGTTCTCGCTCTCATGCTCGGCGTGGGAACGGTAGCATTTGCGGAAGAGGACACATCGGACAAGCTCACGGTTATTTCTTCAAATGTTGCGGGACTTCCGATTCCGTCGGCATTTGACGCTAACGGCAAGGTTGTTCCCAAAACTCAGAAAATCATGGGCGAAATGCTCAACAACAGCGGCATTGATATTATCTGCGTTCAGGAGGATTTTCAGTACCATGCAATTCTTGCCAAGCAGATGACAAACTATCCGTATCAGACCTGCACAAGCGGCGGAGTGCCTGCCGGCGACGGACTGAACATATTCTCAAAATATCCTATCTACAACATTGAGCGTGTTGAGTGGGAGGTTTACAACGGAATCCTTGACGCGGCAAACGATGGGCTTACCCCCAAGGGCTTCCTTAAATGCACTGTTGATTTCAACGGCATTCTCATTGATGTTTACGACACCCACCTTGACGCTAACGGTTCATACGCCGATTGTATGGCAAAGAAGGCTCAGCTTGAGCAGCTCAAGGCTTATATAAATGAAAATTCCAAAGATATGCCGGTCATTATTACCGGTGACATGAATATTGCAACGCACTGCGACATCTGTGCGGAGTTCTATCCCGTTATGATTGAAAACGGCGGATTCAAGGACGCATGGTCGGAATATTGCAACGACGGCGTTTATTTCACAGATATTCTTTCGGACGAGCAAATTGCCGAATATGACGCAAAATTCGGCGGCTACTATTGGGGTCGCTGGGATTCCGTTGAGCGTGTAGTTTATCGCAGCAGCAGCGATGTTGAGCTTACTCCGACCGATTTCCGCTACGAGGACTACAATAACCGTGACGGTCACGGCGTAGTTACGGATCATAGCGTTATGATTTGCGAGATGGAGATTGCCGCAACGGATTATGTTGCTCCGGAAATAGAGCTTAACGAGCAGCAGAAAGAGCCGCTTGCAGACAGAATCGTCCGCACAATCAAGCTCACCGCAAGGTGCATTTACAGAATCCTCACCGACCTCATCGCAAAAATTCAGTCCGGCGAAATAACAATAAAGTAAGGTGTTTATAAATGAAAAAATCTTTTAAAATTATTCTCTCAGCTATGCTTGCGCTTGTTATGCTGATCTCGGTCGGCACGGTCGCATTTGCCGAGGATGAAGAAACAAATGTTACGGAAGGCAGCCTTTCGGTAATATCGGCAAATGTTGCGGGACTTCCTATCCCGTCAAAATTTTCCGATGACGGCAAGGTTGTTCCAAAAACTCAGAAAATTATCGGTCAGCTTCTCAACGAAAGCGGCATTGACATCATCTGCGTTCAGGAGGATTTTCAGTATCACGCAATCCTTGCCGCTCAGATGACCAACTATCCCTATCAGACTTATACAAGCGGCGGTGTCCCTGCCGGCGATGGTCTGAACATTTACTCAAAGTATCCTATATACAACATCGAACGTGTAGAATGGGAGGTTTACGACGGCATTCTTGACGAATTAAATGACGGACTCACTCCCAAGGGCTTCATGAAATGTACGGTTGATTACAACGGAATTCTTATTGACCTTTACGATGTTCATTCCGATGCGGGCGGTTCTCTTAGCGGCTCAGCGGCAAGACATGCGCAAAACGAGCAGCTCGCCGCTTACATTGATGAAAACTCGGCCGACCGTCCGGTAATAATCACGGGCGATATGAATGTTTACACCCATACCCAGCATGGCACGGGTATTTATGAAATCTTTATCGCCGGCGAGGGCTTTGATGAAGCGTGGACAATGTTCTGCCATGACGGAGTTTACTTCGAGCACGATGTTACATGGGAAGAGCGTCAGGAGCTTGAGAAAATCTACGGCGGAGATCCGTGGGGTCGTTGGGACTCAGCGGAAAAGCTTCTCTATCGCGGCAATTCAAGCGTCGGATTCGAGGTTACGGAGTTCAGATATGACGATTACAATGAGCTTGCAGGTCAGGCAGTCTCCGACCACAACATGATGGTTTGCGAGTTGAAGGTTACGGCAACGGATTATGTTCGTCCCGAAATCGAGCTTAACGAGCAGCAGAAAGAGCCGCTTGCAGACAGAATCGTCCGCACAATCAAGCTCACCGCAAGGTGCATTTACAGAATCCTCACCGACCTTGTCGCAAAAATCAAGTCGGGCGAAATAACGTTCCCGACAAAATAAAGGAGTTCGGCATGAGACCAATCACAACATTTGTAAGGCACAATTCAATCAAAGCACTGCTCACCGCCGAGCAGGGATTGAGGGCTGTTTCAAAGAGCAAGCCAAGCAATGATCCCTTCAACATTGAGCCTAAATTCATCGGCACCGATGTCAGGATAATCAAAGAGACGGAGGATTCGACATTTATCGCAAAATGCGACACAAGCGGCAGAATCGTCAACAAGCCTTTTAAGATCCTTGTAACGACGGATCTCCACCTTTGCGACGAGCCGGAGCTTATCCGCAAATCTCTTTACATGCTTGCGAAGCATATTGAGGTGGAAAAGCCGGATCTTATTCTCTTCACGGGCGATATTATCCTGACCGATCATCAGCAGATCGACTGTATTCGCTTCGGCCGTTTTATGGAAAAAACGGGCATTTACTGGGCATATGTTTTCGGCAACCACGAGGCAAGAGCCGAAAAGGAATATCACAAATATTTCATGCTCAAGAACCTTATCAGCTTCCCGCATTGCCTTTCAAAATTCGGCGACCCGTCGCTTTTCGGCTACGGCAATTTCTTTATCAACATTCTTTCCTCTCCGACCTCCGTGCAGCAGAGCATTGTAATGCTTGATTCGGGCAGAGACACAAGCCCCGTCCACAACATCGAAAACGGTGCGCCGACAGATCTTAAATGCTATGATTTTTTGAAAAAGGATCAGATCGATTGGTACAAAAAAACCGTCCTTAACCTTGAAAGCGAATACGGAAAAATCAAGTCGATAATGGCAATGCACATTGCCCTTTGCGAATATGAAAATATCATGCAGCTTGACGAAAGCGGTAATTACATTCCAACGGGCAAGGCAGAAATCCTTTACGGGGGCATGTATGAATCCGTCGGCTGTTCAAAATTCAACAGCGGAATGTTTGCAGCCGTCAAGGAGCTTGGAAGCACCCAGGCGGTCATTGTCGGTCACGACCATATCAACGATTTCTGCGCCAAATACGACGGCGTTTACCTCGTCTATGCCCAATGTGACGGCTACAACACCTATACAATGGGATCCAACTTCGGCTGGGAAGAAAAGGATTGGATGCAGGGCGTTACAATGATAGATATGGACAAGGACGGCGAGATCGGCTTCCGGCAAAGATTTAACATAGATTATTTATGATAGGAGACTTTTATGACCCCATTTATACTCAAAAAACATTTGACACGAAAAATTACTTTTCTCGATAAGTCCGACCCTCATGTTCCCGCCGCTCTTTTCAGCGCAGTGAGCGAAGCTCCCGATCTTTCGGGCTTTCCCTATCCCCTCCCTTCAGCAAAGAGCGAATACACCTGCTCGGCCGAGGGCAACGATTCGGTCATATGGTACGGCGGCAAAACAGGAATAACCCGTTACGACCCGAACGGTGAGAGCCTTGAGGATAAAATTATGTATTTCAGTGCCCACCGTCATCTTCCGTGCAACGCCGTTGACGCAATGCTTGCCGACGGAGCAGACCTCTGGGCACTTTGCTCGGATAAGGTTGCGCACATCGAGATGATCATGCTCACGGCGGAGGAAAAAGCCGAAATTCTTCTCGACGAAACGAACAAATATGTTATGCGCCGAGGAATGGTAAGCCAGCGTGACCTCAGAGAGCCCAGAAATTACGAATCACGCTATCCCTACGCCTCCTGCGACAATGACGGACTTTTTACCTCGGGCTATGCGGTCGGCGAAATGTACCGCTATGCAACGCTCAAAAGCAAGCTTGGCAAGGATCATCCGAGGGTTATTGAGGCGAGAAAGAACGCAACCAAGGGCTGCGAAGCGTGCCTTCTTTTGATGTATATCCACGGCAGACCGGAGGGCTTTATCGCCCGTTCGTACCATGTTTCTGACGAGCCTGTTCCCGACGACGGCATTTTCTACCAAAGGAACGGAAAAACAGCATACTGCCTGGAAACAACGGAGTCTAAAAAACAGGGCAGAGTCAATGAGGAATCGCCGTGCGATTATCCTATTCCGGACAGGCTTGCGGCGCTCTACCGTGATCTCGGCTACACAGACGACGATATTTTCTACAAGGCGGACACCTCAAGCGACGAGGTCACGGGACATTTTCTTCAGATGAAGATCGCTCACGATTTTCTCGGCGAGGATGACCCGGAGCTTGACGAAATCATTAAACATGCCTGCAAGAGGACGGCGAAGCACATCATCGACCACGGTTTCGAATTCTGCGAATCCTCGGGCAAGCCGACCACTTGGGCAAAATGGAGCAAGCGTTACTTTGACAACGACCCGATCGGCTATGTTGACGCTCCGCTCAATTCCTCGGAGATGCTCATGTATCTCAAGATAACGATGTATATAACAGGCGAAAAGGGAATCTGGCAGGAAACCTATGACAAGCTTATTGCGGAGGGCTATGCCGATCTCGGCGCAAAGCATTATGACCGCTTCTATCAGGGCGCAATGAGAGAAAAAGTCAGCCCCGAGGAGGATCTGATGTACGGCGACAATATGCTTGCTCTCATGACATACTGGATGCTCTGCACGCTCGAAACGGAAGAGGAGCTTCTCAAAAAATACCGTGCCGCTTTCAAATCGTGGAGCGGACTCCTTCTGCGTGAGCATACACCGGGCTATGACTTTATGTATAAGCTCGGAGTTCCCGACGCTGAAATCGACTTTGAGAAAGATGCAAAATGGTTCGCTCACTTTGAACCGAACCGTCTGCTTGCCTCCGTCAACATGATGCGACATGATGTAGCCGTTAAGCTCGGCAGAAGTTATGAAGAGAAAAGAGAGTTTGAAAGCTCCGCTCTGCTCATGCCGGACGAAAGCTTTATTTCAAAATACGATCGTAACCCGTTTGACATTTTGGAAGGCGAAAACAACGGCACCTGCATTGAAAGCTGCTATATTTACACCTACGCCTATTGGATCGGCAGATACTACGGATTTATCGACGAGGAGGGACAGTCATGAGCAAAATTGCAATAATAAACGAATTCAGCATTGAGGCCATTAGGGACGCATTGCAAAAGCTTGAGTCCTTTCCGAAGCTTAAAATAAACGGCCTCAACGCACACCTGCTCACGGAGCTTGAAGCAATCGACCCGGTGCTTTTCGGAGAGGTTGCCGACAAAATAAAAGCCGACCGCTGGTTTCCGTATGCCGGCACATGGTGCGACAGCGAGGAGCTTTCGGAAATTGCTCTCATCAAAAGCTGTCTTTACTCCGTAAGATATTTTCTTGACAAATTCGGCAAAAAATACCGTGTTTTTCACGGTAAAAAGCTTTACAACAATATGCTGCCGCAGATAGCTTATTCCTCGCTCTTCGACGCCGTTGTACTTGAGAGCGAAAAGGAGAGCAAGTGGCTTCACGGCGAGGACAATTTCAGAACCCTTGTTCTGACAAGTAAAACGGTCGATGTCAACGACCTTGATGACGACGCCGTCTCGGCAGAGAGCTTTATTTCATATGAGGATTTGGCGGACAATTTTTTCAACGCTCATCTTGACCTTGAAACCGTTGCTCTTCCGAGCGGAAGCGTAAAGCCCGAGGGCATAGAAAAAGCGCTTATCGACGCCGAAAAGCTTGCAGCGGTCAGCGGCAAAAACGAAACAGTCAAAATAAAGGAAGCATGGATAGCTTATTTTAACGGCGACTGCGACGCCGCAAGAAAAATTGCCGACAGCATAACGGACGGCGCTGCCCCCGACGAAAGCGACTTCAAGCTCTGCGGAGCTGTGCTGACGGAGGTTAAGCTTGCCGAGGACGGAAGCGGCGATACCGTTATCCGTGTTGCCGAAACAAGCGGCAAGGAGCAATCGGCATATATCATGTGCGACCGTCTTGAAGCCGGCTTCCGCTTTGAGCTTATGCCGTATGAAATGCCGACCTTCCGTATTCCGAAAAATTCAGGCGGATACTCAAAGGAAATCTACATTTGCGAATAAAATCAACCGATACCGCACAGTTGAGTTGTGCGGTATTGCCTTAGCTCGGAGGGGTTATATATGTCCAAAAAAATTACACTTCACGGCGAGTTCGTCTATGCTGCGGCGGTAATTCTGCTTTCGCTCGCCGTTGCAATGCTCAGTGCGGCAAACTTCGGCGTTTCGATGATCGTTGCGCCGGCATACATAATCAGCCAAAAGCTTGAGGTTATCACCTTCGGTCAGGGCGAATACCTCGTGCAAAGCGTGCTTTTTGTCGTTTTCTGTATTCTTATGAAAAAGGTCAAGCCCATTTACTTCGGCTCGTTCATTACCTGCCTGATCTACGGCGCCGTACTTGACCTTTGGCGAAAATTCGTTCCGCTTTTCAATCCCGATGTCACCGCTCCCGGTTCAATGACGATGCCGATAAGAATTCTTCTTTTTGTCGGTGGTATGCTTTTGACATCCTTTTCCGTAATGCTCTTTTACAAGACCTATCTTTATCCGCAGGTTTACGACTTTTTCGTTAAAGGCATCAGCGCACACTTTAATAAAGACAGAACAAAATTCAAAATTGTGTTTGACTTCTCATGTCTTGCCGTTTCGTGTATACTCACCTTGACCCTGTTCCGCAGCTTCGTCGGAATCGGCGTCGGAACTCTCATTCTTACTGCGCTCAACGGCTTCATCATCGGCTGGTTTGACAAGCTGTTTGACAAATGCGTTGACCTCAAGCCTCTGTTCCCGAAATTCGCTTCAAAATTCGATTTATAATTTCGTTATAAAGAATTAACAAATAATTCACTTGAATTATTTCGCAAAATGTTGTATGCTTATATCAAAGGAAAATGTTTTTTGTTTGTTTTCCTAAATTACGGAGGTAATAATCATGAAAAAAGGTTTATGTATAATTCTTTCAGCTCTTTTGATAGCTTTTTCGTTCGCATCGTGCGGCAAGAAAAATGTAACCGAAGAGGAAACTAAGGTTGACGAAAACGGATCGGCTTATGTTGAGGTAACCGACAAGGACGGCAACGAGGTAACATCCGTCCTCTCCGAAAAAGAAAAATCGGAGGCGGATAAACAAGCAGCTAAAACAAGCAGCAAGGAAACAACGACCGCCGACACTTCCGAGTTCGTCTCCAAGGCCGAAAGCGCAATGTCGGGCTTCACAAATGTTGACGAAAAGGATCTTTCTTCCGACAAGAAGGATCTTATCAACACCGGCGAAACGATCAAGAAGACCACTTTGCGTGACGATGTGATCGGCAAAATCGCAAAATCGGGTAAATTCACATTGAAAATGACCGTCAAGGCAGCGTCGGGCGAGGATACCCCTGTAACCTGCGCAAACAGCGGCAAAAAATTTGCCTATGAATTGACGATGAAAGGCTCCCAAATCAGAATAATCATGGATAATTCCGATGTTTATGTCGTTCTTCCCGCCCTCAAGGGCTATTTCAAAACCACGACCGACGAGGTGGGCATTGAAAGCATGGACAGCATTATGTCCGGCATTGCCAGCTCCGAGGAAACCTATGTCGCTTCGACCAAGGTTACCGTAAGCGGCAGCGAATACACCTGCGAGGAATATAAAAAGGAGGACGGCTCCACGATTAAATATTACTTCGATAAGGATAACAACTGGAAGCGTGTTGAAAGCATTGACGGCGATGATGTTGCAATAATGGAGATCCAGTCCTTCACCTCAACCGTTGACGACAATATTTTCTCAGTCAAGGGCTATAACGATATGACAGCTCTGCTCTCGCAGATGAGCGCTTCATCGGACACAACAACAAAGAAATCATGAAAAACATACTCATAACAGGCTCTGCGAGGGGCATCGGCGCACAAACCGCCAAGCTCTTTGCCGCAGAGGGATACAATGTTATCATAAATTATAATACAAGTGAAAACGAAGCCGCTGAGACTTGTCGCATGATAAGGCTCGGCGGCGGCAATTCTGTCACGATTCAGGCCGATGTTTCAAAAAGAAGCGAAACCGAACGCCTTTTTTTCGAAGCAAAAAAGGAATTCGGCTCTGTTGATGTGCTTGTAAACAACGCCGGCGTTGCTCAAAGCAAACTTTTTACCGATATCACTGACGAGGACTACGACCGTATGTTCGACTGCAATGTAAGAAGCGTTTTTAACTGCTGTCAGCTTGCGCTGCCGGATATGATCCATATGAAGCAGGGTCGGATTATCAATGTATCCTCCATGTGGGGCGTTACGGGCGCGTCGTGCGAGGTTCATTATTCTGCGTCAAAGGCAGCCGTTATCGGGCTTACAAAGGCTCTGGCGAGGGAGGTTGCCCCATCGGGCATCACCGTGAACGCTGTAGCGCCCGGAGTTATCGACACGCCGATGAACAGCGGATTTGATAAGGAAACGCTTGAAGTCCTCAGGGAGGAAACTCCCGTAGGCAGGATCGGCACTCCGGAGGATGTCGCAAGAGCGATACTTTTCCTCGCCGACGAAAAATCCTCGTTTATCACGGGGCAAATTCTCGGCGTTGACGGAGCTTTCATATAACCGTCTATTTCTTTGCTCATGCAAAATAATTCTCCGCAAAATAATTCTTACAAATTTTATCTGTGTCAATAAATTATTCTTTGACTTTTCCGAAAAATTGATGTATAATTAACCGGTCTTGGCGGCAGCGAATATTGAAGCTCGTCACGACAATCAACAAAATAACGCTTGAAGACACGATACACGGACTCCCGTCCCGATACGACACAGAGTGCAAGCCTTGGCGTGTATCGTTTAACTCCGGCTTTACGGCGCACGCTTCGGCGTGTGCTTTTTGTTTGTGTTGTAAAGCGTCAGGAGGCTTCACTATGGAAGAAAAAAACAGCAACACATTCTTGGAAACCGAGCGAATCGGCAGGCTCATGCGCAAATTTTCCCTTCCGTGCATTATCTCACTGCTCGTCGGTGCGCTTTATAACATTGTCGATCAGATTTTCATTGCAAACGCCGATTATCTCGGCTCTTACGGCAATGCTGCAAACTCCGTTGTCTTTCCGCTAACGGTCATCGCCCTTGCAATAGCCACAATGATAGGCGACGGCTGCGGCGCATTCGTCAGCATTCGCCTCGGCGCAAAGGACTTTGAAAAAGCGCACAAAAGCATCGGCAATTCGGTTCTGCTGACCGTCGGCTCAAGTCTTGTTCTCATGGCGATTTACTTGCTCCTTGCCGACCGAATTATAAAGGCTTTCGGCGGCACGGTCAACGAGGAAACATTCAAACTTTCAAAGGAATATTTCTTTTGGATTACGCTCGGTGTTCCGTTTTATATGTTCGGTCAGGCACTTAACCCTATAATCCGCTCGGACGGCAACCCTCGTTTTGCCATGATTACCCTGCTCGTCGGCGCAATAACCAACTGCATTCTTGACCCTATATTCATTTTCAAATTTCATTGGGGAATGATGGGTGCTGCGGTCGCAACCGTAATCGGTCAAATTTTCTCCGCCGTTCTCTCGTTAGCTTATCTTTTTAAAATAAAAAGTGTTCGGCTCTCCGGTGAAAGCTTCATTCCGGATTTACCGATCATCTGTAAAATCATTTCTCTCGGTGCATCAAGCTTTCTCGCTCAGATCTCCATTGTTTTTTCAATGGCGGCGGTGCTCAATATGTGCAAAAAATACGGCGCACTCGATCCTGTTTTCAAGCAGGTCGAATACGCCCAGATACCGACGGCTGTCATCGGCATTGTTCTTAAATTTTTTCAGATAATTATTTCCGTCGCAATCGGCATGTCGGCAGGCTGTATCCCGATTGTCGGCTACAATCTCGGCGCAAGGCTCAACAACAGAGTGCGTGAGCTTATGCGATTGCTCATGCTCGCAGAGGCCGCAGTCGGACTTGTTGCAACGGTAATCTTCGAGCTTTTTCCGACGCAGCTTATCGGCATCTTCGGCGCAGGCAACGAAAGCATTTACTACACGCAATTTGCAATCAAGGCCATTCGCATAATTCTTTGCGCAACGATTCTTTCGTGCGTCAACAAGGGCGTTACGATTTTTCTTCAAGCCCTCGGCAAGGCAGGAACATCCACCGCTCTTTCGGTGCTCAGGGAAATTGTTTGCGGCGTCGGTCTTGTGCTTCTGCTCCCGATTCGGTTCGGTCTTGACGGGCTGCTTTGGTTCATGGCGATTGCCGACATTATAACCTTTGCCGCTTCGCTCGCAGTGCTTATTCATGTTGATAAAAAACTGCAAAAATCATAATTTTCTGATTCTCATCAGCATAAAAAGCAGCTTGTATTTTTCGTACTTCAGTAAGCGGAATTTTAAAACGGTCATTTTGGGAGAGCCGTAATCGGCGTCGTTTTCAATCGCAATTTTGTAAATATCGGTATCTCTTATCGATTTGACCGTGCCGATTTTTTCTTTAATGCTCATGCCCGAATCCGAGAGTGCAAACAGAAGCGTGTTGACCACCTTTCTCGCATAGGCTCTCCACATCGATTCGATATCCTTGTCAAAGCACCCATCCTCGATCATCATTGCTTTCACATCAAAGAGCGAATCGGAATTGAGCCTAAATGAGCCAAGGTCATAGCTGTGAGAAAGGCTCGAGCCGATATTACGGTAATGATACATCGGCCGCTGAATATAACAGCCGGTTTTCATTTTGTAAACCTGAATCGCCGATTGAAACCAATCCTCACCGTGGCACATTGACAGATAATTCAGAAAATCAAATGACCTGCCGTAATTTTCTCTGCGGCAGCATTTTGTGCAAAGGGAATTCATGCAGCGGTTAAGCAGGGCAATATACAAATCCTTTTTATTTTTTTCGTCGTAGAAACAGCTTTTCTCAGCCATCCTTTTTGTTCCGACCTCGCCGGTTTTATCGTCAAAAATCGACAGGTCAAACAGAACCATATCGCACAAATATTTTTTTAAAATTTTGTCAACGGATTCAATTAAGTCGAGGTCGATCACATCGTCGCTGTCAACGGTAAAAATGTATTTGCCGATCGAATTTTCAAAGGCGGTTTTGCGGGCAATGTTAACTCCCTCGTTCGCTTTGTGGATAACCTTGACTCTGCTGTCCCTCTCGGCGTATTTGTCGCAAATTTTTCCGCTTGAATCGGTTGATCCGTCGTCAACAACAATAACCTCAAAATCGGTAAAAGTCTGAGACAGGACAGAGCCGAAGCACTCGTCGAGATATTTTTCGCTGTTATAAACCGTCATCAACACACTGTACTCAGGCATTAAGTCACCTCTTCTTTGTGAAACGGTATTCGCTTATCATAAAGCCGTCGATCGGCTCGGTAATTTCAAGCTCGGCGCAGCCGTTTTGCAAATATTCTTTCGGGATATCATAAACAATGCTCAGGTATCCGTCGGCAAGAAAATTCTTTTCGTATTCCCTGTCACGCCGTCCTCCGAATTGCGCTCCGTCATGAATAACATTGCCGTTCACAGTAACCTTGTGATGATTTATTTTGTCATTCGGACGGGATTTATATGTCACTCTCAGCTCATAATCGCCGCCGGTCAGTCCCGCAACTCTGCAATCGAAATTGAAATGATCGTAAACCTTAGTCATGCACATCGGAAGCTTCGCATCAGCGTTTTCGTCACCTCGAAAATTCATATAAAACTCTCCCTTTTGCCTGCCGCAAACCTCAAATCCGTGCTCGGCAAAGGAGAAATAATATTCATCGTTTTCAACCTTGTTTCTGTCAATCATCTCAACAAGATAATCCGTTTCGGGGTGATTTGTTATTTGATCAAGCAGATATTTTCTGTCGGTAATAGGCATATCTATCGTGTCGAGAACACAGCCTCTTTCAACATTCATTCCGCCGAAATGCTCAACATCCAGTTGCATACCGATCAAATCAAAAAGCTGCTCTGCAAGCGCAAACAGTTCCGCCCGCAGATTTTTATAATCATTGTCAAAATCTGTCGAGAGAATTTCTTTCGCAAGCTCTATGTTTCCTTTTCTTATCTGAACCTTTGCGTCGTCAATCAAATCAAGCTCAAAAGTTCTTCTGTCACGAACGATTTTGTCGCAGCTTGCCCGGAAAAGGAAAAGCACATATCGCCAATTTTTCATGAGTCTATCGGACTTCATTTTGACAAGTGTGTTATAAACATTTTCGACCGACGAATTTTCAACCGGATCACCGATCCAGCTTTGCTCCATTCCGAATATAACATCAACGATTTTTTCGCAGTCCTCCCCCGGAAAGAACGAGCGGGCATAATCACGAAGTATTTCCCGAAGCTCGCAATCCGGATCAAAATCAAGAGCACCGAAAACGAATTTGTTTACATCGTCGCTGACACCCTCGGAATAGGACACACTGCCGCAAACATACGGCCTTGTAAGGCGATGGAGCAGCCTGTACTCGCTCGGTCTGGGATTGCAGGCCTCACGGCTGAGCGTTGCGGCATAGGCATAGTGCCAGTCATCACGGTCGAAATGAACGGGAGTTTCGCAGCGCACATTGTGGCATATATCCGGATAGTATCTGATCGGATATTTTGTATCTGTTGAGCGGCGCATTTCATCGAGCGTAAACGGATGGTTCGGACCGTAAATAAGCCCGTCGATCTCTTTGGGCATTTTTGCCATTTCCTTTATGAAACGTTCGCCCCAGTCGGCATACTGATGAGGTGCCTGAGCGGACGGCCAAAGCTCAATATTCGGAAATTCCTTTTGCAAATCTTTTTTTACCTTTTTGCAACGAACAAAAAATTCCTCCGCCTGCAAATCGCCAGGATCGCCCCCCGGCGGAAAATAAAAATCAAGCTTAGGTATATCGTGGCAGCATCCGCAGAAATAATCGCTGCTCTCCTCGTCGGAAAGTCTCTTTGTATATGCGCAAAAAATCGAAAAATTTATATCCAATTTTTTGCAGATTTCCGACTTGATTTTTATCATTTCTTCAAAGCTGTACTTCATCAAGTCTGTGTGCTTTTCATCGTCACCGAGACAGGCCTCCACGGTGTTCAATCCGAACATCATCAGCTCACGAATATATCTTTCGTATTGCTTTTCGTCCCATGCTTCGTATGTATTGTTCATATCCGTGTAGCTGAGCTGATGTCCTCTTATCGGCATACACGGAGAATAATCCCCGTCAATGTCCTTGGTCAGAACAAGCACTCCGTCAACAGCGATACACTTTCTGAGGAATATCGAATATCCGTAAATCAGGCTGCGCAGACGATGCGCCGTGATTGCGATTTTTTTTCCTTCCTGTCGAATTGAAAAGCCCTCGCTTTCGCTTTCATCGACAAGCTTCAATTCAACAAAGCATTCGCTTGATTTTTTTTCAATAACCGGTGTTTTTTTGCCCGTTCTGTTTTTGATTTCTTCAGCAAAAAGTTCGGCGGCAAATTTTTCTTTTTTACCGTCGGCAATGATTTTTATTTCACCAAAATTTAATTTCATTTCATCACAGCCTTGATTATTCTTTCAATTTAGTATATCATAAAACAAGATGATTAAGCAATAGAAAGCGATGAAATAATGATTGAAAAAATTCACGAAAAAAATGTTTGGGATTCGTTAAAAAAGACAAGGCTCCCGATAGTAATTTACGGCATGGGAAACGGTGCCGATATGATAATCGAAAAGCTTCAAAGCGTCGGCATTGATTTTGCGGATATTTTTGCGAGCGACGAATTTGTAAGAGGACACAGCTTTCGAGGCAAGCGGGTGCTCAAATATTCCGAGGTTACCGAAAAATACGATGACTTTGCTATTGTTATGGCGTTTGCCGTTCATGACGAAAAAATGCTTGCGAGAGTCAATGAGCTTTCAAAAAAACACACGCTTTATTTTCCCGATGTTCCCGTAGTCGGCGGCGATATTTTTTCAAGAGAATATATCAAGGAGCACGACAAAGAATTTGACAAGGCTTTTTCACTTTTGAGCGACGAAAAATCACGGCAAAGCTTTCTTGATATTCTCAATTTCAAGGTCAGCGGCAAAACAGAATATCTTTTTAAATGCGAGCGAAAAAAAGAAGAAATTTATTCGGATTATCTTCGCCCGAACGACGATGAAATTCTGATGGATCTCGGCGCATATGACGGCGATACCGTCAGAGAATTTCTCAATATAACCGATAATAAATTCCAAAAAATTTATTCCGTCGAGGCCGACGAAAAAAATTACAAAAAGCTTTGCGATAAAACATCGCAGCTTAACAAAATCGAGCGTCTTAACTTAGCCGCATGGAACAAAAAGGACACCCTTTTCTTTGATAAGAAAAAGGGCAGAAATTCAAAGCTTTCGTCATCGGGTAAAATTGAAGTTCGCGCAGACAGCGTCGATAATATTTTGCACGGCAAAAAAATCACCCTGCTGAAAATGGATATCGAGGGCAGCGAAAATGAAGCTCTTGACGGAGCAAAGAAAACCATTGAAAGATATAAGCCGAAGCTGTATATCTGCGCCTATCATCGCAACAGCGATATGTTCACCCTGCCGTTAAAAATTCATGAGATATGCCCCGATTATAAAATCTACTTTGCGCATCATCCGTATGTTCCGGCTTGGGAGTCAAATTTTTATTGCCGTATTGATTAGTTTTGAAAAACATGCTATAATCTTGCTGTGCAATTCGTATACCTCAAATTTGTGCGGCGTTGCCTTAATTTTTTTCAAAAGGAGTGAGCCGATGAGTGACCCTATGGGCAAGGCATTACCCGATCTGATCTCCATGTATTTGGTAATGCTCGTCATCTACTGCTTGGATGTATTTTTTCTGAAATCCGACCTCACGGTTCTCGGTGACAATTTTTATTCTCGCTTTATTTGCTTCACTGTGCTTTTAATGACAGTGCTGTTCAAAAGAGAGCATTTAAAAAGCTTCGGTATCAGCAGCAAAAAAGCAAAGTTCAAATCAGCTCTGATTTTTGGAACGGCTTTTTCCGCAATCCCTATATTGCTGGTTTCCATCGTCGAGTATTTTATTTTTAAAGCGACCGATCCCGAAAATATTAAGCTCAGCTTTACCCCGCCGAGCCTCAGCTATGTTCAAACAGAGGGCTATCTTACCCCGTTTTTCTGCATCACTGTTTACATTCTGACATCTTTTTTTGCCGCCTGCTTTAAGGAAATGTTTTTCCGAGGCTTCCTGCTCCACAAGCTTGAGAAGCTGACAACATTTAAAAGCGCAAACATTTTTCAGTCGCTTCTTTATATGACCTTCATTATTCCGAAGCTTGCTCGTAATTTTGTTATGGGCTATTACAGCGAGGAGATCGTCAAAATCTCCGTTTTCGTTGTAACTTTTTATATCGTTCATGAAATTTTAACCGGCATCAAATGGGGCATACTCGCCAAGGTCAGCGGAGCGACATATATCTCAATTATTGACAACTTTTTATATGTTTTCCTTGCAAACAGCCTTCATATCGTCAACCAAAGCACCAAATGGCTGTTTATGATCTATATGCTTGCCGTTCAGCTTGTCTCCCTTGCAATGGTTGCTTTCTATTGCAAAAAAGCATCTTTGGTCACGGCAAGCGAAGAAAAAACAAACGAAAAAAAATCAGCCTCTCATCAAAAAGAAAAGCCGAAAGAAACAAAGCAAAACGATAAACACACGGTTGAAAAAGCGGAAAACGAAAGCAAGAACATAAACAGCGAGGTATTCGACGACAAGGTCGAAATAAGTCCGAGCCAATTCAAGCAAATCGTAAAGGAAAGCTCGGCTCAGTCTGCCGTGCCGCACAACGGAGAGCTTTCCGAGGAAGAAATTGACAGCTATCTCAAGGATTACGGCAAGCCGAAAGCGCACTACAATCCGCCGAAAAAGCCGTCAAGCTCCGACCCGTCTGAAATCAATGACGAAAGCTTTGATGTTGACGATTTTCTTAAAGGATTTTCAAAAACATAAGCTATATGTGATATTGTGTTAAAAAGGAGCTGTATCGTTGTTCGGATTTACGAACTCGGATACAGCTCCTCAATTATTCGGGATTTAGCCCTCTTCCTTCATCTTTGCAAAGCACTCGCTGCAATATACAGGACGGTCTTCTCTCGGACGGAAAGGAACCTTTGCAACGCCGCCGCAGCTTGCGCATGTTGCTTCAAACATTTCGCGCTCGCCTCTTACGGCATTCTTTCTTGCGTCACGGCAAGCCTTGCAACGCTGAGGCTCGTTTACAAAGCCTTTCTCAGCATAAAACTCCTGCTCGCCTGCGGTAAAAGTAAATTCCTCGCCGCAATCCTTACATACCAATGTCTTGTCTTCGTACATGATTATTTACCTCGCTAATTTTTTATTTACGCCCTGCGCACATTTTAATATGTTATATACAGCACAGGCATAGGGTATCATTTTTCCTTGAGCTTTTTTCTTGCCCTTTGCAAAGCATTGTCAACACTCTTGACGCTTATCGAAAGCATTTCGGCAATAGAACTGTAATTATGACCTCCGATATGGAGCCTCAGAACATTTTTTTCGAGACTCGTCAGTTTTTTTTCAACGCTCTCGCTAAGATCCTCAAACTGCTCTTTCATTACGATTATCGTCTGCGGATCGGACATTTCATCGCTGATATCAACATCGTCAATATCAACATAGCCGTTGAGCGGCATGTGCTTGCTCCGCAGCTGATTGCGCACGGCACTTTTGATGCGATTGGATATGCAAACCGTTGCATAGGTTTCAAACCTCACGCTTTCATCAGGGTCGTACCCGTAAACAGAACCGAGAAAACCTATCATTCCCTCCTGAATAAGATCGCTGCGGCTCAACGGACATCGTCCGACATATCCCGAAGCAATTCTTTCAACAGTCGGCGCAAGAGATGAAATCAGTTCATTCATTGCTGCTTTATCGCCGTAACGTGCCGCATAAACCTTATCCGAATTTATCGGAATTTTGCTCATACGCACACCTCACAGGACTAAGATACATATATATGATAGCTCATCAACGAATCAATGTCAACAAAAATTGTTTTATTTTCTCAAAGTTTGAAGATTGTCACAAATTCAACAGAATTTTTTTGGGCGTTTTAACAATTAAATTTGCGTTTATATTAACTAAGGGGTTTTATTTTACAAATATATCGTTATAATCAATTAGATTATCATACGATTTTCGGTAAAACAGCAACAGAAAGTCGTGCCATGAATCTCAATTGTGCGGTATTGTCTCAATTGTTGACTTTTTATTCCTAATCTTGTATAATTTAGCTATAAGTGAGAAAGGAGAAATAATAGAAAACTGCCTCTTCAAAATGATTTCTATTATGTATGATTCAATGAAAAAAGAAGATATCCTTGTATCTGTTATAATTCCCGCCTATAACGCAGAGAAATATCTCGCATTTTGTCTTGACTCTATCATTGCGCAAACTCATAATAAGCTCGAAATAATTGTAGTTAATGACGGTTCAACGGATAGCACTCCTAAAATCTGCGATGAATATGAAAAAAAAGACAGCAGAATCAAGGTCATTCATCAAGAGAACCATGGTGTTGCTTTCACAAGGAATGTTGGACTTGACAATATAACCGGAGAATATATTGCATTTATTGACAGCGATGATTATGTAAAAAACGACTATATTGAAGTACTCTTAAAGACCTGTACTGAGAATTGTAGTAATATTACAATTTGCAAGTCCATCGACACACACAAACGAGAGCTTTTCGAGCTGCCTTTTTCGTACAATACCCGCACATATGACAGTATGTTCCTGCTCCAGAACATTTCCTACCTTGACGTGTGCTTTGAGGTTGTTATTTCAATGATTTTTCACAAGAGTGTTTTTGACAATCTTCGTTTTCCCGTCGGTCTTATTTACGAAGATTCCTATATATATTATGATTTAATAAGAAAAGCAGGCAAAATAACCTTTATTGATACAATTCTTTACTATTACTATCTTTCTTCCAACAGCATTATGCGATCAGATTTTTCCGTTAAAAAATATGATATAATTCCCGCTTTTGATCGAAAACTTGCAGTACTTAGGGAAAACAATTGCAAAAATTCAATTTATATTGTTTACAAAGATTATATTTATCAAATTTCCCGAATGATCGGTCAAACAAAATATTGTGATAAATTTCCTCCTGAATTTAAAAGAAAAAGTCTGAAAACAGAACTTAAATACAAAAGAAGAAAAAGAGCGTAGCAAACCAGACCGCAAGAAAT
>CAVJIV010000027.1:0-23333 GCA_963649715.1 bacterium | reverse complement strand
AGCTGGCCTATGACCGAAGCTCGTGGACGTCCATTTCTTTGACCAATGCGCTGGCAATTGCCTACGGCGGCACGGGCTCAACGACGGCTGCGGGTGCGAGAAGCAATCTCGGCATCAGCTGTACCTCGCTGTTCAACGGGACGCTGACCACGGGCAGCACGAGCTTCAACTACGGCTCTTACAAGGCGTACATCATCATCGGTCAGCCCTCGTCCAGCGCGTCCCGTGTCGCCTGTGTTATACCGGCATCCGTGATCACCACCTCGTCTGTAAGCTACCAGATCGCGGACGAAAGCTATTACTACTCCTTCAACCTCTACTATTCCGGCTCGACCTGCTATCTGGCGTTCAAGGGCAGAAGCAGCTCCGGTCAGATACTGCGGGTGTTCGGAGTAAACTGAGGAGGGCATATGAAAGCAATATTGGATGACAAGGGCTTCATTACGAGCTTTGCCCTTGAGGGAGATATTACGGACGGCATTGAGCTGCCCGACCCTGAGGACATCGACCATTTCCTTTCGCACTGGCAGTCCTACAAGGCACAGGACGGCAAAGCTCTTTTTGATGAGGCTCAGGATACCGCCCTCCAAGAGGAATCCGAAAAGGAGACTCTGCGTCAGCGGCGGCAGACGGAATGCTTCACCTTCGTCAACCGAGGGCAATTATGGTATGCCACGCTGTCCATCAAGCAGCTGGCAGAGCTGACAGCATGGTACACCGCATGGCTGAAGGTGACCGAAACAAAAACCATACCGGAAAGACCGGCATGGCTGGAATAAGGAATGAAGGCACTCTGCGGAGTGTCTTTTTTCATACACAAATTCAATTTTCAGAGGAGGAAAACAACATGAAGGAATTTTGGACGACCGTTCAGGTGGTGTTCGCCGGTATCGGCGGCTGGCTCGGATGGTTCCTTGGAGGATGTGACGGCTTGCTCTACGCGCTTCTGGCTTTCGTAGTCATCGATTATGTGACGGGCATCATGTGCGCCGTGGTGGATAAGAAGCTGTCCAGCGCCGTGGGCTTCAAGGGCATTTTCAAAAAGGTTCTCATCTTCGCCCTGGTCGGCATCGGACACATTCTCGACACGCACATTATCGGCACCGGTTCGGTAATGCGCACGGCGATCATCTTTTTCTATCTTTCCAACGAGGGTGCATCTCTCCTGGAGAACGCAGCCTATTTGGGACTGCCCATCCCGCAGAAGCTGAAATCTGTGCTGGAACAGCTTCATGACCGCGCAGAGAAGGAGGAAAACTAACATGGCTTACACAAACAGTTCACTGGTGTCCTACACCAAACTCAGCCCCAACAACTCAGGTCAGCGTACTCACAGCATTGACCGTATCACGCCTCACTGCGTAGTAGGACAGTGCTCGGTGGAAACCCTCGGCAATATCTTTTTGCCCACATCCCGACAGGCAAGCTCCAACTACGGCATCGGCGTAGACGGCAGGATCGGTATGTATGTGGAGGAGAAAAACCGCTCCTGGTGCTCCTCTTCCAGTGCCAACGACCAGAGAGCCGTCACAATCGAGTGCGCCAGCGACACTACAGAACCGTATGCGTTCAAGGATGTCGTATATAACCGGCTCGTGGAGCTTTGCACCGATATCTGCAAACGCAACGGCAAAACCAAGCTGCTCTGGCTGGGCGACAAGACCAAGACACTGAACTACACTCCAGCATCCGACGAAATGGTGCTGACCGTTCACCGCTGGTTTGCCAACAAAAGCTGCCCCGGCAACTGGATGTATGCCCGCATGGGCGATCTTGCCGAGAAGGTCACGGCGGCTCTCGGCGGCAGTACTGACACGGATACACCCACTGAAACCGACGAATCTGCTGCAGTTGTCAAGACCGGCGACCTTGTGACCATCACGGGCAACATATACTATAACGGCAAAGCCATCCCCGGCTGGGTAAAGAAGCTCCGCTGGTATGTGGTCGAGGTCAGCGGCGACCGTGCGGTCATCAACAAGGACGAGTCCGGCAAGTATGCTATCATGTCGGCGGTCAAGACCTCTGCGCTTGCCGTGGCAGGCACAAAACCCACAGAGGATTATCGCATCCACACCGTGGTACATGGCGACACCCTCTGGGCGATTGCCAAGAAGTATCTCGGCAACGGCAGCCGCTATAAGGAAATCATAAGCCTGAACGGGCTGAAAAGCAATGTCATCTACAGTGGCATGAAGCTGAAAATTCCGAATAAGTAAACCGAAAGCCCATCGAGGAGAGCACTTTCTCCTCGATGGGCTTTTTCATTTGTACTTAGCGTGTTGATACTGCCCGTGCTGCTTCGTGCGTTTTCCATACTGAATCGCAAATTTGGGGCAATGGTGCAGGCAGCGAAGACACATGACGCATTCATCCTTGACCCAAACCGGTCTTTGCTCCCGAATCTCGATAGCGGAAACGGGACAATTCCGTGCGCACAGCCCGCAGCCGATGCAGGTATCTTCTACACTGAAATGACTTGTTTTACGCATAGAGTCGTATTCCAGACCGTAAACCGCTTTCGCGAGAATCAGAGGCGTTTTGTTCTCCATAAAATCGCCGAAAGTTCGATTCTGTATTGCGCGGATGATACGGTCGATCTGTGGCTCTGCGGCTTCATTGATGCGCTGTACTCTGCTTTTGTCGCTCAGATCAAATATGGGCGTCCAAGTGTCCGGCATTTTCACGCTGAACTTCGCAGAGACGGAAAAACCGGTGGTGCTCAGAATATCTTCGGCAAATTTTCCGGTTTGTCCCGGCGTCGTGCCGTAGGTTACGGCGAACCAGAGATAATCCGGTTTTGTATGCAGCGTCAGCTTTTGCAGAAACTCCCGAACAATGATCGGCAAGCCCCAGGCGTAGGTCGGGCTGACGATCCCCACCGTTTTGTCCGCTTCTTCAAAGGAGAAGCTATCACCTTTGCAGCAGTCAGTAATCGAAGCGGTTTTATCGCCCGTTGCGGCGGCAATGCGGTCAGCAACATACTGACTGTTTCCTGTTGCAGAAAAATAGAAAATCATGTTCTCATCTCCTTAACCTAACCCTGCAAATTTCACCAGCAGTGTGTGCGGGACAAGTTTTGCAAGCAGCCGGTAGCACTTGTAGAACGCTCCGGTGGTATAGACCGCCCGACCGTTCTTTGCCGCTTTCAGCGACTTCACAGCGGCGACCTTCGGATCAATGACCGGCAAGCGTTTTTGCCCCTTGGTCAGTTCGGCTTTTCCGTTATGCTGATTCATTTCCGTGAGCATCAGACCCGGACACATGGCACATACATTGATCTTCCGATGCTTCAATTCCTCGCGCAAGCCAAGACAGAACGCAGACACATAAGACTTTGACGCGCAGTAAACGATCAGGTTTGCATTGGGGACGAACGCAGAGGTCGAGGACACCTCCAAAATCGTACCGCCGTCTGCAATATACGGCAGGCAAACCCTTGTGATAGCCGTTGCGCCCTTGCAGTTCAGGTCGATGATTTTCAGCATCCGCGACAGCTCCATTTCCTCAAACGGCGCACCACCGGCGATTCCTGCATCGTTGATCAGCACCTTGATCTGGGGTTTTTCCTGTTGCAGCTTTTCGGCAAATACCTCATAACTGTTCATATCCGACATATCCATCGGGATCACCACACAACGCTTGTCCGGGTACTTTGATGCGACCTCTTTCAGCCGGTCTTCCCGCCTTGCGATCAGCCACAGTTCCTCAATTTCCGGGAACACCTTGGTTACGGCGTCCACATAACAGGTTCCGAGTCCGGATGATGCTCCGGTAATCACAGCAATACTCATAATGGTTCCTCCATAGTTAAACAAGTGTTTCTATTTGGACACTTGCAAAAATTCTGTTATTAAGGTACAATAACATTGTGTCCATTTCAAGATGCAGAATCGAGCACGTGTTCAGCCTTGGACAAATTTCAAAAAATGCAAAAGGAACGCCATGAAATACGATCTTTCAAAACCGGTCACGCGGGGAGCCAAGCGAACGCTTGACGCACTCAGCGGTGCAATGTTCTTCCTTTTATCGGAGAAATCCTTTGAAGAAATCACCGTTGGCGAGCTGTGCGAACAGGCGCAATACCCCCGTGCGACCTTCTACAATTATTTTGATGACAAATATGACCTTTTGAACTATTGCTGGCTCTCGCTTGCGGAAAAAATAGGGCTTTCGGAGTATCGCCATGCACCGGAAAATGAGATGCTTTATCTTTTCTTTGACCGAATATACGCCTTTACAAAACAGAACAACGAAGTAATCGGCCGTGTACTGGCTCACAATCCGGAGGTTGGTTATATGTTTTCAGGCTTCCGAAATTTTCTGAATAGCCGGATGCGGCAGATCTTCAAGGACTGCCCGGATGCGCTGCACAAGGATATCCCGAATGAACTGCTTGCCGACCATTACAGTAATACGCTGTTCCTTGTTTGGCAGTGGTCAACAGTAAAACATACCGGCTGTTCCGCAGAAACTGCCCATAAGTATTTGAATAAGCTTCTCACGATTGAATGAATTAAGCAAAGGCTTTTTCAACACCTCTCATAGATATATGCTCTCTGAGGTTCATTCCTTGGAGGGCGTTATTTTTTACCCAATTTCACCCAGACTAAAGCACTTTTTTCCGGATATAGCGAGAACAGCCGAAGACTACGACCGGCGTTGATGAGACTTTAATCGTAGGGCATGATGCCATGATAGATATTAGATTTGCGTTAAACTATAAAAAAGAATTATATATGGAAAAAATTATATAAAGGAAAAAATCAGGGATCGGAATGCCGACCCCTGAAACAGTATTTCATTATATTTCTTTACCGAGGATTTTTGCGCTCTTGCAAAGCTTTTTGAGCCTGATATATTCATTTTTGCCCGGGCAGATATCGTAAATTCCGAGCACGGAGAGCACATACCATGCCGCCGTCGCGCCGTTGTCCTCGTCACCGGGGAAGCCGTCATCCATGTATTCAAACGCTTCCTCGCAAAGTCTTTTGACCCAATATTCGCTCTTTTCTTTTTCGCCGAGAGCTGCAAACATATAGGGCAGATGGAAGCTCGGCTGATTCGAAATGGCGCACTGACCGAAATTGACCGCCGCCATTTCCGCCATTTCATGAATTTCCGAGCCGTAGCCGCTCGTGCAATAGATAGGCGGAGATGCAAAAAGCTCGTCAAGCTTGGCAATTAGCTTTTCCTTGCCGCCGTAAAGCTCGGCAAGCCCCTCAATGTCATGCGGAACGGAGAACGACGATTGCCATGCGCTGCCCTCTGTGTATTCGTTTGCCCAGTCGAAGCAGTCAAACGGCTCTTTAAAGCTGCCGTCTGTCGCTTTTGCCCTCATGAATCCCGTTTCGGGGTCAAAAAGATTTTTATAATTCTTTGAACGCTTCATATATTCGTCAACGATTTCGTCCTTGCCGAGCACCCTTGCGACCTGTGCAATGCAATAGTCGCCGTATGCTGCGTCAAGAGTGAGGTTAACACAGTTGTTGTCGATAATATCCGTCGGAACATAGCCGTATTTTACATATGCCTCCGCACCCGTCCTGCCGAGGTCGGGATGGTGCGAATCGTGATTTGCATGGTGCAGCATACCTTCAAACGCAGTTTCAAGAAGCTCACCGTCGATTATCCCCTTAACCGCTGCATCGGCTATAATTGCGTCGAGCAGGGTGGAGGGCATACAGCCTCTCTCGCCGATAGACGGCCATCTCGGCAGCCAGCCACCATCCTTATAATCAACGATGAAGCCCTCAAGCATTTCGGCATATTCCTTTCTCGCAATCATTGCAAAAAGCGGAAATTCCGTTCTGTATGTGTCCCAAAAACCGTTGTCGGTGTATCTAACGCCGCTCTTTGTGCTGCCGTCAAACGGACAATAGTGAAGACTGTTGCCGCTTTTGTCAATTTCATATGCCTTGTGCGGAAAAAGTCCGGTTCTGTACATACAGGAATAGAAGGTTTTCATCTGCTTTTCGTCAACAGGCTCAATCTCGATTCTCGAAAGATACTCGTTCCAAATGTCGTCTCCCTCGGAGCGAAGCTCGTCAAAGCTCTTGCCGTCGCAGTCCTGCTTCATGTTCTCGAGTGCCTGATCAAAGCTTATATATGACGAAGCGATATCGGCCTCGACCGATGTTTCGCAAAGTGCGGCATGAATGAACTCACCGTCCTTTTTATAAGACTTTTCAGGGTCAAGCTCGGATTTGAACTGAACGACAAGATAGGTCTTGAAGCCCTCGTGAAACGAGCCTCTTGCGCCGTCCGTCGTGCAAAGCAGGCGGTTGTTTCCAAAATCAAAGTCAAAGCTATAGCTGCCGAAAACGGGAAAAACCGAGAAATACGGGGTCTTGTCCTCAGGGTAGGTGAGCCTTATTTTACAGCTGCGTTCGGCGGGAGTAAGCTCAAAATCCGTTCTTGAACGAAGAAAACGCAGCTTCATGTAGGTCGGCGTCATTGTTGCATCCTCGGGGCGGTAGCTTGACCATGCACGGCTTGCGGAATCCCGAATTTCGCCTGTCTGCGGAGTGAAAAGAAATGTGCCGTAATCCGAGATCCACGGGCTTGGTTGGTGGGTGAGCCTTATGCCCTCAAGGCTTCTGTGGGACGGGTGAAAGAACCAGCCGCCCTTATCCTCGGTCTGAGCCGAATAGCCCGCCATGGCAAACGGGAGCTGAACGAGAGGGAGCGTATTTCCGTTGGAAAACCGTGAAACGGAATCCGTGCCCTGCTTTATGTTAATGTATTTCAAATAATCCATGGCTTCTCCTCCAAAATAAAGGCAATATTGTCTTAATAAAACGAAAAGGCAGGTAAAAAACCTGCCTTCTGGAGCTGCTAACCGGACTCGAACCGGTGACCTCATCCTTACCAAGGATGTGCTCTACCACCTGAGCCATAGCAGCGCGTCACAACGCATATTATATTATCATAATAACAATGTATTGTCAAGTGTTTTTGAATATAAAATTTATGATGGGCTTTTTAAGGCTTTTTAATTGGTAGATATAGATTTTTTTTACGGCTTATGATAAAATAATATTGTAATGCTAAAGCGATACCGTATGAATGGACTTAAATAATTTTACAAAAGGGGAGCTTTTAATGGACGGTTTATATATAAGTGTGATTTTGCCGAATGTGTCCGACGGGGACAAGCTCGCAGGGTTTCTTGACAATATTTTTTCGCAGGGCATGGAGGTTGAAGCACTGATTTGTGACAAAATAGACCCGGAGGAGCTCTCGACTCTTGATGAGAAAATTCTTGCAAAGGTCAAGGTTTTTCCGTCCCGTGATAAGGCGGCTGCGCTGAAAAATGCAATTTGCGACGCCGAGGGCGAACATATTCTTTTTTCCGATGTCAAAATGACCTATTCCTGCGATGCATTTTCGGCGATGCTTGCAAGGGGAGCTTGCGCTTTTAACGGTGCGTCTGCCGATGGCAACCTGTTTTCCGCAGATTTTTCTTTTGATGAGATTGCGTCGAAAAACGGTTATTTTTGCTGCTTGATGAGTAACGAGACAATTAAAAGCAATCAAATTATGCCCGTGAGCGCAACCGCGTTTTCAATTATGAATATGATTGCCGACTATGCACGCTATGATGAAATTAAAGTCATTCATGAAAGCCTGTTCAATATTTCGGCTTTGCCGGAGACTTCTGCCGATGCGTCGGATATTGCAAGTCTCGAAAATTATTCATGGCTTTTTTCTCAGACGACGAGCGACTGTGTTACGATTTTTTATATTCGCAATGTTATGTCTGTTTTCGGCTCGTGCGAGCAGAAGGAAAGCTTTGAAATGCTAAAAGCCGTCTTGCTGCCGTTTATGGGAGATTATGCCGTTTGCGCATGGTTCAAAGAGGCTTACGGCTGGAATGTCGAGCTTCTTAAAACGGATATAAGTGTTGATGACTTTCGCAGGCTCGGAACGGATGTAAAATACACCGAGGTCGTTATGCCGATAAGAGCCAAGGACGCCGTTGTCAGCTTTTATTTCGGAAAGTTCGGAAAAGCCGTGCTCAAGCAGTGTCTTTTTGCTAATCTCTATTATAAAGCATATTGCATGAAGCCCGGCTTGCTGAGGGACAAGCTCTGTGAGTTTTTCAAGCATAGGCTCGGAGGTGACTTCAATGCCTGAATATAAGGCCACGGTGATTGTCCCCGTTTATAATGTTGAAAAATATGTCGAAAGCTGTCTGATTTCCCTGACAAAGCAAACGATCGGCTTTGAAAGCATTGAGGTGCTGCTCGTCAACGACGGCTCGACTGACGGCAGCGAAGCGATTTGCCGCAGCTTTGCCGATAAATATGAAAATGTTGTTCTGTATTCAAAAGAAAATGAAGGACTCTCAAGGACAAGAAATTATGCTCTTTCAAAGGCTAACGGTAAATATATCTTTTTCCTTGATTCCGACGACAGACTCAGAGCGGACACAATAAAAGCCGTAACGGAATTTTTTGACACCGTTTATGACGAGGTTGACCTGGTTACCTACAGGATAATTCAATATTATAATAATTCTCCCGTTATTACGCATTACAGATATCGCACGCTTTTGAAAAGCGGCGTTTACGATTTGACCGACCCGCAGAACAGGTTTATCACTCAGACGAACATCAATATCTGTATCAAAAACAGGGGAGAGGATAATCTCCTTTTCGATACAACGCCGAATTTTTGCCATGAGGACGAAAAATATTGCTGCGATATTCTTAAAAGAAAGATGAAAATCGGATTTTGCGACAAGGGCGAGTATATATACAACCGTGACAACATAGACAGCATTGTTTCGTCAAGGTTTTCGCCGGAGAATATATTCGAGACTTCAATGGATTTTTACGAGCAGCTTTTTAATGGCTTCGGTAGCTTTGTTCCGGCTTATTTTCAGGGAATTGTGTTTAACGATCTGCGCTGGAAGCTCAAGGACGGTAAGCTGCTGCCGATTCATCTTGAGGGTGCGGAGTGGAAAACGGCGAATGTGCGAATCGACCGTCTGCTTGCAAGAATTGATGAGGACATGATTGTTTTGCATCCGTCGGTGCCGGAATTTCACCGGTTTTATTGGCTTATGCGCCGCCCGAACAGTCACCCCGTTGTGCTTTGCGAGGACGGTAAAATAAGCATTGTTTTGAACGGCAGAGAGCTTTTTTTATCGAAAGCGATTAAGCTTGAGGTCGAAAACGGCAAGGCAAGGCTTATGTCGCCCGTGTTCTTCTTCCTGCGAAAAAGTCAGATCAAGGTTTTAAACAACGGAAAGGCTGTCGATTTCAGCTTTGAAAAGAATATGAAAAATACGGATTTAACGGATTTCATGCCAAGCTTTGATGTTGATGAAATGGCAGAAAACAATTTCAGCATTGTTGTTAATTCAAAAGAATATAAATGTTCAAAATAAAAATGCCGCAGACTTTGACGAAAATCAAGGTCTGCGGTGTTGTTTTAGCTTATTTGTAAGCTATATAAATATATGATGTTCCTGCGCTGTTGAAGTCGCTTGTAACATTACCCGAGGTTTCGGAAGCAACCTTAAATCCGGTTGAGGTGAGCGAAAGCCCCTGTGAAGCGAGGGACTCGTTCGCCATTGCCATAAAGCTTTTGCAGGTGCTCTTTGTGAAATCTACCGTAACGGCAGGCTTTCCCGCTGCCATGAGAACGACAAGCTGAGGCTTAAAGCCGAGGCTAAGAGAGCGTGAGGACGAGCCGTTGCCGATATAAAATCCGGCGGCGAACGGAGCGTTCCATTTGCTTTTGTCCTCGGCGGTTACATGGATCACATCGTTTCTGATGTGGCTGCCGCAAAGAAGCTCTTTGTCAAGAAAGCTTGCAAAGTTTTCATCGGTGCTTATTGCAGGGCAGAAGTCTGCGTTCATCAAAAACCAGCCGGTCATTATGAGTGCGTCCGTGTCACGGTCGGAGGTGATGTCTCCGCAGCCGGATTTTTCGATATTCAGGTTGGTTCTGAAGGTTAGAGCGTCGGCGATTCTCGTGAAAATATCATGGCACGCCTGACCGCCCTTTGAGAAGGGGACGCAAATGCTGAGATTTGCTTTTATCATCGCCGTGCGGCAGTATTCCTGCTTTTCAAGAACACCGTCGTCGTTGGCAACAAATTTGTCCGTTATTTCTATATTTTCTATTCCGACGGCAACAATAGCTTTTTTCAGCGGAACAGCCTTGTTTATCGGCGGATATTCAACGAAGAATGTCAGATCCGTCATGTCATCCTGCTTGCCGAGCCATTCAACGATTCTGATCGGAAGTGAAACTATACTGTCCATTATTCAACCTCCACAATTTCTCTGATTATTGCCCAGATGTATATTACCTCATTCTTCAGGTATACCTTTTCGCAGCGGTCAACGGTGTATTTCTTTCCGTTTGATTCAACGAAACAGCCTTCCTTTTCGGGGTTGTGGCTCGGAGGACCGATATAAAGGTAATGTCCCTGGCTGTTGAAGCCGATAACTGTGTTTACGCCGTTGAGATACATCTTGTTTTTATATCTCAGCGGCTGAATGAATGCTCCGAAGACAGGGCTGCTCCAACCGTCGTCGGTCTTGAGAGAAACCTCTTGTCCGTATTTTTCAAACATTGAGTTGAGTGTCATTTCATATCACCCTTGATTTGATTGAAAGCGAAGCATTCGTCCTTACAAAGCGGAATTATCTCCGTTAGCTTTTTATCGTAAAAATCTTTTGCCCTCTCAAGAAGATCTGCCGTTGCGTTGCTCTCCTGCTCTATGCTCACATCGCCTGCCTTGAAGCTTGTAACGCTCGGTTCGCTCTCAATCGAGCTGTTTTTAAGCGCAAGCTTGTAGTATGCAAGCCCTGCTGCTGCGGCAACGATACGGAAATCCTCTTTGTCTGCGTCGGGTTTCAGCTTTGACTCGATCTCTTTGATACAGGAGCGGCATAAAGGAAGAATTTCTTCTTCCTTGTATGCCGAAATGTCTGTTAGCTCGCCGAGATAGTCCTTTACTTCCCAGCAGCTCATTATATAACGGTCGACTGACCGACCGAGCCGGTTGAGATCTCGGCAGGAGAGAGAGTCTTAACCGCGTCGGGGAGAATTTTTGCGAAGCCGGTGATCGAGGTTATTGCGATCTGCTCAAGCTGACGGTCAACGAGCTTGCCGTAGTCCGTTTCAACATCGCCGACCTTAACCATTTCAAGCGCACAGCTCTTGTCAAGACCGATCATCATGTCGTTTTCGGTAACATGAGAGGATTTGATGAGGTTTGCTCCGAACGGAGTGATGAGCTTGCCTGTGCCGTGGAAATTAAGTCCGGCGGCAGCGTCTCTGAACTCCGTCATCTTGAGTACGGACGCCGTAACGGTCGGTGACGCAAGAATCGTGTTAAGCTCATACGGAGCGAATTTATTCCAGAAATCAACAAGGTCGTCGTATGTGAAATTATCGCCGGAAAGAGCGCAGGCGGTCGCCTTGTTGTTTCCACCGTCGCCGTTGATGAGAACATCGACCGCATCCGACATGAGACTCTGAGCAAGGTATGATCCGATTCTCTTGAGTGCGATTGAAACAACATCAAGGCGCTGGAAGCGAAGCACATCGTATGAAGTGGTGATCATTCTGCCTCTTTTTTTCAGACGAATCGTTCTGTCGCTTACGGTGAAATCTGCGGTTGCAAGAGTATCGCCCTCCTTGAGAACCTTCATTTCGGCATTTGCCGAGGTCATCTCAAGGTTCATTGCACGGTAATCGAGGGAATCGATGCTTGTTGTTGCCGCAATGATGTCGGGCAGGAAGCTTGCCTCGTCCATGCCGTAGCGGACGGCTCTTGAAACATACTCCGGGAAGAGCACCGCTGCGTCGCTTGTCTGGAAAAACTTGCCGACAACGGAGCTGTCCGAGCCTTGCGGCTTGATGCCGAAACGCTTGAGCTGACGCTGGTATGCGTCAAGACCCTCAAGGTCGGTGCCTCTGTAATTCTCCGAGGGATCAAGACCCTCCAAAACCTGTGTGAAGCTGCGGCCTGTGCCGTACATTCCTTTTTCAAGTCTTAAATTATCAAAACCCATTATGAATCCTCCTTAAAATTTAAACTCACTGTTTGTGTTTGTTGTCTTTTCTTTTTTTGCTCTCAGCTGTGGCTTGATGGGAATGATATCCTCTGCCTTTTTTCTGAAAGCATCTCTTATCTTGATAAGCTCATCCGTTTCAACTCCGGAACACATCTTTTCAATGCTTTCGCCGGAAAGCGAGGGCACAGAAAGAACGGCGAATTTTGCCGTTTCCTCGGTCAGAGTGCGGCGGTAAATTATTCCGTCACGAGCCTGCTTTTCGAGCGATTTGATGTATTCGGAAAGCTGCCTTGATTCGGCTTCACTGAGCTTGACGGCGTTACCGTCCTTTATTGCCTTGATACAGTTTTCCATTGTTTCAATCTCCTTTGTGTAGCTTTTTGTAACTCCTGCGTTGACCTGAGCCGGAACTGCGACAAACGACCATTCGTAAGCGTCCTTTATGTCGGAAAGAACACAATGGCAGAGCTTGCCGCCGTAGCTTTCGCCCTTGGTGTGGCTGCATGGGTCGTATCTCATGTCGCTGCCGCAAATCGAGCAGGTAAACGAGCCGACGGCGCAGCTGACGCTGACCTCTTTTTTTATTCCGGCGTTAATATCGGCGATGAGATCCGCATTTTTCTCGGTCAAGGGCATATATGCCCTTGCTTTGACGCATCTGTAATCCCCGCCCATAACCGTTTTCCTTCCGGGAATAGCGACGCATTCGGCGTGGTATATCCTTGCGCTTTGGTTGGAGCTTTTCGGATCGTGGTCAAAAATTCCCGTTACACCGACAAAAAGCTCCGCCAGCTGCAAGAGCGCCTCGTCGGAGAAACGCTCGCCGTCACGGTCAATATCGTTGTCGCAGAGAATTACATTGAAGCTGTAAACCTCGTCGGCGGCAAGCTCCCGAACGGTAAAACGGTTGATTTTTTTGAGGTCGTCCGCCGTTACCTCGCAGGGAGAAACGCATGATTTAAATTCCTTATTCAACTGATTTCAACTCCTGTTCGATCCTTTCACTTTGCGCACGGTAAAGCCGTGCCTTTGCCAATTCAACCTCGTCCTGAAGCGTAATGTCGTCCCATTCAACCGAGAAGCGTTCGTTTTTGCCGTTTGTCACCATCCAGAAGCGGCAGATTTTTTCGATTACCGGCGTCAGAAGCCTGCGATAAGCTTCAAGCTCGCTTGTCAGCACATCGGCCTGCTGCGAGGACATTCTTTCCGTCGATGACCAGCTGAGACTGAGCATGAACGGCGGAAGTCCGGTCTTTGCGACGATTTGCTCAAGCATCTGACGGACGGGAACCTCACTGTCGAGAATCTGATTGTCCGCACCGATTGCTTTGATGCTGACATCGCCGACGGCAACGAAGTCTCTGACCTGATTGCCCGGCTGCATTGCCTCGCTCCATTCACGGGCAACCTGCTGCGCTCTGTCCTTGGCATATGCTCGGTCAACAACATCGTTCTGCGGCTTGTAGGTAACGGCAAAGCGAACATTACCGACTCTGTCCCAGTTTATTCCGATCGTGTTATAGATCTTCATCAAAATATTGCTGACAAAGGGCAGCCCTTTCAAAAGCGAATTGCCTGTGATCTGTCCCGATTCGGGATTAAGTACCGAAAGAAGAACAAGCTGAGGGTAAGCGACCGGCCTTGCTTCGGCAACCTCACGAACGCAAACGACGCTTGAAAATCCGTCGTCGCCTCGTTTAAGCTCGATATCGTCAATGCCGGCGTTGTAAAGTGCCTTAAAATTGCCTTCCGAATCGGTAATCATCTCTCCGATTGCCGTTCCGTAGGTCAAAAGCTGCTCAAAATAGGCGGATATAAAGGCGTTGATGCCCTGCTGACCCGATCCTACCCTTACCTCGTCGAGAAATCTGCGAAGCTCCTTTTCGCTGGACTTGTTTTCGCAGTCAATGTGAAAGCCGCCTGTGAGCCTTATTATTTTGTAAATGGCGGCGTCCACGATCGGTATCGCCTCGCGAAGCTCACGGTAAAGGCTGTTCTGCATTGATGAGAGGGGAGTGTAGCTGTCAAGAAGACTGAAAGGATTTTTTTTGTAGGTTTGCGGCGTTGACACCGCAGTTTTTGCAGCGGATAATTTTTTGAATATTCCCACTGAAATTCTCCTTTCTTTTTTTGTGGAATCAACCGCCGTTCTATGTAAGACGGCGGCTGAGCGAGCGCTATCTTGAAACGCTCATGACGAAAAAGTCATTTTCGGGCGCATTCAGCGCCGTAGTGACGAAGTAGCGAAGATCGTCCATGGCATGGTCATTTTCCTTGCGCGGTGCGTCCCGGGTTGCTTTGTCGTCCCACTTGTAAAGCGAAAATTCACGGAGCGTGTCCACGCACTCGGGCGAAAAATATATCTGCCTTTGCTTGAGTGCGTCGGAAACCTGCCTGATACCGTCAACGACATCGTTTTTGGCAGGTATAACCGTGAAGTGACCTTTTCTGCGGATGCACTGAATAAAGCTCGCTGCCGAGGGATCAACAATGACTGCCTCTACGGTCAAATCACCGGCAAGCTTTTCCAGCTGCTCATAATGCTCTGCGTCCGTTCTTTGTTCTCCCTTTTTTCGTGAATCATAGTAATATTCACTTATCCTGTACCATTTCTTTTCGTATTCTCCCCAAAGTCCGAAGGAGCACGGATTGACCGTGCCGTAGTCGCAGGAGATGAAAAATTTTGTGAAACGGCTGATTTCGGGAGGAACCGTAACATGGATCGTCTCGTTGAACATCGGATAAACAACGCCCTGAGCCGCCACCCATTTGCCCTCGACAAATCGCTTGTAGAATGCGCCGGAATAAAGGCTTTCGTAGCGTTTTATAATGTTTTCCGCCAGCGATGGATTGTCACGCATCGTGAAGTGGAGATAAAGGCAGTTCTTTTGACTCGCCTTGAGTATCCATTCCCTGTAAAACCAGTGCATCGGATGCTCCGGATTGCAGTTGAACCACAGCTTTGAGCCGTTGAGCGAACACCTTGCGATAGCCTGCTCCACAAACGAGCGGGGCATAAGAGCTACCTCGTCGAGCATTACGCCGCCGAGCGTCATTCCCTGAATCAAAGCTGCCGAGCCTTCGTCCTTTCCGCCGAAAAGGTAAAAACGGTTTACTCTGTCCATGTAGGTCATTTCAATGAAGTTTTGCGACGATTTGAGCTTTACGGAAAAACCGAGGGAGGTTAAAATTGATTTTAAAGGAACGATTACATTCCTTTTTAATGATGCTATGGTTTTTCCGCATATTGCGAATGATGTGTCGGAAAATTCGTAAAATGACCAAGCAATAAAAGAAAGAGACATACATATTGTTTTTCCCGATCGTACCGCTCCGTCACAAATGATTGCGTCATAATTGCATTTGTCTGAATTGCGACACCACCATGTCATGACCTGAAGCTGCTTTTCGGAAAAATCTTTGAAGGAAGAAAGCGGATTACTCAAGCTTATCATCCCTTACCTTGGCGGCGCTGTTTTCCAGCGCCTTGTAGAAGGGCAGTGCGCTGTCCTCGTCGCCGCCGGAGCAAAGCTGCTCCAGATGCTCCAACGCCTTGAGACGGTCGAAGAATTTTATTTCAAGACCGCCGCCCTTGGGACGCTTTATTTCGCTGACATTAAAAAGGTCAAGCTTTTCCGTTTCAAGCATCGGCTTTTCGTCTGAATACGCCAATCTGACGGCGTCCGAAATATTGCCGAAGGCGAGCTGACGGTAACCGGCGATAATTTCGTCACGGTTGATATTGCGCAGCTTATTGAGCCGCTCAATTTCCCTTTTTATGTCCTTGCGTTCGAGCATGGACGGACCGCATTTGCGTGCTTTCAGTCCGTAGCCTGCCCTTGCGGCAGAGGCTCGAGCGTCCCTTGTCTGAGAAAAGAATAAACAAAAGAGTTTTTCTTTTTCTTCAAGTGCCATAAAAACTTCCTTTCATTTTTTACGGTTAACCGTTTTGTGAGAGTTGCCTCTCAACCTAAGCATAAAAAACGCCGACCCATAACCTTTTGCGGTTATAGATCGGTAAAAAAACAGGATTGTTTACAATTTGTTCACACTTTGTGTTTTCTTCAAACAAAAAAAGACCGCCTCAATGAATGAAGCGGTCAAATGCTTGTGTTATTTAGCTTGCGGAGTAGGAGGAGGAAGAGTTGGAATTGCTCAACTCAACAAGATACTTGATCTTCTTGAGAACTCTCTTCTCGGCATAGTTCATGCGGCGGGGTCCGATACCAACAATATAATTGTCACCCTCCTGGAGCTCCTTGGTTTCGGTTTCGATATCCTCGCTTGCCTTTGAGGAACGGATCGTTGAATCGTAATAATCCTTGCCGTCCTGAGCAACGAAATAGATGATATGATAGCCGTATTCCGTCTTAACGATCTCAACATCGCCTGCCTTGCGGTTTGCGTCAAATACCCAGTCGTTGAATTCGGTTACCATCTGACCGGGATAGATGTGCTCGTAAAGTCCGCCGGTTGATGAAGAGCCGCTGTCCTCGTTATACTCGTTTGCGAGAGCTGCAAAGCTGTCCTCTGTCTTGTCCCCCTCGTTAAATTCCTTGAGAACATCCTCGGCCTGCTTCTTCTTCTCTGCAATTTCTTCTTCCGAGAGATCGCTGCCTGTGCTTTCATCGGTGGTCAGGAAGAGAATGTGACGAGCTGTTACAGTCTGCTCCTGATGAGGCTTGGCAAGAGCAAGAACAACAATATACTTGCCGTTTTCCTCGTCGGAGAAGAGCTTCTTGCTGCCTTCCTTGGTTGAGCTGTCGAAGAGCCATGTCGCAGCGTCCTCGGAGAACGCACTTTGAATGCTGCTCTTGAGCATGGTGTACTTTGTCTCTGCGTCAACATTGTAATCCTCTGTGTCCTTGTTAAGCTCGGTAGCTTTTGCGGCAAAGGTAGCGTCGTTTGTGACTGCATTATAGAAGTCGTTGGCGTTCTGCTTTACCTCTGCGTCAGCCTTTTCTTGACGAGCAGTGAAATCGTCATCGGACTCGTCGTCCTCCTGAGTAAGCTCGGTCGTCTGGAAAGTGTAAGCTCTGAAGGTTACGAAATCGTATGTTGAGGTATCCTCCTTGTAGGCTGCGTCGATAACGCTCTGCTCGTAGCCGTCAGCGATCTCGTTTGTTCTTTCGGTCAGATATTTCTGAGCAAGAACCTGAACCTTGAGCTGCTTGCGAAGGAATCTCTCGTTGATCGAGCCGCCGTAAACCTTGCGCAGGTAGGCGTTGAGAGAATATGTTACCTTGCTTTCGCTGTCTGAGCTTGAAGAGCTTGAGCCTGCGCTCTTGGCTTCGTCACGAAGCTCCTCAATCTGCTTGTCGATGAATGCCTCGTCAGCCTTTGTGAGCTTAAGACCCATCTTGAGAGCTTCGTTGTAATAAGCTTTATGAAGCTGGATAATGTCAATAGTATCGTCATGAAGCTTCTCTGCCCATGTGATCTCGTTGCCGTCGGAGTCCTGAGTGGTCTGAGTCTGCTCCTCGGGGGAGAGTGTGAGATCGTAGCCGTTGCTGGTCTGATAATAGTACTGATAATACTGAGCCTGATAGCGAACCTGATTATATGCACGCATATAGTAGTATTCGTATTCTGCGATTGTAACGGACTGATCGGAGCCGACTCCGCCAATCTTGATTACTCTCTGGAGTGCACCGTAGTAGTTGAGAGAGAATGCAACTACGCCCAAAACGATTACAGCGCAAAGAACGATGGAAATAACCTTGTTAACAACCTTTTTTGCGGTGTTTCTTGCTTCCATGCTGTGCGCATTTTTCTTGGCAGATTTTGCGATACGAGCTTTTCTTTCGTCGCGGTATTGCTCTGCCTTTGACTTTTCGTTAGCCATTGTATTCATCCTTTACTTAATGAAATATCTGCCGATAACAAGTCAGCATAACAACAACATTTTAATACATTTACATCTTTTTTACAAGACCTAAACAACAATTTTTTTGTTTTATGCTATAATATTTACAATTTATTTATATTTTCATAGTTCAAAGCAACGCTCAGAGCCATATAAATTTACGGTAAAAAACGCTTTGTTGTCATTCGGCCGTAGTTTAAATCGAGGCGGAAGCCCTCGGCGTAATCTGCGCCGCATTGGTAGCCTCTGACTCTTGAGCTGCATTTTACAAAGTCGATAAAATCAATTTTGTCATGCTCCTTCATCCAGACAATTTGCGATTCGTGGCAGGCGAGAGCCTTGAGCTTTAAATCAATCGTGTCCGAAACATCAACATATTCCGTCGGTTCAAAGCCCGTGTTGGCGAGCGTGTCCATTTGATAAAGAGGACATATCTCCGCCGTCGGCAAATCGGTGCCGTCATAATAGTGGGCAAGGCTTGCGCAGCAGGTTGCCCTGAAAACAAGCTGATAGGTCTGAACATGGTCGCGGTGATAATCACGCTCACTGTGGGTGATTATCAGATCCGGCTGAACCTTTCTTATCAGCGTTACAAGCTTTCTGACCTGATCGTCGTTCGATGAATCAACATACTGATCGTCTATATCAAGCGTGTAATGAGTTGCGCCGATGACCTCGGCGGCATTTGCGGCTTCCTGACATCTGATTTTTGTCAATTCGTCCGGCTTGATGATAACATGTCCGAGATTTCCGTTTGAAACATGGCATACGGAAACCGAGTGACCCTCTTTTATGTAACGAGCCAATGTGCCGTAGCAGGCAATTTCAAGGTCGTCCGGATGTGCTCCTATTGCAAGAATATTCATTATTATATATACCTCCTGTGGGAATTTGCCTTAAGGTATTTGCCTTAAATCAGTTTTGCGGCGGCTTTGTCGAGCATGATAATGACATCCTTGTGTTCGTTGAGAATCGAACAGGGGATCTGCGGCGTGATTTCGCCGGAAACCATCGCCTTGATGGCCTTTGCCTTGCTTTCGCCGGTTGCGATAAGAAGTATCTTCTTTGAACGCATGATCGAGCCGATACCCATCGTCATGGCGTATCTCGGCATAGGAACATCGCCGAAATATTTCTGGTTTGAATCAATCGTGCTCTGAGTGAGAGTAACCCTGAATGCCTCGTCGGTGAATTTGTCGGCAGGCTCATTGAAAGCGATGTGACCGTTGGTGCCGATTCCGAGAAGCTGAAGATCGATTCCGCCGGCAGACTTGATCGCTTCGGCATATCGCTTGCTTTCTGCGTCGCAATCCTTTGCGTTACCGTCAAGGAAATTGACATTTTCTTCCTTTATGTCAACATGGTCAAAAAGGTTCTCGTGCATAAAGCTGTAGTAGCTGTTTTTGTCATGCTTGTCAAGGTCGCAATATTCATCAAGGTTGAAGGTTGTAACCTCCTTGAAGCTTATTTCACCCTTGTTGTAAAGCTCTATGAGCTTTTTGTATGTAGGAACGGGAGTTGCTCCGGTTGCGAGTCCGAGAACCGCATTTGGCTTGCTTTCGATAAGCTCCCTGTAAAGCTGAGCGGCAGCGTCGGCGATCTCAGCAGGGTTGTCAAAAATTTTAATATCCATTTCTTTGCCTTTCTTTATATTATAATGTAACTTCCTTGCCGGATTCCGAGGATCTGTAAATTGCGTCAAGGATTTTTGAGGTGACAACGGCTTTGTCGATATATGCCTGATTCGGCTTCCTTGTGATGACGGAATCGACAAAAGAGGCAACTTCGCTGTTATAATCAAAGCCCACGGAGTTGTAGTCCGGAGTGATTTCGGTAAGCATATCGCCCATTGTTGAGTAGAGCTTGAATTTTCCGCCGTACTGCATTCTTACGCCACCCTTGGTTCCGAGAAAATCGACGAAGCATTCGCTTGTGCCGATATTCTGCGCCCATGCGCCGTTGAGCGTGATAGCGGCATTGTCGGTTCGGATAAGACCCGTAACAAAGTCGTCAACATCAAATGTGCCGTTTTCGGTATTTTTTGTGTCCTCGGCCCACATGCTTGTGTAAACATAATCGTTCATCGCTTCGCCGAGCTTTGAATGAACAACGCCGGAGCAGGTGAGAGGAGTCGGCTCGCCGAGACAGTAGAGCACCAGGTCAATGTAATGAACGCCCCAGTCAATGAGAACTCCGCCGCCGGAAACCGCCTTCGTGGTGAAGTCGCCGCCGAGGCCGGGAATAGAACGGTGAGCTCTGAAGCTGATATAAACCTGATAGATCTCGCCGAGAGAACCATCCGCAATAAGCTTTTTAATCTTATTGACCGTATCGACAAATCTGTTTACAACGCCGATTGAAAGAATCCTGCCCGTTTCGTGGGCAACCTTCTGCATTTCAAGGGCTTCCGGTAAGGTTCTTGCCGCCGGCTTTTCGCAGAGCACATCCTTGCCGTCACGCATGAAGTCGATGGAGATCGGTGCGTGACTGTCATTGTGTGTGCAGACGGAAACGATGTCAATATCGTCGTGACCGAGAAGCTCCTTATAATTGTAAACGGCTTTGCCGCAGCCGTATGTTTCAACCGCCTTGTCGGCACGCTCCGGAATAATATCGCAGAAATAACGAATTTCGACATTGTCGAGCTTAAGATAGCCGGGAACATGTGAACGGAAAATATTTCCGCAGCCTATAATGGCTACACCTAATTTTTTAGACATGTATATCACCTCATGATAAATTTACCAACATTTTACCAAGTTTTTCAGAAAATGTAAAGACATAATAATGATTTTTTATAATAACACTTTTATAGGTTTTGATTCAAGTTGTGCACCCCAATTGGTTGACATTGCTTTAATCGACGGCTATCTGACTTTTTACTTTGCAAATCCGTTGTATGTGCCGAATCCAAGCATATATGTTGCCATCGCTATTGCCAAATCCTCCGACTCAGCATTTTGTCCGATTGCCATTTTTCTTAACTCGTCAACGACCGTGTCGTGTGGTACGATCGTCTCGTCAAGCCCTTTTACCGCTTTTTCTATCACAGACGGAAGCACCATACACATCTGATAAAAAGCGTCGTCTTGTCCGGTCACAAGAGCATAAAAACGGTCGAGACTTACTCTGCGGATAAGCTTATGACCGACCTTTTTCTTATCCACGGTGGTCTCCCATTTAATGTTTTGCGAGCGTTGTGCAATAGCTTCTACCAAGAAGCAGGCGCAATCGTCATCATTCAAAAGCTGGTTTTGCATTTTTATAAAGGTTTTACCGGCCGAAGCGGAATTCATAGTGTTGTGCTTGTTCTTCATTTCCACATAAACGGTATGAACATTTCCGGCCTCGGGTATAGCGATTCCGTTGTTATTTTTATATATGACATCCCAGCCGCCGTCTTCTCCGTTAGGAGGAACATGGCAGCCCTTTATGTACTGAAAAATCCGCTGATGAAAATATCCGATATCGTTATTGTTTGATTTGTCTCTTTGACGGAATATCTCATTGCCGATGATTTCATCCCAAGAAGACCGATAAACGGTTTTGTCAAAAATCAGCTTGATAGGATCGATGATATTTTTGTTAAAGCGTTTCAAGTCAAAAGATTCCAGCTTTTCACCGTATTTTTCAATTGTAGCTTTAACATGGTTTGTAAAATCTTCTTCCGTTATAAAGCTTAAATTCCACATTATAATTTCTCCAATGTTTCCTTTATTTTGAGCGCAATATCATATGCCAGGTTGACCGGTACGGCGTTGCCGACCTGTTTGTATTGCTGTCCGACACTTCCGCAGAACTGCCAGTCGTCGGGAAAGCTCTGACATCTTGCATTTTCACGAACCGTAAACGGGCGTGCTTCCAATGGGTGACATCTATCCGTTTGCTTCTGGCTGGGAGAGGTCAGCACGGTTAAAGAGGGCTCATCAAGACTTAATCTGCGAAGAATACCCGTTCTGCCGCCCTCCATATACCAGCAGCTTTTCATATATTCCTTTGCTATATCTTCGGGAATATCACGCCAGTATCCTCCGGGAGGAACAAGCTCGAATATTTTTCGTTTATATTCGGAATAAGCGGTTCCCTCACTTTTCGGGCAGTCAAGCAAAACATCTCGAAGAACAGGCTTATACTTATGAGGTGCGGGAAACTCAAAAACAGCGTTATCCTTTAAATCATTGCGAATACCTATTGTAATCAGCCGTTCTCGTTTTTGAGCAACTCCGTAATCCCATGCGTTCAGAACTTTTTTCTGAACGGTATATCCTGTATTTTCAAAAATCTCTGTAATTGTTTTGTATGTACGGCCTTTATCGTGTGTGAGTAATCCTCTGACATTTTCAAACAAGAATATTTTTGGTTGCAGCTGCTCCAAAAATTTTGCATAGTGATAAAAAAGAGTTCCGCGAGCGTCTTCTAAGCCCAAGCGCTTTCCGGCATAAGAAAAGCTTTGGCAGGGAGCACCGCCCGAGAGCAAATCAAGCTCACCCTCGGCAAGGTCAAAATACTCTTTTAAATCGAGACAGGAAATGTTGGCGATATCGTCATTGATGACACGCCAATCGGGACGGTTGCATTTCAGTGTGTCGGAAGCATCTTTGTCAAATTCAATTAAGCCCAAGGTTTCAAATCCGGCTTTTTCAATTCCGAGGGCTAATCCGCCTGCACCGGCAAACAGTTCTATCGTTGTAAACTGCTTTTTCTTGCCGACAGCTCGGTTATTTTGAACGACCTCGATAATATCGCCGATGTTGCAATGCAGTGCAATACAGATTCTTTCAATACTTTCAAAAGAAACAGGTTCGTTCTTTCCCATTCGGGCGATAACATTAAAGCTGATCCCGGCCGCTTCCTTAAGCTCGGTTTTGTTCATATTTTTATCTATAAGAAGCTTCCACAAGTTATTATAACAAACAGCCATCGCAATTCCTCCGCATTGTCAATCTTATAAACACACAAAAATGGGTTATCTATATAATACAATATTTCTGCGAAAAAATCAACTTCTCTCACGATTTCGTTAGAATTTCTTTCTAAAACAATATTGCCTTGAAGCTGCGGTTGCCGAAAAAACGAGGGCTTTTGGGATGCCCTCGCCAATGTGCGCTTATTGAAGCTTTTTCCATTCACCGACAGCCAGTTGATCGCAGCGTTCGTTTTCGGGGTGGGCGGCATGACCCTTGACCCATACTATGCTGACCTTGTGTATGTCGCAAAGCCTTAAAAGCTCGTCCCACAGGTCGGAATTGAGCGCAGGCTTGTTATCACTTTTTTTCCAGCCTCTCGTTTTCCAGCCCTTTGCCCAGCCCTTTGAAAGACCGTCGGCTACATATTTGGAGTCTGTTGTCAGAGTAACCTCGCACGGCTCTTTGAGAATTCAGCGCCTCGATCACGCCTGTAAGCTCCATTCGATTGTTTGTGGT
>CAVJIV010000026.1:0-24245 GCA_963649715.1 bacterium | reverse complement strand
CTGCTGGTTAAGTTTATTTCTTTACCTGCTGTTAGATTCCATTCCCCTTAAATCTGTGATGAACCAAAAAATATGCAAATATGCAAAATATGCAATTGGTGCCGCGCTTCGACAAGAGTATAATTCTGCATAAAAACAACAGTGACAGCTTTCGCCGCCACTGCCGTTTGTTATTTCAGAAAATTGTGATTCGAACAGAATGATCATGCCGGGTTAACAAACTTCATAACCAGATCAATAATCTTGTTGAGTACATCTGAAATGTTGATCTGAACGATGAGATCTACAATCTTGTTCATGATTGCATCAATGTCGATCTTATCAAGAATTGCGCTGAAATCGAAATTCATAATGTCAAACTCCTTTCATAGAATACTCGGTAACAGTACTGACCTGCTATCTTGTAACTATTTTATCACATTCATTTGTGTTATGTCAAGGTTTATCCCTTGATATTTTTACATTTATTGAAATTGTATTATGATTACGGCTGGCAGGGGATAGGACTGAATTCACTTTCGTGCTCAAAAGAAATTATATTGTTTCGGTCAAAGACCTCGCATCTCATGCCGAAGGCCTTGCAAATTCCCTCGGCGGGAACATAAAGCTGTCCTCGGTTCAATCGCTTGACCTCGGCAGGCAATTGAAAGCTGCCGTTTTCCGTGATTACGGTTGAACTGCTTTCCGTAAATGTCGCTTTGTGTCCGTATGCTTCTATCGTTATCGAGCCTTTTTTTGATTCAACATCAAAGCCGATGTACCTGAAAAGAACTCCGGCGGAGACAAACCATATTCCGTCAATTTTTTCGCAGGGCTGGCTTATTGCGCATATTCCCAAATCTGCGCCTTTGAACATCATTCGTGCCTTGCTGAAAACGGGAGCGAGCGCAATCGGGTATATCATGTCGTTTTCTTTGTCTATGACGCATCTGTCAACCGCCTTGTCACCCTCAAGGTAGGAGGTGAGAGTGAGCTTTTTACCGTTTACGCCAACGACAGTGTACATCGACTCCTTTTCCTCATGGGGATAATATGCACAGTTCCAAAGCTTCGGCGTTGCGAGAAGCATACACGGGTTTCTGTGTCCGCTGCCCATGTTGTAAAAAATCGTACCCTGCGAGGGCTTGTCGTAGAGATTGTCGCCCCGTCTCGGATAGCTTCGGGAAAAGCAATGCTCGTGGCCGCTGAAGATAATGTCGAATTTCTCCATTCCCTCACGCATCATCGGATATGTATCTTCGCAGGCGAGGGTAGAGCCTTGATAGCAGACCGGGAAATGCTGAGAGCCGAATTTCCATGTTTTATCGCAGCCATCGGCCTGTTCGATAAGCCATTCGTTCACAAATTCGGGGCCGCTTGTACCGATAACGCAGAACATGGAGTTGCCGTAATTAAAGCTGTAATTGGCGGTTTTCCAGTCCTTCGGACCGTTGTAGGGATAAGAGCCTTTGAATTGCTTGCTGAAATATTCCGCTTTCTCCGAATAATATTTGTTCTTGTATTCAAAGTAGTTTTCAAAGCCCATATCGTCATGATTGCCGAGAGTCATCATAAATGGTATGCTCTCGATTATTCCTTTGAGCCCGTCAAGCAAGCCCGTCCATTGGATATCGGTTTGACCGCAATTGGTATTATCGCCCGCCGTGAGAATGAAGCGCACCTCGGGATGCCTTTTTAAAATCTCTTTAATAATGCCGTTCAATTCGGAGTAATCCGCCGGTGGCTCCGCTTCGCCGTGTTGAATATCCGTCAGGCAGAGAAATTCAAAGCTTTCAAGCTCTTTTTCGGCTGTTTTGAAGCTGTAAATTTCGCTTCTGTATTCGTCGCTGCCGCAGGTGTATTCGTATTCCGTTTCAGGATCAAGAGCGGTCATGTGCGCCCAAAAAATGTTGCTGCTGTCCATGTCGGAATCAAAGCGTTCCGTCTCGGCTTCAGCCCTTCGCCAACCGCTCTCGCCCTTCTTCCTGAAAAGGGCGTAGCCGTTATTCGTTTCAACGCAGGTTCGCCATGTGACCGTCATATTCTCAGTCGGATCGCCGTTTATCGAAAGCATTATATGGTCGGGCTGCTTCTTTGAGCCTCTTATATTTTTCCATTCTTCCCGTGTTATCATTTTACACACCTCATTTCGGAAAAATTATATCACATTTCATATCCCGAATCAAGAAAACAGTTGCCAAATCAAGGTAAATATCTTATAATGAAATCGGAAGGAGCTTGTGGGCTTTATCAATTATCCGACGGTGCTTCCTCAACGAGAAAAAAGAAAAGGATGTGTTGAATATGAAAAAAACGATTGCTGTTTGTGTTACCGTTGTGATTTGTGTCGCAATGATGTGCGGCTCGTTTGTCTATGTCGGTAAGGGCTTCAACGAAAGCATCGGCAAGTTTATTCCGTCGATTCTTACTTCAACAAAAAATGACGACGGAAAAGTGGAAAATGAAATCGTTACGACAGCCGAGCCGGTAACGGAAAGCACAACCGAGGCTCAGTCGCAGGAAACGACGACCGAAGCCGCTACCGGTGAAAGCACCACGGCCAAAACGGAAGCTGCAAAGACAACTACAGCCAAGCAGCAGAACACAACCCAAAAAACAACGACGACTCAAAAGGCTACAACAACGAAGAAGGTTACGACTACCCAAAAGGTAACCACCACCACAAAGAAAACCACGACCGCTCCGGCGAAGCTTACAACGGCGCAGATTATTGTAAATTATAATGCCGCGGTCAATAAGGCTATAAGCTCAAAGGCCGGATATTCAAAGTCAAGAAACACGAAGCTTAACAGCCTTGACGCAGGCGCATTCGGAAAAATGAGCGTCGTCAAGGATGCGGTTTCGGACTTCCTCGGCGTAGGCGACAAGACATTTTCAAACGCAAAAGGAAAGAGCGAGTTCATGTCAACAGCTGCGCTTAAGGACGCAGATGTAAAAAGCGCAAGCTACACGCTTAGCGGTGGAAAATATACCTACACACTTGTTTTGAACAACGGCTCAAGCTCTGCCGATTCGTCAAACAAAAAGAACAGCTCTCCCGTTGACCGAAGCGGAATACTTGTCGGAATGGGCGATAAATCCGCATACGACCACAAGTGCGCAGAGAATCTTTATTCGGCAATCAACAACACCGACGGTGCTTCCGTTAAGTCCGTAAACGAAAGCTCGACAAATGTAAAATGCGTCGCCGTTGTAAATGCCTCAAGCGGAAATCTCGAAAGTTTGACTGTTTCGTTTGATTTCTCGGTTACTCTTTCCGATACAAAATATGTCGTCACAATTAAAAATGCCGGAGGTACGGCGTCAACGACGGTTAAATACACCGATTTTAAATTCTGAACAAACAGAAAGTGACCGCTCTCAAACGAGGACGGTCACTTCATTTTTATTTGTTTGAGTCAATAACCGTGTTGCAAATTTCCGGCGTAATGAAATCAAAAACCGCAATACCGAGATGGGCTTTTTTGTTTCGGAAAAATTTCAAAAACTCCGAATTTACATATTTAGCAACACTCAAAACATGAGGATAGCCGAGAACGCCGCTGTGAAAATTGATGCTGAGGGTCATTTTTCCGTCAGTTTCTTTGCAAATTTCGCGAATATGCGCCGTCACAAAGTCCCACGCCTCCTCAATGCTTTCAAGCTTGAATTTATCCTGAATGTGCAGACGAAAGTCGCCGTGTTCGATCATTGAGATGCCGTTGTGAATCCAATTTTCCGAAGCGTCTATTCCGACCTCAAGACCCTTTACACGGTTGAGGAGAATCAATTTTCCTCTGACCTCGGAGAGCTTCGGCAGTCGGTTTTCGGTGTACCATATTTCACGGTGAGCCTCAAGCTTTTTAAGAAAGATCGGGTTGAATTCATTGTTTTTATCTCTTGAAACAAGCTCGTGCTTGAGAGAAATTATAATCGCTTCGCTTGGATTTTTATCGAGAAAATCGTAGCATTGCCCGATAACATTGTCGAAGGTTATCCCTTGAAAAATCGGACCGTGGGATATGGCAAGGTCGCCTTTAACAACATTGGCACGGATATCAAGATAGCGAACTCCCATATTGAGCTGATCCGTAACCGTATGTGTTTGGCATTGTGCAAGCTCTCTGAGGGGTTCGTACAGGGCGCAGGAATCGTGAGAGCCTGGAATTGAAAACTCGTTTATAAATTTTTCTCCATCAATTTCCGCCATCCAATTGTTGTTGTTGAATCCGCCGATATCCTTATGCACATAGCGTCCCCGAAGTGCTCTGATCCAGGTCGGGAACGGAAAAAATATGTTGTTGAACCCCTTTGACATCTTGATCCCTCCGTTATTGTCTGTTGATCTTGACTGTGTGCCGCCGGATTTCTTTTTGCCATTTCATAATTTTATCTCTGTTATACTCGTCGGGAGCGAATTTCAACAGCTTTGAAACAACCGTTCCCTGAACGATTCCGTCGATAACCGTCATAAAGTGAGACGGATTTTTCATTCCTCTGACAAATTTGCCGAGAAGATTGAGTATATCGGTGTCTTTTCCTGCTCCGGCGAGATCCGAGGCTTCGATAACCGCACTTTCAAAAAGGAAGTCAACGCCCTCTCCGGGTAGATTTAACAGCGCATTTTTCAATCCCTCGTTTTTAGCCGTTTCCGCACCGTAAAGCGAATGAAAATCACGATTGTATTTCCAGAGATTTTCAATTGAAGCGTCGCCGTTTTTTATCAGGGTGTCGGCGAGCAGCATGCCTGCCTGAATAGAAAGGTCAATTCCCATTCCGTTCATCGGAGTTGTCATGAATGCACTGTCGCCAACTGCGGCATATCCGTCGGCAACCATCAACGCAAGCGGACGGCGAACCGGAATTATTCCGTAATTGCCGCCGTGTAGGATCTCATGACCGATGTACGGGTGCATTTTACGAAAATTATCTATGTGCCTTTTAAGCAGTGCTTCGTCAAGAGGATCGATTCTTCCGATGAGGATATCAACGCTGTCATCATTCGTGCAGCACCAGGAAAGACCCTGTTCTCTTGCGTGGCAGAGATAAACCTCAAAAGGAACATCGGGAAGTTCATTGTCGGTCTTGTTAAAATAAGCTCTGTAAGCGTAGAAAACATCGCCTCGCTTCGGTTTTTTCTCAATTCCGAAGCTTTCGGGCAATTTGCTGCGTACGGGCGAAAAAACGCCTGCCGAGTCAATGACAAGATCGCCTTCGATATTGTCGCTTGAGGTTTTGACTCCGACTACACGGCCGCCTCTGACGATCGGGGCGGTGATTTCGGTGTTGAAAATAAGCTTTACGCCGCTTTTTTCTGCATTATCGATCAGCATTTCTATCAGCGGCTTGCGCCACATGATTTTTTGACGGTTTTCATCGGTATAGTTGATAACAATATTTGTTTTATAGTTCGGCGATACAAATGCGCAGTCGCCCCTGTAGCGCCAGCTTCCGTCGGGGAGCTTGTCCGTTCCGACGGCTTTTAAAAGCAAATCAAAGATGAAACGATCCTCCCAGTCATGACCGAGCTCTTCTCGCTGCTTTACTTCATAAACGCTGACATCATTGCCGGCCTTGGCAAGCTCCGCTGCCGCAACAAGACCGCCGTGACCTGCTCCTGCTATAACAATCTTCATAAAATTATCCTTTCGATTTGCAATAAATTTATACTTATTATAAAACCAAATATTTAAAAAGTCAAATGTAAATAAATATTGAACTTTCACCGTTTTGCTTGCATAAATCGCAATAATTTAGTATTATATATGTATAAGGCAAGCTTATGTAAATTGCTGTAAAAAAATTGTAGGCAACACCACTCAATTGATTTGTGCGTTATTGCCTATATAAGTTTGGTGAGGCTTTTGAAAAAAGAAATTATACTCAAAAACCGATCCGCAGTAACGGAAAAGATCAAAGAAGCGACTCGCTCGGTTATCCCCATAGTTGCTATCGTCACATTGTTATGCTTCAGCATTGCGCCTATTGAAACAGACCTGATGCTGAATTTTTTTATAGGCACGCTGATGGTGGTTATAGGTATCGGTCTTTTTTCGCTCGGAGCGGATACTTCAATGATTAAAATAGGAAATAAAATCGGAACGGCGTTGACTAAAACCAAAAAGCTTCCGTTGATTGTGCTTGTCAGCTTTGCGTTCGGCTTCGCTGTTACGATTGCCGAGCCGGATTTGCAGGTTCTTGCCGAAACCGTTCCCCATATCAACAATTCCGTGTTGCTGATAACGGTCGGCGTAGGCGTAGGATTTTTCCTTGCGGTTTGCATGGTCAGGATACTGACGGGCATAAAGCTTCGGTGGCTTTTGATTGCTTTTTATGCCGTTGTTTTTATTTTGGCGGCATTCACGGACGATAAATTCTTAAGCATCGCCTTTGACTCCGGCGGAGTCACGACGGGGCCGATGACAGTTCCGTTCATTCTTGCATTGGGCGTCGGTGTTTCAAATATTCGAAGCGACGACAAGGCGGAGGCTGACAGCTTCGGTCTTGTTGCGCTGAGCTCAATAGGTCCGATCCTTGCGGTTTTGGTGCTCGGATTTTTCTATCCCGGTGCAGATGCCGTTGTCGATGTAAGCGTGCTCTCGTTCGACAGCACCGGCGAGATCGGCAGGGTATATTTGACGGAGCTGCCGAAATATATGGGCGAGGTCGCCGTATCGCTTTTGCCGATCATTGGAATATTCTTTTTGCTACAGCTCTTGATTTTAAAAATTTCCAAGCGCAGCCTTGCAAAAATCTGCGTCGGTCTTGTTTATACCTATGTCGGTCTTGTGCTTTTCCTGACGGGAGTCAATGTCGGGTTTTCTTCGCTCGGCTCGGTGCTGGGAGCGACTCTTGCCGAAGGTTGGACAAAATACATAATGATACCGTTGGCGATGGTTTTCGGATGGTTTATAATCTCCGCCGAGCCGGCCGTGGCTGTGCTTGAAAATCAAATTGAAGAGGTCAGCGCAGGCGCGATTTCCGGAAAGGCCATTAAGCTCAGCCTTTCTGCTGCGATTGCGGTCGCCATGGGAATTGCCATGCTCAGGGTCATGACCGGAATCTCAATTCTTTGGTTTCTTGTTCCGGGCTACGCCTTAGCGTTGCTGCTTTCGTTCTTTGTGCCGGATATTTATACCGCTATCGCATTTGACTCCGGCGGAGTCGCCTCCGGACCGATGACGGCGACCTTTATGCTCCAATTTTTTATCGGTGCAAGCATTGCGCTCGGCGGCGATGCGCTCAGGGACGCTTTCGGTGCGGTTGCCATGGTCGCCATGATGCCGCTGATTACCATTCAGTCGTTCGGTCTTGTCTATACCGTGAGGGACAGAAAGGCGGAGAAGCGAACGGCAGCGGAATTCGGCGATTATGATATAGTGGAGCTTTGGGAGGATAACGCAATATGAATTTTGTGATTTCAATATGCAATCCCGATAATGTCGGTGTTTTGAAAAAAATATGTCATGAGCTTGAGCTTCCGATAAATGTTATTCTCAGGGGCAGGGGAACGGCAGTCAGAAGTATGCTCGACCTGCTCGGACTTGAAAGCAACGAAAAGCGTGTCATTTTCTCCGTTGCGGATAACGATAAGCTGAAAAGATTTATAAAAGAACAGAAGAAAAATATGTTTGTCGGTGTGCCGGGTCACGGTATTGTTGTTTCGGTTCCGATAAAAAGCATAGGAGGAAAAAGGACGATGGAAAAGCTTAACGCAAGCGCACAGTCGATCGGCAACAAGCCGGAATTGAACCCGTCATATGAGCTGATAGTCGCCGTTGCGAATGAGGGAAGAATGGACATGGTGATGAATGCGGCAAGAGCGGCGGGAGCAACGGGAGGAACCGTCCTTCACGGAAAAGGCGAGGGAGGCAAAAACGAAGAGAAATTCTACAATGTATCTATCGCAAGCGAAAAAGAGGTCATTCTCATAGTTGCGAAGAAAGAGCAAAAATCCGATATTATGCGTTCGATTCTCGAAAAGGCAGGCGCAAATACAGAAGCGCAGGCAATTGTATTTTCCTTGCCGACGAGCGAGGTGGCAGGCTTCGGAATGTTTGACGATTTGCCGTAATATAAGCTGACATCGGATAAATTTGTTTTTATCTTCGCTTGTTTACTCCGACAATTCCTCCGACTGCGGAAAAAAATGTCATGACGCCGGCGGCTATCCAACCCGCGCACGCAATTCCGGTGCGGCTGATTATCGAAGAAACGAGAATAATAATCAGGAAAGCCGGCAATGCGCTGACTGCGCCAAGCATAAGTCCGTTGCGTCCGACGGAGCGGACAGCCTTAAGACCGCCGAAAAATCCGGACACGCCGACGATGAAAAAGATAAAGTATTTGTTAAATTCAGTCCCAAGGTCGGCCTTGAGACAAACAAACGACGCAACAGCGCACAATGCGGCATAAATTATGATATTTAAAAGCGAACCCAAAAGAACCGAAACAAGAACTCCGGTTAGGTTTGTTGCACTTGCCGTCGGTTTTCTTCGCTTGTTTTCGGACATAAAGATCCCTCCTCACCAAAGGATATGAGGAGGGGATTTTGTTTATTACTGATTTCGTTTGATTTTAGAGGTTGTCGTTTTTTCAAATTCCTTATCGATGATTTCAAATCTTTTGATCGATTTATAGCTGACAACCTGTGAATTGACGCTTTTGACGGCTTCGGATACGGATTTGCTGATTTCCTTGTCCGTAATGCTTCTGTTGCCGTACGCTGCGCCGATCGCCTTGAGGTCGGGGAAAATTCTGGCATAAACTATGGTGTTTCCTCTCTCGTCCTCTCTGCCGGTTACAATGCACTCCTTGACCGCTTTCTCCCTGAGAAGCATACTTTCAAGCTCCTCGGGGTAAACATTCTTGCCGTTTGTTGTAACAATAACGCTCTTGCAGCGGCCGCAGATATAATAATGACCGTCCTTGTCGGTTCTGCCGAGGTCGCCTGTATGAAACCAGCCGTTTTTGTCAAAGGTTTCTCTTGTTGCGTCGGGGTCTTTATAATAGCCGAGCATGACCATAGGACCTTTTATGCATATCTCGCCGATTCCGTTTTCATCGGGGTTGATAATTTTTGCTTCGACAAAGGGGATAGGCTTGCCGATCGAATCGTATTTGTTATCCTTGTCGCTGTTACAGATGACGATAGGGGAGCATTCCGTCAGGCCGTAGCCCTGAAAGGTTTGAATACCGAAACGGTTCATATTTTTTATGATTTCCGGATCTATTCCGGCAGCACCGGAAATTATAAGCCTTATCGAACCGCCGAAGGCTTTTTTTATTTTTCCGAAGAAAATATTGGAAACATCCATTTTTGTAACGCCGACCGCTCTTGTAATTGCGCTCGCAAGCGCAACCTTTGCCGGACCGCCCCGTTCCTTGTCAATCGCTTTCATTATTCGCTTGTAGAACTTTTCGAGAACGAGCGGAACAACGATCAAGATGTTCGGCTTGTATTCCTCAAGATTTTTTGTGATATATCTAAGCCCGTCGCAGAAGCAGATTGTTACGCCGCCGTAAAGACAGCAGAGGAAGGTGACTGTGCATTCGTAGGTATGATGTATCGGAAGAATCGAAAGGATTCTCTCGCCCTTGTTGATCTTTACGAATCCCATTATTGCTCTGACATCCGAGCAGATATTGTCGGCACTGAGCATGACGGCTTTTGACATTCCCGTTGTGCCCGAGGTGAAGAGCAGAACGGTCATTTTGTTGCCTGCAACCTCACGGTCAATATAATCCGAATTACCCTTGCCGATAAGATGATAGCCGTTGTTTAAAATAAGATCGTAGGAAAGTATTCCATCGCAATCATTTTTCTGCTCCATTGAGATGAGTATGAGATTTTTGGGCAGCTTATCACGATACTCAAGAAGCTTTTCTCCGAACTTTTTATCGAAGATGATTGCTTTCGCTTCGGATACGGTCAGAATGCTGAGAATGTCGTCAAACGGAAGCTCCTTGTCGGTCGGAACAACAACGCCGACGCCGCAGCCCACCGCAAGATAGCTTGTGCACCATTTGTAGCTGTTCATTCCCGCAACGGCGATTTTTTCTCCCTCAAGACCGAGGTCAAGCAATGCCGTGCCGAGAGCCTCAACATCTGCCTTGAAGCGGGTGTAGCTGATATCGAGAATCTGACCGATTTGGTTTTTTATCTTGAAAGCAGGACTGTTTCCGTAAAGTTCCTCGCTCTGATTGAGCAGCTCTCTGAAATTATGAAATTCTCTTACTTCATACAGGGGCTTATTCATGTAATCACTCTTCCGTTAATTTTTCCGCAGCGGCAAGCTTGACGCATATACAAAGCAGCTCGACGGCCTTTTGCAGCTCGTCAACATCGGGATATGACGGCGCAATTCTGATATTGCTGTCGTCGGGGTCAATGCCGTAGGGATAGGTTGCGCCTACGGTTGTAAGCGTAAGACCGGCTTCCTTGCAAAGCTGACCGACACGCTTTGCACAGCCCTTCATGACAAAGAGGCTGATAAAATATCCGCCGTTCGGCTTTTTCCAGCTTGCGATTCCAGTGCCGCCGAATGCCTTTTCAAAGCCGTCCGTAACCGTGTCGAATTTAGGCTTGAGGATTGCCGCCTGCTTTTTCATATGAGTTTTTATGCCGTCAAGATTTTTGAAATATCTTGCGTGTCTGAGCTGATTTATTTTATCGTTTGAAATGATTTGAATGCTCATGCGCTTCTTGATTTCCTCAATGTTTGCGTCCGAGGCGATAACAGCGGAAATTCCGCCGCCTGCAAAGCTTATCTTTGAGGTTGAAATAACCTCGATGAACATATCCTCGCTGCCGTGTTTTTTCGCTTCATCAAAAATATTGAGCAGGCTATCGGGTGTGTCGTTGAGGTCATGAACGATGTATGCGTTGTCCCAGATAACTCTGAAATCCTTTGCCGCAGGCTTGAGAGCGGCAAAACGGCGAACGACCTCATCGGAAAATGTAATTCCGTCGGGATTTGAATACTTAGGAACGCAGAAAAGACCCTTAACGCTCTCGTCCTTGATGTATTCCTCAATGCTGTCCATATCAGGTCCGTCGGCATTCATTTTAATATTGATCATCTTGATGCCGAAATGCTCAAGAATTCCGAAATGTCTGTCATAGCCGGGGCAGGGACAGAGAAATTTAATATTGCCCTGCTTTATCCAAGGCTCGTTGCCGCCGCAGCCGAAAACCATGCACTGCGAAATATAGTCGTACATAAGCGTAAGGCTCGCAACGCCGCCGAGAATAACATTTTTCTCGTCAACATCGACAATCTCCGCCATCAGCTTACGGCACTCGGGTATACCCGTAAGTCCGCCGTAGTTCCTCGTTTCCATGCCGTCGGAAGCGGTCATGTCGCTTGACGAATTTATTGTGTCGAGCATGTCATTTGTCAGATCAAGCTGAGCCTTGTTGGGCTTGCCCCTTGACATGTCGAGTTTAAGTCCTTTTGCCTTAAAAGCTTCGTACTGAGCTTCAAGCTCTTTTTTCATTTCCAAAAGCTTTTCCTTTGATAGATCCTTGTATTCCATATTTGCCTCCAAAAGCAAAGGGCACAATTGTGCCCCTGTTTATGTTATTATGCTGTCACAGCTTCCTGTTTTTTATCCATATATTTTGCAATAAAGTCCTTAACCTTCTGCTCGTATTCATCCTTGGCATTATAATAGCTGAAAGCATGAACCGTGTCGGGCACCCAAAGATAATCCTTCGGTGTCGGGCAAGCGTCGTAAAGCTGCTTGCCGTATTCAAACGGAACATATGTATCCTGCTCGCCGTGAATGAACAAAACGGGATTCTTTGCCTTGTTCATGTTTTTAAGCGGATCGCTCTCCGAGAAGAAGTAGCCTGCCTTGACCTTGCTGACAAGGCTTCCGAGCTTAACGATAGGCATAAATTTGAAGCCGATCATATCCTTGAGCGTGTTGTTCATTACAGCCTCGGTGCTCGTGAATCCGCAGTCCTCAATGATGATTTTTACCTGATCGGGCGGCGACATCTCGTTGCAGTTGAGTACGGTTGCCGCACCCATTGAAATGCCATGGAGAATTATTTCAATATCGTCGCCGAAGCGATTGATGAGATAATCGACCCAAAGAAGAATATTTTTTGCGTCAAACGATCCGAAGCCAATATATTCGCCCTCGCTTCTGCCGTGACCGGTAAGGTCGGGGAGGAGGTAGTTGTAGCCGAGATCATAGTGATAGAACGGCATCATGTGGCTGAACTCGTCCGGTCCGTTACATCTGTGACCATGGACGCAGATAACAAAGCGCTTTGTTTCCTTTTCGGCAGGAAGATACCATGCTTTCATATCAAGCCCGGAGATGCTTTTGATTGTGATATCCTCGGGGTCGAGGTCATAGAGCTTTTGATTGTTTTGCCGCCTGATTTCGGCACGCTTTATGTACATTTCACGGGTTTCCGGCTTTTTCTTTTTTGCCGGATCGGGACGCTTGATCGCATAATCGCAAGCATAATCGGCAACCGCCAAAACGGCAGCCGTAACACCCAAGCCAACCTTGAGAGCTGTATTCTTTTTCTTTTTCATAAATCAGTCATCTCGCTTATTTATTTTTTTCTCCGAGGAGCTTTGCAAGCTCATCCATGAAAGTGTTTATATCCTTAAACTGTCTGTAGACGGAGGCAAAGCGAACATATGCGACCTCGTCCGTATCCTTGAGCTTATCCATAGCAAGCTCGCCGATGTGGATCGAGGTAACCTCGCGGTCGAGAGAATTTTGAAGCGTTGTTTCAATTTCATCAACGATTTTTTCAATGGTTTCAATCGAAACCGGACGCTTCTCACATGCACGAAGCAATCCGTTGAAAAGCTTGTTGCGGTCAAAAGCTTCCCTCGATTTGTCCTTTTTTACAACGATTATGGGAACGCTTTCGATTATTTCATAGGTGGTAAATCTTTTGGCGCAATTCATACATTCCCGTCGTCTGCGAATTCTTTCACCCTCGTCGGTCGGGCGAGAATCGATAACCTTGCTTTCGGAGTAGCCGCAAAACGGACACTTCATTGAAGATCACATCCAATACTCTAAATGATTATATGTATTATATCATACTTAGTCGAACAATTTCAACAAAATATTTCACTTTTTTGTCAGTTATTGAATTTTGAATTGATTTTTTACATTTAATGATTTATAATCAATACGGTTAATAAAAACAGTTCGCTTTAATTGTGCTGCATTGTCTTTTAAAAGCCGCACGGTTGCAGACGGACAGAAAAAGACGGAGGTCAGATAATGAAAGATATCAACAGGGGAACATACCCGACGATGATAACGCCGTTTCATGATGACAATACGGTTGACTATGACGCGGTGAAGAATATTACGAACTGGTACATTGATAACGGCTGCACGGGTATTTTTGCCGTTTGTCAGTCAAGCGAAATGGTTTATCTTTCCCTTGACGAAAAGGTTAATATTGCAAAGACGGTTGTTGAAACGGTCAGGGAGAGCGGAAGGAATGTTTCCGTTGTCGCTTCCGGTCACAATTCGGATGATATGAACGCACAAATCGAAGAGATGACGGCAATGGCACAGACAGGTGTAGACGCCATTGTTTGGGTCAGCAACCGACTTGATCTTCATAACGACGGCGACGATGTTTGGATAATGAATGCCGAATATCTTCTTTCAAAGCTTCCCGAGGATATCGCAATCGGCATTTACGAGTGTCCCTATCCCTACAAGAGAATTCTTACGCCGAAAATTCTCGATTGGTGCATTTCAACGGGCAGATTTACCTTTATCAAGGATACCTGCTGTGACCCCGATATGCTCGACGCAAGACTCGAACAGCTCAAGGGAACGAGCATCAAGCTATTTAATGCAAACTCACAGACCTTTCTTTATACGCTCAGACACGGCGCAGCGGGCTTTTCCGGAGTTATGGGAAACTTCCACCCGGATTTATATGCATGGGTATGCGAAAATTACGAAAAAGAGCCTGAAAAAGCCGAAAGTGTTCAAGGCTTTCTAACGCTTTCATCATTTATCGAAAGCCTTGCTTATCCGCAGACGGCGAAGTATCATATGAACAGGCTCGGCATTCCGATGAGCCTTTGGTCACGCTCGTGTGACAGAAAAAAATTCACCAAATATCAGCGCATGATAATTGATGAATTGTTGAACACGGAAAATCATGTAAGGGAGTTGATTAAATAAATGGAACAGATAAGGAAGAATTCGCTCTTTGATATTTCCAAAAAGAAAATTAAGTTTTTGTTTTGTGTTATTGTTACCTTTATTTTCGGTCTGATTGCCCATGCTTATCAATTCTTCCACAGCTCATTTTCGCATGATTCGTTAGATGCCATTTTTTCGGATTCATCGGAAATGAAGTGGAAAATTGCTTTAGGCAGGTTTTTAGTTCCTATTCTATCGGAATTCAGGGGTAAAATTTCAGATCCTTGGCTTATAGGTTTTATTTCTTTATTTTTAATTTCTATTTCAGTTTTTTTAATTGCCGAGGTATTTAATGTTAATTCAAAAATATTATTGCTTTCTATTTCCGGTATAATGGCAACTAATTTAACGATTACGGCAATGACAGCGACATATTTGTACGAATTGGATTATGATATGTGTGCTCTCTTTTTTGCAGTTTTAGCCGTATACTTTTTAACAAAAAATAATAGATTGATTTTTTGGATATGCGGAACTGTTTCAGTCATGTTATCCTTGGCGCTTTATCAAAGCTATATTGAAGTATCTGTTGTTTTACTGATTATCTATTTTATAATTTATTTAATTAACGGCGGAGCGGCAAAAGATACTTTAATTAAAGGTTTAAAATCCATTGCGGCGATTATTTTAGGCGTTGGTTTATATATTGCGACAAGCGATGTTGTATGCAGAATTTTAAATGTTGAAAAAGAGGAACGTACTGATGTATTCAGTGGGTTTAAAGACGGTTTAATCGTTGGAATAAAAACAATGATTTATAAGCTTGTTGATACATTTATTAATCCGGTTACAATATATAACAATAACTTTATGGGTTTATTAAATGTCCTGCTTATTTTTATCGGAGTATGTACCTGTGTATTTCTTATTCTAAAATATTGTAGTTCAATAAAAGAAAAGATTATTGCATTGTTGCTTTCCTTATGTATACCTTTTTCATTGAATTTTATAAGCTTGGCAGTAGGCGGAGAAGTTCATGAACTGATGATTTATTCCTTTTGGATTATGTTTATTTTCCCACTTTTTATGTTGAAGAAAGCTTTGGATAAATCTTCTGATAAAAGGTTTATAAATCCTTTAAGAGTTATTTGCTTTATTATTGTTGGAATTATTATTTGGAACAACATTGTTGTTGCTAATACGGCTTATCTTAAAAAGGATCTTGAAAATACGGCGACGGTTTCCGCAATGACAAGAGTAGTTGATGATTTGGAGGAGAGAGATGACTATAAGGCAGGAGAGACACCTGTTTCTTTTGTCGGTTCAATTTCAACGCAAAAACCATTGCCGGGCTTTGAATTTCTTTCTGATACAACAGGATTTAGATGTAACGGTTCGATAAGTCAAAGCGGAATCTCTGATCACTATAATTTATACAAATCATTTTTTACTTACTATCTCAATTATCCGCTAAATTACAGCGAAAAGGATTTTTCAGAAAGTGAAAAAGTAAAAGATATGCCGACATATCCCGAGAAAGGATATATTCAAAATGTTGACGGCGTTTTAGTAGTAAAGATGGGATAAAACAATCCTCAAGGCTCAGACCATCAAATGAGCTTTGAGGATTTTGTTATATTCTGTTCAGGTAATCAAGCCATTGACGGCTGATGTTATCTATCGAATGTGTTTCGAGAAGCTTTCTTCCGTTTTCGGAGAGCTTCTTCGCTAAATCTGGATTTTCGATAACCTCGAGTATCGCTTCGCTGAGCTGTTCGCAGCTTCCGACATCCGTAAGTATGCCGCTCAATCTGTCCTCGATAAGCTCGTCGGGACCCATTTCGCAGCGTGTCGAAACGCAGGGTACGCCCATTGCGAGCGCTTCAAGAAGTGCGTTTGGCATGCCCTCAAAATCGGAGCACAGAACGAAAACGGAGGCGAAGTTTATCAGCTTAACGGCTTGCGGGTCCGAGCCCGCAAGAATAATTTTTTTATTCATACCGAGGGAATCAATTTGTTCCTGAAGCCTTTCTTTTTCCTCTCCGTCACCGAAAATAATCAGCATATGGTCGGGAATTTTATCTGAAATTCTTGTAAATGCTTCAATCAGCATGTCAAAGCGTTTCAGCTTTATAAGCCGTCCTGCGGCGCAGATTATTTTTTTTCGTTCGGCAGGAGGGGAGAGGGAATAAACCGTTTCGTTAAAAATCGCATTTGGAATAATTATATCTCTATCGCTTTTTTTATTGCCGAAAAACTCGGCGGCTCTGCGTGTTTGAAAAACATAACCGTTCGTGAAATTGTAAAAGAATTTTCTCAAAAATGTATTGAGCTTCGTAGCCTTGTATTTAAACGGATTGCTTCGTTCCGTGCCGACGGATTTTGTTTTTGTGAATATAGTCGCAAGCACCGTGTACCATGTCATGGCAAAGCTCATGCCGATAAGAACATCGAGCTGTAACGATTTAACAAGTCTTCTGATTGCGAAAATTCTCTTTACCGAGCCGAAAAGCCTTTTGAGCGAAGCCGATTGTTCAAGCTCGCCAAGCTCGGCTGTGTGTACGCCAACAAGCTCTTCAAGCGGATAAAAGCTGTCACTGCCGTTGAATGTTATTATTTCAACATCCTGCGAGTGAAGTGCAAAATAATTTGCAAGCGAAACCGTCGCTCTTTCCGCTCCGCCGGAGGAAAGATCCTTTATTAAAAATCCGATTTTCATTTAATCACCAAGCTTTTTGAATACTTTGGTTCTATCAAGCCCGATATAAAGCAAGATTCCGAGGGTGTAGCACACAACGACCTCGCCGAGCGCAACTCCCGATGCCGAAGTCAAAAATCCGACGATTCCTGCCTTGCCGGGCGTAAACATCATTATCTCCGCCCCGATGATAATTCCGTTAAAAACGGTCGGGAAAATCAGCGAGAGCAGGGGAATGCTTTTGATTTTAATGTTTCGCGTCAGCCTTGTCATCAGCGCCGCAAGCAGGGTAGCGGCTGTTCCGAGGAGAATGTCGATAGGCCCGTATGGACTGCCGATATTGGCGATTATGCACCCGATCGCAAGACCGGGAATCGCCGCCGGAGTGAAAGCCGGCAGGACTGTCAGCGCCTCGGAGATTCTGAATTGCGTTGCGCCGAACGAAAGCGGTGCGACGGCATAGGTCAACGCCGCATAAATTGCGGCAATCAGCGCAGCCTGTACGGTGTAAACCGTACCTTTTTTCATTTCTTTCATGATTTTTTGCTCCTTAGTTTTGTTTTTAAGAGAATACCGTACAATTGGCATCTGCAATTTGCGTAGTATTTCCTTAAGTCAGGATGGTTTCGAACTGACTTTTATTTATGTATTTTACACCATTTGAGCTGAAAAAATCAAGTGTTCAATGCGCTGTATATACAAATAATTCGTAAAATTTAAAAAGCTAAAACGCTTTAAACTCGATTTTTTGCAAATAACCATGCAAATTGTTGTTTTGCAAGATTTAATTTAAACAAGATATAATAAAAAATATACCAAAAAATTTATAAAATCGGTAAAATAGTAGTTGAAATCCTCCTTTGAATGTGATAACATAATATGGATAAAGTGGATTAGTGGGTAAAAACTGCGAATCTCTTTTTTAATGCAACGCCGCACGATTGATGCTAAAGCCCTTTTCTCGGCGCATACACCTCGATTGCGAGCTGTTGCCTTAATATAATTCATGAACGGAAATGTGTCGTGTGCATTTTTTGGGCGTATTTCCGAATCATAGGAGGTAAATATCATGAAAAGAAAGCTTTCAAAAATCGGAAAGAGGACGTTGAGTGTGTTACTTTGCCTGGTAATGCTCCTCACGACCTTTTTCATCTTTGACCCGAGTATATTACTGCCCGAGTCCAATGCGGTTGTGGACGTGAAAAAGCTCAACAACACGGTTGAGCCGACGGTAAAATTCTATGTTCCGGAGGCGATTTACCTAAATCCGGTAATCGGCAGCGGCTCTCAGCCGTACAGCTTCCAGTATTTTATCGACTGCGATGAAAACGGAACCTTACACAGGAGTGCAACGCAGACCTCGGGAACATTGTACTTTTCATGCTCCGCAGCGTGCTCATCAATTTCGATTTCGTGGGAAAACACGGAAGTTAGTAAAACGGACAATACCAAGACTACTCAGATCTTGAAGCAGACGATAACCGGCGGAACAACCTCTGTCAGGAACGGCAAGGTCAAGGTCACCTGTACCTATGTTGTTGACGGAAGAACCTGTTATGCCTATGCCTATACATATATGTACTATCCCGATCTTGATCTTTTGACAGGTGTTGCGGGTTCATACGGTTATATTACTACTGTCGGTAACGAACCTTACCTCAATGCGTTTGCATTTATTACGGGCGTTCATTATGTCGGCAACAGCTCCGCTTCGAACAGCTCGGACAGCGAGGGTCGAGCGGTCAGCAACTACTATGACCAGTACAACACATCTTCGTCAAAGGGAGCGTTCGGTCTTTCGCCCTTGATGCCGAACTGGAAAACTGACGGACAGTTTAAGACCGGAGACAAGTACGGCATTGCTGACAGTGGTATCGTTTACGGAGAAACTACAAGCAGCACAAGCTTCCTTGAAGCAGGAAACGGCGGCGTTTATTTCCGAAACAGAGAAAGAGACGGCGACACATCAAGGACGCTCGGCGGCACAAGCAAGGCATGGGGTACTCTCTATGTCGATACAAGCCGAGTAACGAATTACAATCAGATTCCGAATCTTCGCGGTGGATTTATATGTCACTATTATCAAAGTTCAGGCGATGAAGGAAAGCTCGATACCTTCAAAACGACCGACGGTTCGATCAGCGTTACCTCCAATATTGATTACCGTAACGGAGACGGCAAGCCATACGGTATGACGAGCTCCGAGGTTCTTACCGGTGCTCCTCCGGCTTCAAATACAACCTACACAATGCAAGCGTATTTTAAGTTCAAGCGTTCAAGCTCCAGCACGGTTAATAACTACTATCAGTTCGGTTTTAAGGTAAATCCCGTCAACAAGGCTTCGCTTCGTGATGCATACAGACTTGCAATCGAAAACGGCTGGCAGGCCTCAACGGCGTCAGAGAACGGCTGGTCATCTTCTGTTCAATCATCATGGACAACGGCATATAACAATTTTGCTTCCGCTCTTGAAACCGCAGGAACAATTCTCGGCAAGCCTTATGCCACAGCAGCGGAAGTAAGCACTGCTCTTTCAAATCTCAATTCAAGGGTTTCGTCTTGTAATACAATTGTAAATGCTAACTTTACGGGTGGAGAAAATTCTGCCATTCTTCCGCAGGTATATTTCTATGTTCCCGAAACAATTTACCTTAATCCCTCCGACAATCAAACCTTCCAGTATTTCTACGGTGTTGACACAAGCGGAAATTCCGAAAAGGATATCGCTTTGACAACCGCAGACGACGGCGCAAGAATTTACTTTGCGGGTAAGAACTGTACTCCGACAAGCGTTAAAATTACAGTTGCGTCGTCGGGAAATAATGCAACAAATTGGAATTATGCATACTCATCAAATCTTAACAGCATCACCTACGGCGGAGAGAATATGTCCGGCAGTACGGCTTATTCAACAGGAAAATCATACACCTCATTCCCCGTAAATATTCAGTGTACGGCAGGTAAAACCAACGCTGCGGTTACATCGTCAAGCTATCGTTTCCTCAGATGGACAGCCGAATATGTTGTCGGCGGTATCACCTATAAGACCTATGCTTATACTACTGTTTATTCACCGTATGACATGCCGGCGGTTGCAGCTAACAGAGCATATAATGAATATAAAAAGGAAAGTGAGATTCATAGTATGGCTTGGGCTGTCGGTCTTACTTCCTGCGAAACAGGCGGAGGAAGAACAATTGTTAAAAGTGGTTTTGACCCCATAAACAATACAATCACACTTCCGACGACAAATACATCCAGAAACGGCGGAAACGGCAACATCTGGCAGAACAGTGAGACATATCATAAAGATTCTTCTACAAATGATACGGTTAGATTAGCCAATATTGCTAAAGGTAGCGAAAGACATGTTGGCGCATATGCACAGGCACCGACAGGTTATATAATTCTTGATTCAAGTCGTTTTGATAATTTGCAATATGTACCCAATCTGAAAATCGGTTACATCATCTCTGGAGTATATGAACATAACGATGCAAGCGAAAGAGGTTTATTATACCATGTTTCGTTATTTACAAACGGAACGCCTTCGTATTACGGAACAGGTACAGAGTATAACGATGACGGTGACGGCGGAAACGTTCAAAAAAGATTTGATGAAAAAGGTAATACTGTTTTAGTGAATTATGCTACATCAGGTACAAAACCCGATGCAACACTTTGCGGACCGAGAATGGTTTACAATAATAATTACATTAATCTTCAGGTAAGTTCAAGCAAAACAATATATATTAAAGGAGCAGGTAAGTATCATTGTCGTGGAAATGCAATTTGTAGTTCCTACAACTCATGTATTGTTCCTTTAAATATTACAGTAGTCAATAAGAGCTCATTAAGAAGCAGATATTATGATGCTATCAGCCTTTCAAAGCAGCAGGATTGGTATTCCGTCGGATACGACGAATACCAGAACTCTATCTTAACAATGGCACTTAACCTTGAACACCCGGCAAGGACGACAACGGATTCAACGGTAAGCACGAAAAATCTTGTTCTCAGAACAGGCACGACCACAGCCGAGCATCTTCGAGCCGGTACCTCTGCCGATTATAACGGCAATACAGGTTCGGCTATCATCGGAACAACAACCGAGTCGAAGAGCTATAACTACGGCGACAGAGTTTACGGCTATTATAATGATATCCCCGGATTTACAAAGAGCAGCTACTCTGTTACCTACGGCTCAACAACAAAAACAAGCGGCGTTCCGCAGGACAGCACATATAATAATTACTATTATATTACCAATGCGAATACTGCAACTATCGCTTGGAAGTTCTGGTACACACCGAACACCTACAACATAAAATATGACCCCGACGGCGGTACATATAACGGTACGACTGGCTTGACCTCAACAACCGTTCTGTACCAGTCGAAGTATACCGTGGGACAGATCGGCAGCTCAACTCCTGCCGATCCGACCCGATCCGGCTGTACCTTCCTCGGCTGGAAGTGCAGCGCAGACGGCTTGCTTTATAAGAGATTAGATACCATAAACTGGGAATTTCTTGAGGATGTAACCTTTACGGCTCAGTGGGAATACAATAACATCAATCTCTTCTTTAACGAGAATCACGACAACCTTGCGGCAAATATGTTCACTCCCGATATCAGCGAGGATATATCATACGAAACCACCTCGGCGAACGGAGTCGCCTGTAAGCTTGATATTTCCAAGCAAGGCAACGGTACAATTAAGCTTAACGGTAAAATCGCCGGCAGCTATATCATTGCAAAGGTTCCGCTCAAGCTTGAAGCCGGCAAGACTTATACATTCAGCTGTGAAGTTCTTTCCGGAACATATAATGCGGCATATTCCACAGCCTATTTCACCTTCCTTAAAAATGACGGCAGTGAATTTAATCCGAGAGTATATTTGGATATGTGGAACGGAGCTTCGTCAACCTATACGATAACCGCAGCGCAGGCGAGTGAAATGTATGGATATCAGTTCGCAATTTATACCAACACCGGCGCAACAGATTACGGCGAATATAACAACTATATTTTTAAGCCGAGAATCGAGGAGGTTTCGTCAAGGACAAACAGCGACGTATTCTCTCAATACATTCAGTACAACACGATTATTGACGAGCTTCCGACCCCGGTTCGTGAGGGCTACACCTTCACCGGCTGGTACACTGCGGCAGAGAACGGTACAAAGGTCAATGTCGGTGACCGCTTGCTTTACAGCGACTGGAATCTTGACAACGACAAGCAGACCCTCTATGCCCATTGGACTGTCAACACCTACAGGCTCATGTATGAGAATGAGTTTGATTTTGACAATTTTCAGTTTGTCAACAGCAGTTATCAGACAACCTCCAACGGTCAACCTGTGACGGTGAACAACTCGGAAAACTCAGTTTCATTCACCTCGCAATCAGGGGACGAGTACACGGTAACGGGACAAGTCGGCTCTCCGGAAAATTCGGGATATATGACGCTCATTCCGGGTCATACCTATGAGATTTCATTTAACTACACCGTAAGTGCCGGCGCAAAATTAAACTTCTATTTGTTTTCTTATCCATCGACCACATCAACCGAATGGTCGGGCGGCTACAGTAATGTTATTCCTGGCAATTCGGTCAGTGCAGGCTCGGGTACGCTGACGGGAACATACACCGTTCCTGCCGGACGACCGTATGTTAAGATCAGGGTCGGAACAACAACAAACGGCGTTACCGTCAAGTTCTCCGACATCTGCATCAGAGATTTGACCGACCCGATGGGCTACAAGTCATCGGACGGTATAAGTCCGTCGCTCAACAAGAAATTCGACGATGTAACCTTTAACACAACTCAAAGCCCGCTTGCAACAATCACCCGTCAGGGCTATGACTTCAACGGCTGGTATCAGAGCCAGAACGCTACGAACGGCAACGGCTACGGCACTGAGTTCACAACCTCAACCAAAATGCCGGCAAGAGATGTTCCGCTCTATGCGCAGTGGACATTGAATGACTATTCAATCGCAATCAACCTCAATGCCGACGACACGGATAAGGCAACGATAGGCTCGTTCTCCTATAGCAAGGCGAATAACAACACCTCAAACGGCGATATTTCGCTTACATCCGCCACCTCGTCTCAGCAGACCTCGGCAGGCAATATCACCACAATAAATGTTGCCTACGGCACATCGTTCACATTGCCGATTCCGACAAGAAATGGATTTGTATTTAAAGGTTGGACGGCAAGCACAACACCTGCCTATGCCTCGCTGACGAATAACGGCAACACAAGCGCATCGGTATACCGTGTCGGCGCAGGCGGAGTTACTTTGACGGCTCAGTGGGAAGAGAACACCTTTACGATCAAGTTCAACGGCAACGGAAATACGAATACAACCGTAACTATGTCAGATCAGACCTTCGCATATAATAAGGCTCAAAATCTAACCGCAAATGCTTTCAAAAAGGAATATACGGTAACCTTTAACGGTAACGGAGGTACGGTAGACGGTCAATCGGTTGTAACAGCGACGGCTGCGTGGGATTTCAACGGTTGGAACAATGCGTCAAACGGCAGCGGAAGCTATAACTATACCAATTCGCAGTCCGTTACTAACCCTTGCGGTCTGACGAAACAGGGTGATAGCGCAACTCTCTATGCACAGTGGACGGGCGGCAATCTTACGCTCAAAACCGCTACAAGAGCCGACTATACCTTCATCGGCTGGGCGCTTGCTTCAAATGCCGAAACACCGACCTATGTCGTAAATCAGAATGTTAACTTCACGCAAAACATGACCTTCTATGCCGTATGGGTTGAAACGGCTACGGCAAACAAGCGAGTTGAAACGATTGATGTTGTTTCCGGTATCAAGGTTACTTCAACCGACCTTACTTACGATGCGATCATCGAATCGACAAAGAAATATGTCTTTGCGAATGACGCAACATATAGCAGCCTTTGCGTAAATTATGAAAATGCTTTAAGCAACTTCAATTCGTCGAAAACCATCGCAAACGCTACGGCTCTTGTTAACGCAAGAAAAGCACTTGACGCTGCAAAGTACTCCGAAAATGAGTTTGCTCCCGACGCACCTGTTAAGAACTTCATTCGAGAGTTTGATATCGAGTATGCTTCGGGCGTTACTGGCGTTGTTGAAGCAGGCACATACAAGCTCAGCGACTTGAATCTTAACCACTACACAAAGGCGGTTCTCAGCGAAGACGATGACTCGATCCTCAAGCAGGTGAATATCGCCGAAGCAGTAACGAGCATCAGCGAACAGAGCACGATCAACGAAGCGGTCAAGAAAATCGCAAAGAACTTCCTTAACAAGAAAAAAGTCACCACCACGCCGACATATAAGGTGTATGAGAACGGTGACAAGATCAAGGAAGCCCTTGAATCGTCAACAGATATCGACGGAGTGAGC
>CAVJIV010000025.1:0-25190 GCA_963649715.1 bacterium | reverse complement strand
CAATAGCTGTGATATCTGTTTCTCTCGCTTTTCGTATCATAGTAGTTTCCTCACAACTCTCGAATCTCACCCCGTATAAGCATCCTCTGCAGTGTTCTTGAAATTCTGCTTTTTCAGCCACTGCCTTTCCTCTTCACTCTCCGGGATATCAATTCTTTCTATTTTAAATATGACAGGTCTTGTCCCGTCATTGCAGCAGGTAATCATCATACGCTCGTCATTTGTCCATCAACACCATGTCATACCATGTGTCAAACTTTCTGCCGCATTCATCAAAACGACCGACAAGCTTATATCCGAGGTGCTCATGGAAGCCGACGCTGTTCATCGTCAAATGCTCGTCCTCAACCTCGGGATAACCGATGCAGGCATAAAGATTTATAATATTTTGCGCCGTCGAAATTTCCTCAATCGCATCATAGAGCTTTTTTCCGAGTCCGCCGTGGCGGCAGTTTTCATCAACATAAATCGATGTTTCCGCCGAGTGGTCATATGCCGCACGACCGACAAACGAGCCCGTGTAAGCATATCCCACAATCTCGTCCCCGACCTCGGCAACAAGATACGGATATCTTTTCAGCGTGTGCTCGATTCGCTTTCTGAATTCATGCACCGTCGGCACGTCATACTCAAAAGTGATAGCCGTTTTTTCAACATAGGGCGCATAAATCGCCAACAGCCTTTCCGCATCATCGGGCGAAGCCACACGAATATTTACATTTTTCATATTGACACCTCAGTTTATATTCCAAAGTGAATTATCCATTTATCAATCATCAACGCTGTTTCCAATAGAGCCTTTAAAGCTGCAAGCTCTTGATTATCACCGATCGCTTCAATAAATTTCCGCTCCGAGATCGGCGGAATCAGCGTTATGCCGTAATAGGCAAGCCCCTTTTTCGGCTCATCGACAACATGATGATAAAAATCAATCTCATTCAGCTTTTGCAAAATGCTTTCAATCGCATCATCGAGCACATCTATGCACGCATATTTTTGCGGCTCGTATTCATCGAACCGCACCTCCTTCGTCGGCTCTTGCGGCATTATCGCAAATTCATGAACTGCCATTTATATCACCTCTATATGAATATCGGCCGCAGCTTTACGCCGCAGCCTTTTTTAATTTCGGTTTGCTTTAATCTCTTCTCAGAGCCTCGATCGGTGTCATCTGCGCCGCACGCTTTGCCGGATAAATTCCGAAGAAAATTCCTATTGCGCTTGAAAAGCCGACGGCGATAAGAACCGTTGAGAACTTAACATTTATCGGTATATTGATATATTCCGCAACCGCCCATGCTCCGCCGACGCCGAGCACGAAGCCTATCGCGCCTCCAAGCAAGCAAAGTATAACGGATTCCGTCAAGAACTGAAGCATTATCGTTGAGGTCTTTGCGCCGAGAGCCTTCCTGATGCCGATCTCTCGTGTTCGCTCCGTTACCGAAACGAGCATGATATTCATAACGCCTATTCCGCCGACAAGCAGGGAAATTGCGCTGACTGCAGCAATGAAGGTTGTGAAGATGCTTATAACGGAATCAAGCAGATCAATATAGGTCGCCATTATATTCATCGTGTAAACCGAATCATCAAGGCTGCCGTGTCTTGTTTTTATAAGATTAAGCGCCGATTCTCCCGTATTGTCAAGATCTGCGTCATCGGTAGCCATAATGTAAAGCTGGGTGTATCTGTTCACCCTGTCGTTCAGCTCACCGTTGAGCGACGCCGGAATTGCGATCATACCCATTGTCATTTGCGTTGAGGAATATGACGACATCATGCTTTCCATCTGTTCCTGAGAAATCATTGAATTTTCCGTCATGTCAACAACACCGATAACCTTCAGCGAAACCGTCTTGCTGCTTATTGTATAATTTATCGTTTCGCCGACGCAATTTTCCTTGCCGAAAATCTCTTTCGCCGTTATGGTGCTGATAATGCAGACATTGCGTTTCTGGTCATATTCGTCCTTCGTCCACGACCTGCCGTATTTGGTTGCCATCTGATTGATAAAAAGCAAATCCTCGTTGCCGGCGATCGTGAAAACAAAGCCGTCATAATCCGATGCCTGCGCCTGACCGAACGAAAATTCGTAGGGTGAGCAATAGGTGACCGTGCCGAGCTTCTTGATTGACGAAATATCGTCCTCGGTGAAGTAATTCGACTGATTGGCGGTGTTGGTATTAACGCCGATTTGAATGACATTCGAACCCATGTCCTTAATCATTCCGACAATGTAGTCCCGTCCGCCGCTGCCGATGGTTATAATTGCAATAACCGAAGCAACGCCGATTATAATACCGAGCATCGTCAAAAGCGAACGCATCATATTCGTTTTTATACTGAAAATCGCAATGCGTATGTTTTCTCTGATATCCACAGCAGCCCTCCGTTACTTCAGCTTGACCTTCGCTCCGTCCTCAAGTCCGCTTGTGTTCTTGATAAGGATATCTCCCTCGCTCACGCCGGAAACGACCTGATAATAGGTATCGTTGGAGATTCCGAGAGTGACCTTTTTCTTTTCGGCTGTCGATTCCTCCTGATTGTATGCATAAACATAAACATCAGAGCCGTCAATAATTATAGCCTCAACAGGCACAACGAGCGCATTTTCCTGCGTATCGGTGATTATCGAGATATCAACATCAGTGCCGACGATGAAAGACTTGTCTCCGTCCTCAATCGTTACCTGAGCCGGGATTGCGTTTGAATTGCTGCTGCCGGACATAATGGAGCTGAGATCGATCGAGCTGCCCGTTGATGTTGCAACTGCGCCGACATAGGAAACTCTGCCTTCATGAATTTCATTGTTTGCCGATTTGACCGAAACCTCCTGATTGAGGCTTACATCAAGCACATCGTATTTACTGAGCGAAATATCGGCAACAAGAGGATAATTGAGAACCTTAATGCCGACCTTCTCCGAGCCGAAGAATGCGCTAACCATTTTTGAAACATCGATTCCGGAGGAAACCGAGGAAATGATAGTGCTTATATCAATATCCTTTCCGTCAACCGCCGTCTGAACCTCAACCGTTTCGCCGACGGAGATATTGACTTCGCTGACAAGTCCCTCCTGCTCTGCGATCCAGCCTTTTTTCATCTCATTTGTTTGGTCGAGAGCCTTTTGATATTCCGACTGTGCGCTCTCGTACACGGTTTTGTAAACCGAAAGATATGTGTCGTTCGACTGCAATTCAAGCGTTGCAAGCTGAGCCTTGAGCTGAACAAGTGACATTTCCGCATTGATAAGTGCGCTCGAGCTGCCGCTCATCTGCGCCAGGGCACTCATGTCAAAAGAACCTGAGCTGCCGGCAATTGTTCCGAGATTGTCAAGCAGTCCGGAAATATCCGATGTGCTTGAACCTGCCGAAAGCAGCGAAGTGAGAACCTTATTCGCCGTCGTCTCGTCATATTCAACTCCGAAAAGTTTCGCAACCTTGATAAATCTTTTTACAAGATCGTCCGAAACCTTGACTCCGCTGTCCTTTTTAGTTGAGGAGGACGAAGTCGTTGTTGCTTCCGATTGAGCCTTGAGCTTTTCTATCTGGGCTTCAAGGTCGGAAATCTGCTTCTTCGTGGTCGTTATCTTCTGACCAGCGGAGGAAGAGGCATTCTTCGCCTTGTTGTAAGCGGCAAGAGCCTTTTGATAGTTGTTCTCCTTCTCGCTAAGTGCTGTTTCAAGCGACGAAACATCGAAAGTTGCAAGCGTATCACCTGCCTTGACCGTATCGCCGACCTTAACATTGACCGTCTTGACCTTCACCTTGTCAATCAAGGTGTAGGATTTCTCCGACGCCGTTGTGACCGTTCCGGTCGTGTCAAGCGTTTCGTTGATCGTCTGCTTCGTGACCTCAACCGTGCTGACCGCAAGCTTCTCCTCTGGCTTAAAAATCATATAAGCCACAACAGAGAGAACGACCACCGCCAAAATCGAGCAGAGAATTATAATTTTTTTGTTTTTCTTCTTTTTCTGCTGCATAAACGCACCCCTTAACTTTATATCTATATAATATCAATATTTGTCGGGAGAACAAAATGAAAACCCTCAAAATAATATTTTCTTTATTGATAATATGCCTTTTGACCGCCTGTGTAGGTCAAGACAGGCTGAATATTGATGAGCTGCTGGAAAAATATAACTCCGTTTCCGACAGCGAGCTGAAAAGCTCCATGTTTACCGTTTACGAAAGCGGCAATGATTTTGTCTACAAAAAAGCGGAAAACGGTGCTCTTCTTTGCTTTTATGCCGCCGAGGACGGTGAAATAGCTCAGTGCACCGTGACCGTTAAAAGCGGCGATGAGAAAATTTTTGAATCACTGTGCGTTTCAATAACAGAAGCTTTCACCGATTTTTCCGCCGAAAAAAGCAAAAATTTCTTCAAAAATCCGGGCACTTTGGGAAAATTCAAGCTTACCGTCAATGACTATGAGCTTGGCAAAACGATGATACTCAACAGAATCGACAACGAGCTAAACACCAACGCAATGCCGACTTTGAAAAGAGAAATAAACGAAAAGGACATAGCCCGTCCCACTCTGCCGAACACAGCCGAGCAAACAACTGTTACCTAACCATATTAGACTATAAAATTACTGCGTACAAATTAAATAATTGTTAAAAAACAATTAATAAAGCAAAAAGGTGACGGAATTTCCATCACCTTTAAACTGCAATTTAATAAGAAAATCAGCCAACGAAGCCGCATGCGGGAACTTCCGGCTCAGACTCAGTCGTAGGCTCATCATCCGGTACTGTCGGAGTTGTTGTTTCCTCTTCAGGCTTGTAGTAAAGCTCGAGAGCCTTATTAGCGATCATGCTGTTAGCAATAGCGTTATTAAGAGCCTCGGTATCTACACCTGCATCTGTAAGGAATGCGTCAACAATATCACGAAGTGCGCCGGGATCCTGAATCTCATCAGAACCGATGCCCTTATTGTTGATGTACTTCTCAAGAGTTGCAACAAGGTCTGATACATCTTCTTTTGCAGCGCCTGTCTTAATCGCATCGACAATTTCGCCAGCGATTTCTTCAGCCTTCTCATCATTCTGGAGAGCGGAAACAGCACCTTCGATAGTGGAAGTTGTTGTCTCAGGAACTTCTTCAGTAACATCGTTTTCAGCACGAACAGAGAACGCTACGGTTGCGCAGACAGCGGCTACCATAAGAACTGCCAAGAACTTTTTCATACGAATTCATCCTTTCATAATATTTATTAGCATGGGTATTGTAACCCATATTAATACAAAAGTCAAGCGATTTAGAGAAAAATAAGCAAAAATCTCCGTAAATCCAATAAAAACTTATTTCTGCATAAAATCAGTCTTCGTTGAAATTTCTCCAGCAGATAGTTACCGTCTTTCCGCTGACCGAATATCTGTCATAATTGTGATAGGAGTTGATTGTTCCCTCCGTGAAGCCCTTTTCTTCAAGCTGGTCAAGGAAAAGGTTCATCATTTTATCCGTCGTGAAGTCTATGGTTGCAACCATGATGAGCGTTGTCTGATCACGGTGATTCTCAAGTACGCCCGTTTCAAAATCAGCCGCCCACCAGCAAAGACGCTTTGAATAATCAATCTTCTGAACCGGTGTTGAATCCGCCGATTTTTCATACTGCCAAAGCTTCATGGAAACCTGCATTGCGTCCTCATCGCCAACGCTTGAGTAATGCAGCCATTCCGGACCCGGGTTATCGAGCAACGCCTGATTATGGTCACGGTTGTAGAATCCGACCTCGCAGCCGACCGTCGCCATGGCATACTCGCCCTTCCAAAGCTCGATGAGCCAGTCCTTATCGTTAAATGTGAAATAGCATCTGATTGTCTGAAGATAGAAATTGACCCATTGTGCGCCCTTGTCATAGAGCTTGTTGAAGCCGAACTTTCTCTGAGCGGCAAGCGCATTGTAAACTGCGCTCGGAGTTGCCGTTGTTGCCTCGGTAGTGGTGGTTTTCTTGGTTGTGTTCGTTTTGGTCGTTACGGTTGTCTTTTTGGTTGTGCTGGTCTTTGCCGCCGTGCTGCTGTTCGGGGTCACGCTGCTTGCGCTGTAGGAGCTGCCGGACTGATTGGAGTTATAAACGACCGAATGACCGCTGTTGTCTACAATATAAGACTGACCGTCATCTCCGACAACAATCTGCGTAGGACCCTCAAGCACATCGGTATTTTCTCCGATCTGGATCTCGTCCGAGCTGCCGGTGCTCTTTTTCTGTGTAATTTTCTTTACCGAGCCGCAGCCCGTCAGCACAATGCTGAACACTATGATGAATGAACAAAGCAAAGCTATATAGCGTGTTTTCGAGTTTTCCTTTTTCATTTTACACAATCTCCATTATATTTTTTATCATTGTACCATAAATCAAAAGAAAATACAATACCCAAAATTTACACAAAAATGTCACAAAAATCAAAAAAGACCGCCACATTTGAGTGACGGTCAAATTGCTTTTTTGATTATTTCTCAAGGTTTGCCTTAAGATTTGCAAGCTGCTCTCTAAGCTCCTGCGGAAGCTTGTCGCCAAACTTCTTGTAGTGCTCCTCGATCTCGGCAGCCTCCTTTGTCCATGTATCCTTGTCAACATCAAGAATCGACTTGAGTGTTTCAATATCCATGTCAAGATCCGTAAGGTCAATATCCTCCGGCTTCGGAACATAGCCGATAGCCGTCTCGGTTGCGTCTGCCTTGCCCTCGCAGCGGTCAACGATCCAGTTGAGGACACGCATATTGTCGCCGAATCCAGGCCAAATGAAGTTGCCCTCATCGTCGGTGCGGAACCAGTTAACATTGAAGATTTTCGGTGCCTTGTCGCCGAGCTTCTCGCCCATGTCGAGCCAATGCCGGAAATAGTCCGCCATATGATATCCGCAGAACGGAAGCATAGCCATCGGGTCACGGCGAACAACGCCTACTGCGCCTGCTGCTGCTGCAGTTGTCTCGGAAGCCATTGCCGAGCCGATGAACACACCGTTCTCCCAGCTCTTTGACTGGTAAACCAGCGGAGCGCACTTTGCACGGCGTCCGCCAAAGATGATTGCGGAAATCGGCACACCCTCGCCCTTATCAAACTCGGGAGAAATGCACGGGCAGTTAACAGCCGGAGCGGTAAATCTTGAGTTCGGGTGAGCGGCATAAGTGCTCTTGTCAGCCTTATTGAACTTGGAAGCGTCCCACTTGTTGCCCTTCCAGTCGATTGCATTCGTCGGGAGATCCTTGTTAAGACCCTCCCACCAAACGGTGTTGTCATCGAGGTTGAGGCAAACATTTGTGAAGATCGTGTTCTTCTTTGTGGACTCAAGAGCATTGAAGTTGGACTTCGCATTTGTTCCGGGAGCAACGCCGAAGAAGCCGTTTTCGGGATTGATAGCATAGAGTCTGCCGTCTGCGCCGATTCTCATCCAAGAGATGTCGTCGCCGACAGTCCAAATTTTATAGCCCTTCTCCTGAAGATATTTCGGAGGAATGAGCATTGCAAGGTTGGTCTTGCCGCAGGCCGACGGGAATGCAGCCGCAACATACTTGACCTCACCCTTCGGGTTCTGAAGACCGAGGATAAGCATATGCTCAGCCATCCAGCCCTCTTTCCAGCCCTGATAAGAAGCGATTCTAAGAGCAAAGCACTTCTTGCCGAGGAGAACATTTCCGCCGTAAGCAGAGTTTACGGAGATGATAGCGTTATCCTCCGGGAACTGGCAAATATATCTCTTTTCGGGATCAACATCACATTTTGCATGGAAACCGCGAACCCAGTCGTTACTGTCGCCGAGAACATCAAGAACCTTCTTGCCGACACGGGTCATGATAGCCATGTTGAGAACAACATAGATCGAATCCGTAAGCTCAATACCGATCTTTGCAAGAGGAGAACCTATCGGACCCATTGAGAACGGGATAACATACATTGTTCTGCCCTTGTAAGAATCTCTTGCTATATCATAAAGTCTCTGATACATCTCGTCGGGATCGCACCAGTTGTTGGTCGGGCCGGCATTCTCCTGCTTCTTGGAGCAGATGAATGTTCTGTCCTCAACACGGGCAACATCGTTCGGCTTTGTTCTGTGAAGGTAGCATCCGGGAAGCTTCTCTTCGTTGAGCTTGATCATTTCACCGGTTTCAACAGCCTCCTTGCGAAGAGCGTCGAGCTGCTCCTCAGAGCCGTCGATCCATACGATTTTGTCGGGCTTAACAAGGTCAACTTTTCCGTTGAGCCAATCAAGCACAGACTTGTTAGTCGTTAATTCCATTGAAATTCATTCCTTTCGTAAAAATCAATTTTTTACGCTTATATTATATCCTGTTTGGGTGCAATTTTCAACATACAAAACGCTCATTATAATGAATATTTCTTACTTTTTTTGTAGGTTTTTACAAAAGTTGCAAAAAGACTTTGTTAAAAAACAAACAATTTCTTTTTGTGTAATATCGAAAAAAGAGCAAAAACAAGGGTGCAGGTTACCCTGCACCCTTTTTGCAGCTTTACACTGAATAATCGGTGTTTAGCTTATTTATTAGCTACGTATGTGAACGAGCCGGCATCATGCCATACATTGTCATACTTAACCTGAATCTTGATAACGTTTTCGCCCTCAAGATAGCAGCTTGCCTGAGCCTCATAAACCTTCTTGCCGCCAAAATCAGAGAACGCCTTCTGAGTGAGGGTAGCACCTGTTGACATTACGGTACGAACGCCCTGAACATCCTGTCCTGTTACGATTGTAACACCGATACGACCCGTCTTACCGGATGTAGCGTCAGGAGTAATGCTGTAAACGTTTGTATCAACGGTCGGCTCAAGGAGAGATACAACGAACTTGTAAGCAACATCGGTGTTCTCCCAAGTGAAGTCATACTTAGCAATAGCCTTAACCTCAGTGCCGACTGCAAGTCTGACATTGATAGCCCATACATCATATGATGCGTCACGGCTGAGCTCATGACAAACATTACCGTTTGCATCATAAGTTGTGATTACAGCAGCTGCACTGCGTCTTGTGATTGTTCTTGTGTTGCCGTCAACATCGATAAACTGGATCTTGCACGGATATGTGCCGTTAACATGATCAACCTTTACATAATAGGTGTTGAAAGCATCCGCTGACGGAGTCCACTCAACTGACTGGATAGCACCCTTAATATCAACCGGAATCTTAACAAGAGCGTCGATAGCTGCGCTGAGAGCATTGGCTGCATCATTGATGATCTGCTGAGATGAGCTCGGAAGATCACGATCAACAGCCTCAGCAGCTGCGAGCTTATCTGTCATTGCATTGTAGGAAGCAGCTGTGTAACCGTCAGCCTTGATTGTCTTTGCATAAGCGATGAGCTCATCAAGAGCTGAGTAAACAGCCTTAGTCTCAAGAGCGTCGATAGCTGCGCTGAGAGCGTTAGCTGCATCGTTAACGATCTGCTGATCAGAGATCTTGAGGTTGCGGTCAACAGCCTCAGCAGCTGCGAGCTTATCTGTCATTGCCTTGTAGGAAGCAGCTGTGTAACCATCAGCGCTTATCTTCTTAGCGTCTGCGATAAGTTCATCAAGAGCTGTGTAAACAGCGTCTTTCTCTGTGAGCGGCATAGCGGCGTCGATAGCCTCTGTTGCTGCGTCAACAGTAGCCTGATCGGAAGCAAGGAGATCTCTCGAAAGAGCCTTACCTGCTGCAAGAGCATCCTGGAGAGCCTTTACAGACTCATCAGTGTAGTTGTCGGTTCCCTCAGCGATGAGTGCCTCGGCTTCTTCGATAGCGGCGTCAAGGTCTGTGTAATCAGCCTTTTCCTCAGCCGGCTTAAGAACGAGGTTGGACTCCCACTTGACAATCTTGGACTGGAGAAGCATCTGAGAAGCATAGGGACTCATTGTGTCGCCATCCTTCCTGATCGGATCCATCTTCCAGCCTTCGCCTACCTGAGCGAAGAGAGCGTCAACGATTGCGAGTGAATCGTCGGTATAGAGCGAACGATCGATTGCATCATAAGCAGCCTTAGCCTCGTTGATCTTGGTGTAATCCCAATCCTTGAAGGTTGCGCCGTCATAGATAGCCTGAAGCTCTGCTGTCTTAGCGTCAACAATAGCCTGATCCTTCTTGTAGAGTGCACGGAACTCAGCTGTCTGAGCTGATGCGATGCCCTCGTTAGCAGCTGTCTTGTACTCATCAGTGTAGTAATTTGCGTATGTTGAAAGGTATACATTCATCGTGTGGATGAGAGTATCAAGAGCTGTGAAGTCGGCCGGAGCCGGAACAAGTGCGTTGATAGCAGTGTTAAGCTCTGTTGCGAATGCATCAAGAACATCCTGCTGGTCAACTGTGTAAGTTGTGTTGTATGCAGTCTTTGCAGCCTCATACTTAGCCTTTGCAACTGTCCATGTTGCGGCAGTCCAGTGAGACTCAGTAAGAGCTTCAAAGCTGTCAATAGCATCCTTAACCTTTGAATAATCAGCACCGGCAAAAACAAGAGCATTGTAAGCTGTTGTAAGAGCAGCTGTCTGTGCGTCTACTTCTGTCTGATTGTCCTTCTTGGTAAGGTTCTCTGTGTTGTAAAGAGCTGTAGCCTTATCAAGCTCAGTCTTCATTGTGTTGTAGGAATCCTCAGTGTAGCGTGAAGAATCTACTGCTTCAGCCTTATCAATAGCTGCCTTAAGAGCTGTTGTATCGGCTGCGATAAGAACAAGATTTGCAACTGCTGTTTCGATGTCGCTTGCCATCTTATCAACATCGCCCTGCATTGACTTATCATATCCGCGAACAACTGCGTTTCTTGCAGCGACAACAGCTGTAGCTGTTTCGTTTGTATAGTATGCTATAAGGTCGCTATCTGCCGGAATCTTGGCGAGAGCTGCATCAACGGCTGTGTAGTCAGCGTCAACATAAACAAGAGCTGCCTTAGCTGCGATGAGGTCTGCAACCATCTGAGAAATCTGAACCTGCTCATCTTCCTTGAGGCTACCGTCGTCTACCATAGCCTGAGCGGAAGCGAGAACTGTCTGATAAGCTGCCCAAGACTCAGCTGTGTAATAATCCTCAGTATTCTCTGTGCCCTTAGCTATCTCGTCGATAAGCGGCTGATAGTTAGCAGCTCCGAGAGGAACAAGGTTATCCTTAGCTGTCTTGAGGTTGTTATAAGCTGTGTCGATAGTGCTCTGCTGCTTAGCCGGAAGATCCTTAGCAACTGCGTTAGCAGCCGTAAGAGCTATTGAAAGCTTCGACCAAGATGTTGCAGTGTAATCGGAAGAAACGAGAGCACTGCACTCAGCGATGAGAGCGTTGAGATTTGTGTAATCCGCATCGGCGTCCTTAAGAGCCTGTCTTGCGGTCGAAAGAGCTGTAGCTGCTGCGTCGATCTGAGACTGCTGAGACTCTTTGAGTCCGGCCGGAACAGCCTTTGCATCAGCAAGAGCCGTTGTGAAAGCAGTCCAAGAATCTGTTGTGTACCAAGAAGCCTGCTGCTCGTCAACGATCTTCTGGGAAGCAGAGATCTCGGCATTAAGGGTTGTGTAATCAGCGTCTGCCTCGATAACCTTCTTAGTGAGGTTGCCGATAGCTGTTGTAAGAGCTGTTGCTGCATTGTCGATCTCTGTCTGATGAGTGATATCAAGACCGTCGGCAATAGCCTTTGCTGCGTCATAAGCAGTCTGGAATGCTGTCCAGTTATCGTCCTGCTCATAATCATCAGCATTTACAAGAGCGGCGGTATTCTTAGCTGTTGTGAGTTTTGTATAGTCCGCACTCTTGATTGAAAGCTTCGCATAGCCTTCTTCGAGAGCTGTAAGAGCTTTATCAACAGCTGTCTGATCGGCTGTCTGCTCGTCAAGGATAGTCTTAGCTGCTGCAAGAGCTGCAACGAAGTCGTCGGTGTTGTTGTAGTTAGCAACTACTGTATCCTTAACCTCGTCATACTTAGCCTGAAGCTTTGAGTAATCAACTGATGAACCGCTTGAAACCTTAAGCGAAACATTGTTTACGCCTGAGAAATCAAAGTACTGATCCTCGTTGAAATATGCATTGGAAAGGTCAGCAAGAATTTCTGCACTTGCATCACCGTCCGGGCACTCACCAACGAAGCAGTCACCCGATGTATTAGTCTTACGCTTAATGTTTTCTTCCGGCATTACGAACTGGTAGGTATCGCCTTCCTGCGCATCTGTCGGAATCTGAATCGGAAATGCAACATAGTATTCCGTTGTACCGTCAAGCATTGTTGTAGTAGCATTTTCCGGGTTCGGATAAGCGTCCATTTTAAAGAAGCCCCAACCCGCTGCCTTTGCTTCTGTAGCATTTGCATAAGTACCTGTCTCACCGACAAGCTTCTTGAAGTAAACATCACCGTTATCATCCATACATCTGTTCATAGCCATAAGGAAGTTCTTATCCGTGAACAATGATGACGGTGTCTGAACACGATAAGCTGCAACGCTGTTCGCAAGGAACGGGTTACCTGTGCCTGTCTTAGCGTCGTATTCGTTCCAAAGAGTCATCATCTTAGTTTTAGCGATTGTTGCCTTCTTACCTGTATCAGCTGTGTAAATCTCACCAGCATCGAGGAGTCTTGAGTCATAGAAAAGAAGAGCATTACAGTGACCAACATAATAGTTTGTTGTTACATGAACAGCGACCATATATCTCTGTCCGGGTTCAACAGTAATGTCAGAAGTCTGTGAATCTTCCCATACGGCTGTTTCGTATGTTGCTCCGTCTGAACTCCATGTACCACCCGATGTAATCGGTGAAAGGGTAATCCAGAATTTTACTTGGTGCGATGCTGTATCGGGATCGCCGTTAGCCGAAGCCGCTACTGCAAACGAACCGAGTACCATAGCGATTGCAAGCAATACGCTAAGTACCTTTTTCGCAATTTTCATGCAATTATTCCTCCCAAAAAAATTAATAGAGTTTAATAGGGATTGACCTGATCCAAATCGAGAATAGCACTTGCTACAGCGAATACAATACTTGAATCCATTGTATCAATGCTTCCATCTCCGTTTAATTCAGCTGCCATCATGACACAATCATCTTCATAATCCTTAAGTCCACTCGCTGCCGAGAGCATATCAGAAAAGTCGTTTGTGTCGATAACTGCATCGCCGTTTACATCACCGAAAATAACAATACTATATGTTTTTACAATAGTATCATCTAAAACAACATTGATTTTTGAACCTGTTCCAAGGCCATAATCGGTATAAACAACCTTAATTGTGCCGGAACCGGAAGCAATAACCTTCTGCTTCAATTCGGAAGTTGATGTCATTCCTACATCAAAACCGTAAACGACCATTTTTTCTTTATCAATGACAGCCGTTGAATCATAGGCCGAATTCGGTACGAGATCTACCGTCTCGCCCACAATGCTTACCGTCTTGGAAACAAATTCCTTGGTAAAGGTTGCAGTGTCGATATAGTAAATCGTGGTTGCATCTGTCGGAGTGCGGATAGCCTGATTATAGAAGCCCGTATACTCCGAGGGGACAAGGATCGTACCGCTCTTGCCTGCCGCAGATGACTTTGCTTTTATTTTGAATGAGAAACACGGCTCACCGTCCGGAAGATTCAGACAGCCGAGGGTGGAATCGGAAACAGCAGCCGTCCACTGAACAAGGATGCAGCTGAACTCCGAAGCGTCATAGCCCTCAACGGTTACCGAACCGTCGTTGAGTGAGTTTGCCAAAATCGTTCCCTTTTCCTTAGCGGTATTGAGAGCCGTAAGGCCGATAAGGTTCGGAATTTCGAAAACATCGGAATTGAACATTACAGGGAAACGGAAGGCGGTCATATTGTAATTAGTCTTGAGCGAAACAGTAACTGTGATTTCATCGCCGGGAGCGTACTCGTCCTTATCGGTCGAAACGGTTACAGTCATGCTTTCGCTTTCTGTCGTCGTGCCTTCAGCCGAGGCACAAATGCCAAAAACAGCCACTGCAAGAATAACAGACAATATGACGGAAAGGATTTTCTTCGTTATTTTCACTTGGAAATTCCTCCTTCATTTTTTTCGGGATAAAGAGCTGACCTCTCCCGTATTCTTTTATTCGACTGTTTTGCACTACAGTCGAATATTTATAATCACAGCCAATGCCGCAATTAACATAAAATTGGTTATTCCCGTTTTCCCCCGTCAAGCGAGGGAAAACGGTACATAACATAATTAACTTAGAATGAAATTGTGCGGTTTACGAAATCAACATCCGCAAGACCCGACGCAACCATACAAATGTTAGAAACATCACTTGTATCAACGCCACCGTCATTGTTCATGTCGGCTGCAAGTTCAATGCTTGATGTTTCAAAGTCAGCAAGACCACTGCTTACTGCAAGAACAATGCTGGCATCGTTTGTATCGGCACAAGAACCATCACAGTTTACATCACCTGTAACTGAAACAATATATGTCTCTACTATATTGCCACTATTGTCCTTAACATAAATCTTTGCTTCTGTTGAGAACTCACCCTGTGCATTTTCTTCAAGCTCAACTGTGCAATTCTCAAGGTTTGCAAAGTAATATGCAACATCGTTTTCACCGTAGCCTGAAACGCCTAAAAGAACATTACCGTCAACGGTTTCTTCAACCTGAACATCACTGATAAGCTCATAAACAGGATCTTTTGTATCTCCGCCTGCTTCGATGAGTCTCTTCTGATACTCAAGAAGCATCTCATAAGCGGTGTCAACCTTGGTCTGTCTGAGATCAGATGTAGCATCGTTATTTACAGAAGTTGCAAAGTTGAGAGCTGTCTCATAATCTGCCCATGACTCTGCGGTGTAATTAGAGGAAACATAGCCCTTAGCCTCTGCATTGGCAAGCTCATAAGCAAGATGAGTCTTGACAGCGTCCTTCTTGAGAAGTCGGCTTCCGTAAAGGCTGAGACGATGGTTTCTGTAAGCAACAGTAAGTGCATCGGCAGGATAGGTCTTGCCCTCTGCATCGGGAACTTCCGCTCTCTCGATCATGCTGTTGGCTTCCTTAACCTCATCACGATAGTTGTAATAGGTGTACGGCTCATAATCGGAAACTCCGAAGAAGCTGTAATCAGCGTCCGTATAAACCTTACCCTCGTTTGACGGAGCGTAAGAATTCATGATTGCCTTTGTGGAATCAAGTCCGCCGGCTTTCTCGTTAGCGTCGAGAGTCTCGGCAGCTGCCTTAAGAGCTGTATAAGCTGCCTGGTACTTCTTGGCCTTTGTAGCTCTGAAGTTACCCTGAACGAACGGCGAGTAAACAGCGTCAACGGCATCATTCATCGCAGTCTCCCACTCTGTCCAACCTGTTTCGTAGTTGGAAGCCTGACGGTGTTTGCTGATTTCGGATGAAAGGAGCGAGCCGAGTCCATATTCCTCATAGCAGAATACTCTGACAGCGGTCTTAACTTCCGTTGAACCGAATTTAGCACCGATGCTGTAGTTATACTGCTTAGAGGTCATTGTGCCCATTGTGCAGATAGCTGTCCAAGCAGCGTCCTTCTCTTCCTGAGTGAGGGAATCGTATGCTTCCGTCGTCTCAAAGATATAGGACTTTGCAATACCGTTCTGGTCGCCTGTCTTAGCAAGAATATCAAATGTGTCGCTCTTAACGGTAAGGTAATTAGCGTTGATCGGAGCGGTTGATGTTGCAACAACAGATGCACCTGTTACCTCACTCGCACTTGCATTTTCAAATGTGTACTGAGCTCTGTAAAGGTCGCTCATGCTGCTTGCATAGATGTAAGACGGACCGCCGGTTACAGAATAGCTACCGCTTGTGTAGCTGACTTCCTTGCCGCTGTCATCATCGGCAGAAGCCGAGATAAAGCTGTAAACATACTCGGTGATGGGATCATCGGTAAGGCTTGAGCCATCCTCGGTCAAAACATCATAGGTGATTGCAACGATGAACGGAGCAGCACCCTGATATGTGCTTGTTGCGGCAACGCTGATGTTAACTTCCTCACCGCCGGCAACCTTAGTCTTATCCGGTGTGAGCGTAAGAACGCTGCTGTTTGAAGTGATGCTCTTTATATCATATGTATAAAGGGAATCCTGTACAAAAGTGCCGGAAGCGGTTGTGTAGCCGGTGTTGATACCGGAAGAACTGTTACGAAGCTTGATCGTGAAGCTCGGAGAACCTGACTTATCATAGATAAAGCTGTCGCAAGTAACGGTCGGGAACTTGAATTCCTGAGGCGTTGTAAGCGAAAGTACCGAGCAAACGATCGGGAGAGCACCTGCAACGAGGTTAACTCTGTAGTTGTAAAGATCTGAGAAGATCGCATCAACTGTGCCGGCAAGGGCAGCGTTTGTTGCGAGAGCTTCAAATGTTGTAGCAGAAGTACTGAGAGCACCCGGGAAGATGATGTTCACAATTCTTGTAACTACATCGAGAACCGCAGCCTTCGGAGTCTTGTTAAGATCGGAAGCTGACGGGAATGCAGAATTCTCAAACATATCAAGAATGCTCTTGAAATCAAGCTTAGCAATATTCTTGAGAAGGTTATCGATCACAAAGGTCTTGACATCCTTATTTGCACAAGTCGGAAGCCAATTAAGACCGAAAAGACCGTCTACGATCTTGTTGAGAGTTGTCCAACCGCTGTCACTCGTGCTGAGTGAAAGACCGTTGAGAAGTCCGCCGTAATTTTCGATACCGTACTGAGCAGCAACCTTAAGCTGAGCATCAACACCGTCCATATCGGAAACATATGAAAGACCCATGTCGATAGCGGAATTTACGCTGTAGATAGCGTAGTTAACGCCCATAACGATAAGGGTATCAACGCTATGATCATAGCTCGAGAAATCAAGCTCGGGAGCTGATGTTGCAAGGAGCTGCGTCAATGCGTAGTAACCGAAGTCAACGACGGTTGTCACGCTGTCGGGAATATACATGCCGGTAACGGAACCGTTGATGATTGCACGAAGAGCATAAACAATAAGCTCCTCATTGGTCATCTTGTTAACCTCATCGGCTGAAGCAACCTTGATATAGGAAGCGAAGAAATCGTCGCCCGTATTAACGAGAACGGCCTTTGCAAGACCTACAAGGTTATCCATGAGAACCGTGTTGTCGCCTGTCTGCCAGGTGTAAACACCCGACTTGAGGAGAAGGTTAACGAATGAACCGAGGATATTGTTGAGCTGAGAAACAAACGAACCGCTGCCAAATGTGAATCCACTATATGTATAGTCGATATTGAGATAGTTGGCATAGCCGTTAAGGTTATCTCTGTTAGCTTCAACCTTGTTGCCCTTTTCATCCTTAACATAGGAACCGTCTTCGTTCTTCTGGAACTCAACGCCGCAAGCCTTTTTGATTTCATCCTTAACGCTGCCATTGATAAGATCAAGGACAAGTGAAGAATTGAATGCCTGCTTGAGGGCTGTGTCGAGGAACGTATACATTGTTCCGCTGCTGATATCCGTATAACCGCTAAGCTCGGGGATAAATTCAGCAACCTTATCATCGATAAGCTTCTGAACCATGGTGTCGATCGAGGTTGTAACGGTTTCCGGAACTGTCGGCTTAATCGATTCGCCCGTTGTCGAATCCGTGGTAGTATAAACTACCTCGTACAGCATCTTCTTGAGAAGCTGGTTAAGATCAGTATAGTCACTGAGGTCAACAACCGAGGGAAGAATCGAGCCGAGATCAATCGTCTGATTGATGTAGCTAACGAAAATGCCCTTGTTGTCATAGAGGAACTGGAGAACCGCGTAAAGCACATTGATATCTCCGCTCGATCTTCTGACCGTCGCAAAAGCATTTGCGTTGAGGTTGGCAATATCGCCAAGCATTCCTTTGAATGTTTCAAAGGTTCGGCCGGTTACAAAGTTGTAAACCGACTGCATTGTAGCGTCAACCGATGTAAGATCAAGTTCGCCGATACCGTAAAGATCAGACTTTTCAAGTTTGATCTGCTCCTTGCCGAGCATACGGTCAAGCTCATCAACGGCAGCGGATGCATACTGATCCGTAGTAAGGACGGGCTTATCAAGCTTGTTGTACTGAGACTTGATTGCGTCACCCTTATAGGCCGAGTAAGCACTTGCGCCGACTACGAGCATCGAAAGAACCATGATCATTGCAAGAATGACGCTCATGAATCTTTTTGCATTACTCATTTTTTTGGATTGCACCTCCACAAAAAGTTTATATGCACTGAGAATGCATATCGCACTGTTTTTTATCCAGCCCGTGCAGCTGGCGCGACATCATTACGCCGCCGCTCAACCGTGAAACTCCGACCGTTCGCCGCCAATGCCTTCCCGCAGCAACAGCCCGGTCAGCGAATCCGAATGAGCCTAAGCGTCATTACGACGCATTTGGTAAACCCCAAGAGGGTCGTAATGAGGCACCCCGTGTGCAAAACGGTGGTTCGCCCAATGACACCACTCTTATGGTTATTTTAACTATAACTCATTAACCGGCAAAAGTCAATATTTTTTTAGGCGTATTATTGATTTTGTACATTTTACACATAACTATCAACAGTTTTTTGTATCATTCTCTTTATGAATTATACCGATGCATTTTCGCTCGATTGCGATGTTCGTTATTGCCTAAAAATAAAATAGCAGGGTATAAATCGCACAATGCGGCGTATACCCTGCTTTTCTGTTGCTTATTTGCCCGAATAGTTCGGCGCTTCCTTTGTGATGAACACATCATGCGGATGGCTCTCGATAAGACCGGCATTCGTTATTCTGACGAACCTCGTCTTAGTCTTAAGTTCCTCGATGTTATGACAGCCGCAATAGCCCATACCGGAGCGTAAGCCGCCGAGCATCTGGAAAATCGTGTCTCCGAGAGGTCCCTTGTAAGGAACACGACCCTCGACTCCCTCCGGAACAAGCTTCTTGTTGTCCTCCTGGAAGTATCTGTCCTTGCTGCCGTTTGCCATTGCCGCAAGGCTGCCCATTCCACGGTAAACCTTGAAGCTTCTGCCCTGGAAAATCTCCGTCTCGCCCGGGCTTTCCTTACAGCCGGCAACGAGCGAGCCGACCATGATCGCACTTGCGCCGGCAGCGATCGCCTTAACGATCTCGCCGGAATACTTGATGCCGCCGTCTGCCACTACCGGAATGCCGTGCTTGGCGGCAGCGTTTGCGGAATCAAAAATCGCCGTGATCTGCGGAACACCTATACCTGCAACAACTCGTGTTGTACAAATTGAGCCGGGACCGATACCGACCTTAACAATGTCCGCACCGGCTGCGATAAGAGCCTCGGTTGCCTCTGCGGTTGCAACATTGCCGGCGCAAAGGGTAATGTTCGGGAACGCCGTCTTGACCTTTTCAACCGACTTGAGAATGTTTTTGCTGTGGCCGTGAGCGGAATCGAGAACAAACATATCTGCGCCTGCCTTTGCAAGCATTGACGCTCTGTCGAGCACATCGGCCGTTGCGCCGATTGCTGCGCCGCAAAGAAGTCTGCCTCCCTTGTCACGGGCAGAATTCGGATACTGAACGCTCTTTTCTATATCCTTTATTGTGATAAGTCCCTTGAGATAACCGTTATCGTCAACGAGCGGAAGCTTTTCTATTCTGTGCTTCATAAGGATCTGCTTCGCCTGCTCAAGCGTTGTTCCGACAGGAGCGGTTACAAGATGATCCTTTGTCATGACCTCACTGATCTTGATGTTGAAATCGGTCATGAAGCGCATATCACGGTTTGTGAGAATACCGACAAGCTTTCCGTCATTATCGCAGATGGGAACACCGGAAATCTTATACTTTTTGCAAAGATTCTCCGCATCATATGCGTAATGATCCGGCGTAAGGCTGAAGGGCTGGGCGATAACACCGTTCTCGGAACGCTTAACCTTATCTACCTCCTGAGCCTGAACCTCCATCGGCATATTCTTATGTATAACGCCGATACCGCCTTCACGAGCGATCGCAATAGCCATGGGTGCTTCCGTTACAGTATCCATGGCCGCAGTCATAATGGGTGTGTTAAGAATGATACTATCGGAAAGCTTCGTCGTTATGTCGATATCCTTGGGGAGAATATCAGATTCCGCCGGGATAAGCAGCACATCGTCAAAGGTCAAGCCTTCCTTTCCGAATTTTTCATCAAAAGTCATTTTGCAACCTCCACTCAATTAAGGCAATTCAACACCCCAATCGTGCATTACCGCCTTAAATATAAATTATCTTATTGTATAGCATATGCTGAAAAAAATCAAGCTTTTTGATAAATTTTTCAAAATTAAAGGATATTGCTTTTTAAAAAAACAGACCCGCATAACTGCGAGCCTGTTTTGATGAATTACTGGAACATGATAAGCAGGAAGCCTGCTGCAACGGCAGAGCCGATAACGCCTGCAACATTCGGACCCATGGCGTGCATGAGGAGGAAGTTGGTCGGGTTATACTTTCTGCCCTCGTTCTGAGCAACACGAGCCGCCATAGGAACGGCGGAAACGCCTGCCGCACCGATGAGCGGATTTATCTTGCCGCCCGTAACGAGATAGAGAAGCTTGCCGAGGAGGACGCCGCCGACCGTTGAAAACGCAAAAGCGATAAGTCCGAGGGCAACGATTTTAATTGTCTGAACCTGAAGGAAGGTCTGACCGTTTGCGGTTGCGCCGACGGTAACGCCGAGGAGAATAACAATGATATTGTTAAGTGCATTCTGCGCAACATCGGAAAGCCTTTCAACAACACCGCATTCACGGAAGAGATTTCCGAGCATAAACATTCCGAGAAGAGGAGCAACAGACGGAAGAAGAAGGGCAACAAGAACGAGAACGATTACCGGGAAGATGATTTTCTCGGTCTTTGTAACCTTTCTGAGCTGTGTCATCTTGACCTCACGCTCTTTCTTCGTTGTGAGAGCCTTCATGATAGGAGGCTGAATGAGCGGAATAAGCGCCATATACGAATACGCCGCAAGCGCAATCGGGGCAAGAAGATGCGACGCAAGCTTCGATGTAAGATAAATAGCCGTCGGGCCGTCCGCACCGCCGATGATGGCGATAGATGCGGCCTCCTGCGGATTAAATCCGAGAGCAACCGCTATGAGGAAGGCAACATAAATTCCGAGCTGTGCCGCTGCGCCGAGAATCAGGCTGATAGGATTGGAAAGAAGCGGGCCGAAATCCGTCATTGCACCGACGCCCATGAAAATAAGGCATGGGAAGATGTTTGATTTAACGCCGGCATAAATTATTCTCAGAACACCGGAATCATACCAGTGCTCACCCTGTCCGGCGAGCGAGCCGTCGCCGCCGAAGATCTGTCCGGCCGTCAGGTCATCCATAATGCCTGCGCCGGGAAGATTGGCAAGAAGAATGCCGAATGCGATAGGAACCAAGAGCAGCGGTTCAAATCTGAATTTGGGATGAATAGCAAGAAAAAGAAACGCAAACGAAACAAGGATCATTACGATATTCTGCCATTCGAGAATTGCAAATCCGGACGATTCCCACAAGCCTTTCAAAACATTTAAAATTAAGTCCATTCCGAATACCGTCCTTTATTATAAAACTGCAAGAATTTGATCCGTATCAACGGTCGAGCCTTTGGTAACAAGGATCTGCTTTATCGTACCGTCGCAGGGAGCAACGATCTCGTTTTCCATTTTCATTGCCTCAAGGATGAGAACAACATCGCCTGCCTTGACCGACTGGCCTACGGCAACATTCAGCTTGAGGATCGTGCCGGGCATCGGAGAAGTTATCTGCGTGCCGCTTACCGCCGTGCCGACTACCGCCGCCGTTGCGCCGGGTGCGGTGCTTGCCGTCGAAGCGGGAGCTGCAACGGGAGCAGCAGGAGCTGCAACAGGGGCAGCGTTGCTTACGGAGGTTATAACGGCTTCGCTCTCGTTAACCTCCACATCATATTTTTTTCCGTTTAAAGTAACAACATATTTCATTTACTTATCCTCCGATAATTTAATGGATTTGAACGCAAGCCTGTCAAGGCTTATACCGCTTTGGTGGCTTACTATTGCCATGATAACCGCCGCCGTAGGCTCGTCAACGCCTACAAGCTCGACCCCTGCCGGAGCAGCGGGCTGAACGCTCGGAGCAGCGGCAACCGGTGCAGGAGCGGCAGCCGGCGTCGGGGTGGCAGCCGGTGCGGTATTTTTGCTCGCCCTGTCAAAAACAGCGGCAATGCCCTTGATAAACAGCGCAATAACTGCAAGCACGACCATAACAACAATGAAACCGACAACGGCAACCAATGCGGCCTTGCCGAAATCCATTGCGTCGTTCGAGCCGTATAAATCTGCAAAAACGCCGAGAAGCTTAGGAGTCATATTCATATTCGTTTTCCTCCTCAATCAATTTTTTCAATGGTGTATTTGAAGGTGTTCTTCGCTTTTTCGTCACGCTTGTCGAAGAACGCTTCGGCCTGAGTGGGGAATGCGATATATGAAAGAACATCCTCTTCGCTGTGTGCCTTTGCGCCGATCTCGGCCTTTGCAGCCTCGTAGCCGTCGCCGAGCGTGTCGGCATATCTGCCCTTGATCGGTTTTTCGTCGCCGAGAACCTTCTTTATAAGCTCGGGATCTATCTTTCCGGGAGCCTTGCCGTACTCGCCTTTTACATAAGCACGGATCTCCTTTGAAACATTCTTGTATCTCTCTCCGGCAAGGACATTCGAGGTTGCCTGAACACCGACCATCTGGCTCATCGGAGTAACAAGCGGCGGATAGCCGAGATCTTTTCTTACTCTCGGAGTTTCCGCAAGAACCTCGTCAAATTTATCCATCTTCTTCTGCGCCGTAAGCTGAGCGACAAGGTTTGAGAGCATTCCGCCCGGAACCTGATATGTCAGAGCGTCGGTATCCGTCGAAAGAACAACGGGGTTAAGAAGTCCGCTCTTGAGCGCATTCGCCTTTACAGGCTTGAAGAAATCGTTGATCTCCTTGAGAACATCGGTGTCAAGACCCGTCTTGTAGCCGTCCTGAGTGAGAATATAGTTGAGCGTTTCGGTTGCCGGCTGGCTTGTGCCGCCGGAGAAGCTCGAAATCGCCGTATCGATAACATCGACCCCCGCTTCCGCCGCCTTGAGCAGCGTCATGGGACCGAGTCCCGTTGTGCAGTGCGTATGGAGAATGATCGGGAGCTTGACATTCTGCTTAAGCGCTCCGACAAGCTCATAGGCCTCCTTCGGGCTGATGATACCTGCCATGTCCTTGATGCAGATGGACTGAACGCCCATACTTTCCATATCCTTGGCAAGCTTGATATAAGCCTTTGTGTTGTGCACGGGGCTGAGCGTGTAGCAGATAGTGCCCGATGCATGCGCACCCGACTTGATTGTTTGATCGACCGCGACCTCAAGATTTCTTACATCGTTGAGCGCGTCGAAAATCCTGATGATGTCGATTCCGTTTTCAACGCTCTTTGCAACGAATCTTCTTACCACATCGTTCGGATAGTGCTTATAGCCGAGAAGATTCTGACCCCTGAGAAGCATCTGGAGCTTCGTGTTCGGACATGCCTTGCGAATCTTTCTGAGCCTCTCCCACGGATCTTCATTGAGGTAACGCAAGCACGAATCAAAGGTTGCGCCTCCCCAGCATTCAAGCGAGTAGTAGCCCGCCTTGTCCATTGTTGAAAGAATCGGCTCAAAGGTTTCAAAAGGCATTCTCGTTGCGATCAGCGACTGCTGAGCATCACGGAGAACTGTTTCTGTAAAATTGATTTTTTTCATAAGCTTTGCCTTCCAATTTAATTTATTCAATAATTAGAATGTAATCTTTGACAGAATATATTCATTGATTTCATCGATCGGCATACGAATCTGTTCCATCGTGTCTCTGTCACGAACCGTTACACAGTTATCCTCAAGCGAATCGAAGTCAAATGTGATGCAGAACGGCGTTCCTATCTCGTCCTCACGGCGATATCTCTTGCCGATCGAGCCTGTCTCGTCAAAGTCAACCATGAAGTCCTTTTGAAGCTTTTCATAAACCTTGAGAGCGTCGGCGGAAAGCTTCTTTGAAAGCGGAAGAACCGCCGCCTTGTAGGGCGCAATCGCAGGGTTGAAATGGAGAACAACTCTCGTATCGTTCTTCTCCTCGTCGATAACCTCCTCGTCATATGCCTCGCAGAGAAGGGCAAGAACCGTTCTGTCAAGTCCGTATGTGGACTCTATTATAAAAGGTATATATCTCTCGTTTGTCTCAGGATCGAGGTATTCAAGCTTCTGACCGCTATACTCCTGGTGTCTTGTGAGGTCAAAATTTGTTCTGTTATGCGTACCGTTGATCTCACCCCAGCCGAACGGGAAAAGGAATTCGATATCACAGGCCGCCTTTGCATAATGGGCAAGCTTCTCGTGGTCGTGGAAGCGAAGATGCTTCTCGGCAATACCGAGATCCATATAATAACGATGACCGTAATTCTTGAAATACTCGTAGAGGTCAGTGTCCGAGCCTTCCTTGCAGAAGGTCTGGAACTCCATCTGCTCAAACTCGATCGTTCTGAATGTGAAGTTACCCGGAGTGATCTCGTTTCTGAAAGCCTTGCCGATCTGACCGATGCTGAACGGAAGCTTCGCTCTCATGCTGCGCTGAACATTGAGATAGTTAACATACTCGCCCTGCGCATTTTCGGGACGGAGATAAATAACGCTCTTTGCGTCGTTTGTAACTCCCCTGTAGGTCTGGAACATGAGATTGAACTCTCTGATATCCGTAAAGTTGTGCTTGCCGCAGTTCGGGCACGGAATCGAATGAGCCTTGATGTATTCAAACATCTCCTCCTTCGTCATACCGTCGGCGTGAGCGTCGGGGTCAAAATCATCAATGAGGTTATCGGCTCTGTGACGCATTTTACATTCCTTGCAGTCAAGAAGCGGATCGGAGAAGCTGGCAACATGACCGCTCGCCTCCCAAACCTTCGGATGCATAAGAATATCAGCGTCAACCTCATAGCTGTTTTTTCTCTCCTGAATGAACCGCTTTCTCCATGTGTCCTTAACATTATTTTTAAGTCTTGCGCCGAGCGGACCGTAATCCCAAGTGTTGGCAAGACCGCCGTAAATATCGCTGCCGGCAAAGATAAATCCTCTGTTTTTGCAAAGGGCAACGATCTTGTCCATAGTCTTTTCTGTGTTAGATAACATAAAACCAATTCTCCCTCATTTTAATATCCTATGAAATTATAGGATATTTCGGTCAATAAGTCAATGAAAAAAGTATATGAATAATTTCGTCTCTCTTCTTGCAAATATTAGTTAAATTGACATTTTATTAACAAACGAGTGC
>CAVJIV010000024.1:0-27437 GCA_963649715.1 bacterium | reverse complement strand
GCACGACCGAAGCTACAAAGCAAGTCCAGCGTGCGGCAAAAATCACCGTTGACGGCCTCGCCGGCGCACAGACAATCAGAGCGTGCTATACGCTTTTGTCAAAGTGAGGTTTTAAAACTTAATAAATAAATTCATCCCCGGATTACCACTTATGTGATAGTCCGGGGATTTTTGCGTTTATTTGGATAATGCGTTGTAAATCAAAAATTTAAGATACAGCGGAGGCTCACGCTTGCCGGACTTGTCGCTCTCCCAATTTTCCACCGTGCGGATTGGAATCAAGAGCTTATCACAAAAAGCAACTCGACTTAGCCCGCTTTTTGCACGGATTTCGGCAATGCTCATGTGGGTAATTTGCCACAATCCCCTGAGGTCGTCAATAACAGCGTCCGAGATTTCGACGCCGTCGAACTCACACGACAATGCGATATCGGAGGCAAACGCATCAACATCATTGTAATTAAGTGATTCGCTCACCGCAAATTTTCTTTGTTTATCCGTCATTTTGTGCCTTCTTCCTGCCGGGTCGGCTACGCTCATAATCCCGGCTATACTCTTTTTTGTGTTTAGCTCTGCACTCCTCGGTGCAAAATTTTTGATTAGCGTGCCCGAAAAATGTTTTTCCGCAAACTACGCAACTAATCTCCTTTTTTTGCTTTTGCCGCTTACGGTATCTTTGCTCGTTGATTTTATCCTTGTTTTTGTGATACAGTGCCAACCCTTGTTGACGGTCAATTTCGGCAACACATTTCGGCGCACAGTCGGGACAATACTTTTGCAAGCCGCCCATTACAGTATATGGGTTGCCGCAATTTATGCAGCGATCTGTGCTGCCGATCGGGCGCATAGCACCATGTTTCTTGTGTCTGCGCTCGCTCTCTTTTTTACGCTCGTGTCGGCAGTCCGGACAATACCACGCACGAGGTCCTCCCGAAAAGATTCTGCCGCATTGCTTGCAAATGCGGTTGTTATAAATAGCCATCAATATGCCACCCTTACCTTGGCGTTGGTAATAATCCACTCATCGATATCAGCACCACCCTCTGCGGAATGACCTTGAATTAGATAAAAATTGCTATCATTATCAAAACTGTAAGAGAGGCTATACTCAATCTTTTTTTCGACTACTTTTGCGGTGTCGTGATAATCAATGCCGATTGAGCTTGTGCCGTTAAGTTCCCCGGCGTCATAGTAGCCCTTGTAACGCCCTTTGCCCTCAGGATATATTGGGTTGTCGTTATGGTCGTACTCCTGGTCTTGGTATAACAGATGAGATTTATGGAGATTAGCGCCAACTTTGAATTTTTTCTTGTCCCATCGAATGCCGAAGCAGTCATTTAATGTATCTTCATTGCGGACAATTTCAAGGATTTCCTCTGCGATTTCAGGTATTGTTTTATCTCCGATTTTTGTTAACTTTTCGAGTGCCATGATGATGTCTCCTTTGCGAGGTCTCCCTCAGTTGTTGGCTATATTATACCACTCAATGAGTGGCTTGTCAAGAGCTTTTTGAAAAATTTTTTAATTTTTTTAAAACTCCGAAATTGTAGTAAATTCCGGGCGGCGGTCGGGGAAAAATTGACTGCAACAGTGACTGCAACGCGAACATTTTTTAACGATATCGTAAAAATAGTAAAACACACACCAAAAGCTAAAAACGATGTAAAATCAACATTTTTATAGCTTTTGATGTGTGTTGTAGTGTGGGTGGAACACCCTTATTTGGTGGAGATGGCGGTAATCGAAACCGCGTCCGAAAATCAATTCCCGCAATTTTCTACGAGCGTAGTTTATCTTTTAAGCTTCCCCTCAAAGAACGCCGATAAACAGGCTTTCCTTTACGGTATCCTTTAGGTCATGATGAATTGCAAGGCTACTCATTCATTCACGTTCACTGCTGATCGACACCCTTATCCGGACCGCAGTACTTCCGGGAAGGATGGGCCGCACTCAGGCAGCCATTAACTGAGTATTATTGTCGTTTATTTTTATAAACTACGGCTTTTATAGTGGTTCCGCACCACTGCTCGCTTATCACGGTTCAAAATCCCCGTCGAAATCCTTTCATCCCCATATTTATTGAAAGCGTTCTTTCATCGCTCTTTCGATGTTTCTTGCAGCATCTTTTTTTGCGGCAACATCACGCTTATCGTACAATTTTTTACCTTTGCAAAGACCGACTTTCACCTTCGCTCTGCCTTTCTTAAAATAAACCGAAAGGGGAATGAGCGAAAGACCGTCCTGTTTGACCGTGCCGAAAAGTTTGTTGATCTCTTTTTTGTGCATCAGAAGCTTTCTCACTCTCATCGGGTCACGGTTGAATATATTGCCATGGTCATAAGGGCTGATGTGCATACCGTTGACGAAAATTTCTCCGCCGACAATGTTGCACCATGCGTCCTTAAGATTTATTTTGCCCTGGCGAATTGATTTGATCTCAGTACCGAAAAGCTCAATTCCTGCCTCGTACTCCTCAAGAACGAAGTAATCGTGGTAGGCTTTTTTGTTTTGAGCTACGGTCTTGTTGTCGTTCTTGTCCATACCACGACCTCCCTTGAATTATTTTGAATAGCCGCCGTTAAAGTTGCGCCTGCGGCTTCTGTTATACCTTGCCCGTTCGGCAGCCTGACGCTCCTCTTCCTTTTTCTTTTTTGCGTTATAGACCTTTTTGAAGTCTTTTGCGCCTTTACCGATACCGGATTTCTTCTTCTCGGGAGTCTTCTTTTTCTTTACAACACCGTTTTCAATATCGGGATTTTCTTTATAAAGAATAATGCTGCCGCCGATAACCTGAACGACTTGCGATCGGGTTTCCGAAGCAATTTTTTCGGCAATCTCTCTCGGCTTTTCGGGAGCGCTTTCAAGCAGAACCTTAAGCTTTATAAGCTCTCTTGTATTGAAAACCTCGTTTGTCTGAGCGATAACGGCAGGCGTAACACCGCTTTTTCCGACATGGAACAGAGGCTCAAGTCTGTTTGCCGCTCCTCTTAATTCCGCACGCCTTTTGCTTGTCATTTTTTCGTCCATATTTTACTCCGTAATAATATTTTTAAGCTGCTCGGCCATCAGCCTGAGTGCTTTTCCTCTGTGGCTCATTGCGTCCTTTTCTTCAGCGGAAATTTCACCGAAAGGCTTATCGTTTGCCATGAAAATCGGGTCATATCCGAATCCGCCGCTACCGTGTCTTTCGGTGAGGATTTCGCCCTCACATTCGCCTCTTACGGTTATCATGTTGCCGTCGGGAAATGCGCAGCAGGCGGCGCAAACAAATCTTGCGGTTCGCTTATCCTTTGTCACACCGATAAGATTATTGAGAAGCTTGTCGATATTCGCCTCATCATCACCGTGAACTCCCGAATATCTTGCAGAATAAACACCGGGTGCACCGTTTAAATAATCAACGCACAAGCCCGAATCATCAGTAATGCACGCAAGTCCGCTGTCCTCGCAGCCGGCAATTGCTTTAAGCCTTGCATTTTCCTCAAAGGTCGTTCCGGTTTCCTCAACATCACGAAGATCGCAGCCGATATCCTCGGCTGTAACGACCTCGATACCGAGAGGGGAGAGAATGCGCTGCAATTCAACCTTCTTTTTTTTATTATGGGTTGCAATCAGCAGTTTCATTCGGCAGCTTCCTCCGTCTTTTCTTCTTCGGACTCGTTGTCCATAAACATATTTTCTTCGTCATGCTTGACCTCATTGTCGAAAAGTCCGTCGGCAAACGCCTTGGGATTGAAAGGCTGAAGGTCGTCAAGCTGTTCGCCGACACCAACAAATTTTACGGGAACCTTGAGGTCGTTCTTTATCGCAAGCACAACGCCTCCCTTTGCCGTTCCGTCAAGCTTGGTGAGAACAATTCCTGTTATCTCGCAAACATTCTTGAAATCTCGTGCCTGATTAACGGCATTCTGACCTGTTGTGGCGTCAAGAACAAGAAGACTCTCACGGTCGTTGTAAGGAAGCTCTTTGTCAATAATTCTGTATATCTTGGCAAGCTCGTCCATGAGGTTCTTTTTGTTATGCAGGCGTCCGGCAGTGTCACAGATAATAATATCTGCGTCCCTGGCGATACCTGCCTGAATAGTGTCATAAACAACGGCGGCAGGGTCTGCACCCTCGTGATGCTTTACGATTTCCACACCGGCACGGTTTGCCCATTCCTCAAGCTGATCTATCGCTGCGGCACGGAATGTATCCGCCGCACCGAGTATAACCTTTTTACCCTGAGATTTGTACATTGCCGCCATTTTACCGATTGTTGTAGTTTTGCCGACGCCGTTGACGCCGATTACAAGAATAATAGACGGCATGGTGATAAGACCCATATCTTCTCCGCCCTCAAGCATTTCCGAAACGATCTCCTTGATCGCTCCCTTTACCTGAGAGGACTTTTTGAGATGATGCTTTGAAACATATTCCCTGAGCTTTTCGCAAATCTCGGCAGATGTGTTCATTCCAACATCGCCCATTATGAGAATTTCTTCAAGATCGTCATAGAGCTGATCGGTTATGTCCTCATTTTCGCTGATAACCTCATCGATAGCCCCCGACATACTCTCTCTGGTCTTTTTAAGACCTAAGTTGAATTTTTTAAAAATACCGAATGCCATAATACCCTCCGAATCAACGTCCGTCACGGATGTTCTTTATAATATTGTCAACAACGCTCCTGATCTTGCTGTCCTCATTATAGCGCTTGGTGAATTTATCAAGACTGTAAACGATCGTTGAGTGATCTCTGCCGAATTCACGGCCGATAAGCTTTGTTGAAAGTCCCGTCATTTCCCTGACAATATATATTGCCATTTGACGCATTTCTGTCGTTTGAGCGTTCTGCTTTTTTGAGTAAATATCCGAGCTGTCAGCTCCGTATGTTCTTGCGACCTCTGTGACGATTTTATTTATCGTAACCGGAGTCGGACTGTTATCGACTATAATATCCTTAATGGCGGTCTGAGCCGTCATTATGTTAACCGGCATTCCCTGCATTGTAACAAAAGCCTGCATTTTTTTAACTGCACCTTCAAGCTGACGGATATTGTTTTTAAGCTTCTCCGCAATATACTGAACGATGTCATCGGGGAGATCAAAGTTAAGAATCTCGGCTTTTCTTTTAATTATCGCCATTCTTGTTTCGAGGTCTGGCGACTGAATGTCAGCCATAAGACCCCATTCAAAACGATTGCGAAGTCTGTCCTCAAGAAGTGAAATTTCCTTCGGCGGACGATCAGAGGTAAGAACTATCTGATTTCCTGCCTGATAGAGAGCGTTAAATGTGTGGAAAAATTCTTCCTGAGTTGAATCCTTGCCGGCAATGAACTGAACATCATCGACGAGAAGTATATCCGCACTCCTGTATTTGTCATGAAATGCTTCCGTGCTTTTCTGGCCTATGTATTTTACAAGCTCGTTCGTGAAGCTTTCTCCTCTTGTATATACAATGTTTGCTTCCGGATGAGTAAGCTTAACCTGATGTGCAATTGCATTAAGCAAATGGGTTTTACCCAAGCCAGAGTTGCCGTGAATAAAAAGGGGATTATATTTTCCGCCGGGATCATTGGCAACGGCATTGGCTGCGGCGTAAGCAAATTTGTTCGATGCGCCAACAATGAACGAATCAAAGGTATCCTCATCGCTGAGCGCATCTTCGCTTTCCTCGACCTTGACGGGAGCCGCTTTCTCAACATCAACAAGAACAATTTGAATATCAAAACCTATAACATTTTTGAATGATGATTCCAATTTATCCATAAATCTGCTTTCAACTATCTTACGCTTGAAATCCGATAGAGCAATAACGACTCTGTTATCGTCAAAGCTTACAAGCTCCATGTCCTTGAACCAAACATTATATATGGATTCGGAAACCTGCTTTTTACATTCTTCTTTTACCATTTCCCAAAGCTCTGCGAATGAATCCATCTCTTTTTTACATCTCCTGTTTGATTTTTACCGAATAAGTATATCACAGTAAACGGTTAAATGCAATGATTAAAATATACAATTATTGTGAATAAATTCAATAAAACTTTTTATTTAAGGCAATCCGTCCACCTTAATTGTGCGGCATTACCTAAAATAAATGTGTTGAAAAATACAATAAAATGTATTATAATTTATTTGGAGGTGATTGTATGTCTGAAAAGAAATTATCCGTAATCATGCCTGCTTATAATGCTGAAAGGACTATTGAAAGCTCGATTAGAAGCGTACTTTCGGCTTCTTCGGATTGTTTTGAGCTTTTGATAATTAACGACGGTTCAACAGACAACACGGAGAAAATCATAAAGTCTTTTGCCGATTCAAGGATAAAGTACATTAAAAAAGAGAACAGCGGCGTTTCGAATACCCGAAATTACGGATTAAAGAACGCATGCGGCGAATATATAACTTTTATTGACAGCGATGACTGCTATACACATTCGGCAATCGATAAAATCATTGAATACATTGAAAAGTATTCTGCTGATTTTCTTGGATTCGGCTTTTACGGAGAGCATATAAGAAACAACAAGGTATACAAAACTGAGGCAAATTCGATCTCGCAAACTCTTATTTTTGATTTAGCCGAGGGAGCCGAAGCATTTCAGTATATTTTTGAGTCTTCCCATATTCTTTTACAATCCTCATGTAACAAGGTGTTAAAAAGAGAGATAATGACGAAAAACGGTATCGAATTCAATGAAAATCAGGTCTGTTATGAGAATCTGACAATGCTGTTTGACTATCTCAAGCACGCCGAAAATGCTGTTTTTGTTGACGACATTCTATACAAATACAACGGATATGCGGATATTTCCGTTCCTGTCTTAAAGAAAAGGAAGAAGCTTGAATTGACATCCGATGTGTCGGAATGCTATAAAAGGTTTATTCAGCTCTGTGAAAAGTTCAATTATTCGACAGAGTATAGAAATTATATGAATGAGGCATTTTTGAAGGATTATGTTTTTTGCAGCAGAAAATACTTTGAAAAATCGGATGAATACACAAAAAAGCAGCGATTTGATGCTTTTTGCAGCTTTTTATATGACGAGAATTTCCTTATCTTAAAAAAGGATTATCTTCAATACATGAAATTTTACAAGGTGTTGTATTTATTAAGCGATCACGGTTTGAAGCATATTGCTTACAAATTATATGAAAAAAAGCTAATCAAATAGTTTCAATATCATTATTTACTAAAAAAACATTGACACAGGGCTTTTTTTACTATATAATACTTCAATGTGAGTGCATATGCGTTATTGCATTGAGGACACTCAGAATAACAAAGTACAGTATTGAAACGGAGGTCAGAAGGATGAAGAGAACTTACCAGCCCAAAAAGCGTCACAGAAAGATGGAACACGGTTTCCGTAAGAGAATGTCTGACAGAAACGGTCGCAAGGTTCTTGCGCGTCGCCGTGCAAAGGGCAGAAAGCAGCTTACTTACTGAGTTATCCCGTAACGGGTATTTTGCGCCCGGAGCAAACGGAATACACTTGGATTATACGGTAGACCACCGTTGAACGGATTTGATATTTTTGCCTGAGAAAAATTATATTGTTTTAAAGCAAAATAGCGATTTCCGACGAGCTTACGGCAGAGGAAAATCATTTTCCGATCCTGCGTTGGTTACTTATGTTTTAAGAAATAACCGCGCGGGAGTTTGTCGTATGGGTATTACCACAAGTAAGAAAATCGGCAATGCGGTTGAAAGAAACCGTTCAAGAAGGATCATAAGAGCAGCTTTCAGAGAAAATTTACCTTCCGTTAAAGGAGGATATGATTTTGTTTTCGTTGCCAGATCCAAAACCAAATATCTCAAAAGCACGGATATCTCGGCAATAATGTCGAAGCATTTAAAAAAAGCGGGCGTGAAAAAAACATGAGAAATTTTCTCATAAGATGCATCAAGTTTTACCAAAGGTATATTTCGCCTCATCTTCCGCCCATGTGCAGGTATTATCCGACCTGTTCGCACTATGCCGTTGAAGCCATTGAGGTTCACGGAGCTTTCAAAGGCTCATTCATGGCAATCGGCAGATTGCTCAGATGCAATCAACTGTTTAAAGGAGGTTATGACCCCGTTCCTCCCAAAAAAGAAAAGGGCCGCAAAGAATAAAGGAGACAAAATATGTATAACTTCCTTTACAAGTATATTACTCCGATTTTCGGATATATTATGCTTTTCTTTTACGGAATCGTTGACGGATTCGACGGCAGCTACGGAATCGCAATTATTCTTTTTACGATTTTTGCCCGTCTTGTTACGCTTCCGTCTACCATAAGCCAGCAGAAAGGTATGGCAAAGCAGCAACGGCTCGCTCCGAAAATCAGACGCATTCAGGAAAAATACGCGGGAAATCAGCAAAAGATTCAGGAGGAAACTCAAAATCTTTATGCCAGAGAGGGCTACAATCCAATGTCGGCAGGCTGCCTTCCGTTGCTGATTCAGTTCCCGTTTATTATCGGACTTTACGGCGTTCTTTATAATCCGCTTCGCTATGCGATCGGTCTTGACGCCGCTACATCACAGCAGTTTATCGATGTTTTCTCAAGCATGGTCAAGGACGGTGTGGTTACCGTCGGCTCAAAGGTTGACAGATACTACCCGCTTTATATTATCGAGCATTTCTCGGAGGTCTTAGAATATATTTCTTCAAAAGGAATAACGACCGTTTCAGCAGATGCAATCACCAAGGTTCAGGCATTCATTGATGCAAAGAGATTTATCTTTTTGGGTCTTGAGCTTGGCGTTCAGCCGCAATATAAGGAATTTAACAAGTATTGGCTCATTCCGATCCTTTCGGGCGTCACTTCCTTGATTTCGGCTCTTATTACTCAGCTTCAACAGAAAAAGACAAATCCTGCGGCAAAGGCTCCCGGTATGGGCTGCACAATGCTTATGATGCCTGCAATGTCGGTTTGGTTTGCTTTTATGTTTCCGAGCGGAATCGGCGTATACTGGATTGCGTCGAATATTTTTGCAATGGCACAAACTCTTATCATGAAGAAATTTATGTCTCCGCAAAAGAACATAGCAAAGCTTATGGTTAAGGAAACCGTTGAGCGTCGTTCAAGAGAAAACAGCATCAAAAGAATTAAAAGTAACTAAAATTAGAAAATAGCACTTAATGTGTTGAATTACAGAGGTGAAAACCGTTGATTAAAGAAGCATTTGGAAAGGGCGCAACAATTGAGGCTGCAATTGAGGCAGCAATTAAAGAGCTTGCTGCTCCCGAGGGTCACGAAGTTAAATCTGAAGTTCTTAAAATGCCTAAGAAGAAAACTCTCGGTCTTTTCGGAGGATCTCTCGCCGAAGCAAGAGCTTATTACGAGATTCCCGATGAGGTAAAAAAGCCGGCAAAGACTCAGAAGTCCGTAAAGACCGAAAAAAAAGCAGAAACAAAGAAACCTGAAATCAAGAAGGAGTCTGCTCCGAAGAAGGAAGAAGCCGTTAAGAAATCGAAGGATTCCGTAAAAACCTGCGGCAACGCTTCCAAGGCAGCTGAGGCTTATATCAAAAGCGTTCTTGACGGTATGGGAGTTAAGGATGTTACGATCACCGCAAACGAAGATGACGAAAGCGTTTATGTTCAGCTTGACTGCGGTAACGATTACGGCTATGTGATCGGCAGAAGAGGTGAAACGCTTGATGCGATTCAGTATCTGACCAGACTTGTTATCAACAAAGGTAAGGATAATTATAAGCGTGTTTCAATCAATGCCGGAAACTACAGAGAAAAGAGAGAGGAAACTCTCCGTGAGCTTGCGAAGAAAAACGCCGCAAGAGTTAAGAAATACGGCAGAAATGTTTGTCTTGATCCGATGAACCCGTATGAAAGGCGTATAATTCATACCACGATTCAGGAAATTGAGGGCGTTGATTCTCATTCTATCGGTTCGGAAAGTGACAGAAGGGTTGTTATAACACTTGCCGAAGGATTCAAGGCAACGAATCCTTCAAACGGCAGAGGTCGAAGAGGGGATTACAGAAGGTACGACAACCGTTCGCAATCAAAGGAACAAGCTGCACCGACAAGAGCTCCGCGTTCCGACCTTGAGGGTTCGCTTTACGGCAGGATTGAGCCGAAAGCAAAAGAGGAATAAACATTAAAAGAAGCGGACAATATAACTATGTTGTTCGCTTTTTTGTCATATTCCGGGTCAAGGCGGTACTGCGCAATTTGATGCGCACGCCTGAAAAAATATAGGATTTGTTTAAATGGAGTTGATCTGATGGATAACAAAGAAAGAAAAGATGCTTTGGAAAACATGGATGAATTTAACAGAAAATACAATCATTACATTTCCGAAAAAGACGAAACGCAAATTGTTCCTGTTCCGCAAATAAAGAAAACGGAGCATAGTGAAGAGTCGATTGAGGACATCAGCTCATACAGCGATGAGTCATTAAGAGATGAGAATGATTATCGAGAAACAAGCGATGCTTCCGATAAAAAGAACGGCAACTTCTTCACAAAGAATAAGTACAGAAATTCAAAGATAATCGCCTTGATTCTTGTTATTGCCCTTCTTCTTTCGGCCGGCGGCGTTGCTCTTTGGCTCTATCTTACAACCAAAAGCGACGGCTACGGCGATGACGGAATCGATTACAACAAAATCGATAAGGATTATCTTGTGGACGATGATACCGAATTCAATGTCATGGGTGATATTGACGCAGATTCGCTCAACGCTTTTCTTTATCAGTGGGCAAACAACGGCGGAGATAAGATGTCGAACAAGAATGTTATAAATGTTCTTCTTTGCGGTGTTGACAGCGAATATAATCTTTGCGATTCGCAGATACTTATTTCTATCGACAAAAAGAACGAAAAAATAACAATGGTTTCATTCCTTCGTGACAGCTGGACATATATAAAAATGCCCAACGAGGACGGAACATATTATGACGACTATGAAAAGATAAATGCCGCTTATCACGGCGGACCGAAGACGCTTTTGCAGACGATCGAAAATAACTACAAAATCAAGATCGATCAGTATATAGCGGTTGACTTTAAATCTTTCCCGAAGGTTATTGATGCGATCGGCGGCGTAACGGTCGATGTTCAGGACTATGAGGCGGATTACATCAGAAGCACTTCCTCGCAAACCGATTTCCCTTACGGTACAGCCACACTTAACGGTAAGCAGGCTCTTATTTACAGCCGAATCCGTCACTGTGACGATGACAGCGACCTTAGCCGAACAAGAAGACAGAGATCGGTTATTAAATCTCTTATCAATCAGGCGAAAAAAGCAACTAACGGACAACTTGTAAACGCTTATAAGCAGGTTACCGATTATCTGAGAACAGGATACACGCAGAAAGAAGTTCTTTCCCTTATCGCAACAGCCTATGCGCATAATTGGATGGATTTTGAAATTTCCGAATATATCATGCCGAACGAGGATTATGTTGAAAGAATCGGCGGAATGATTAATGATACAACATGGGCATGGACGGTCGATTATCCGCTTTGCGCTCAGAGATTGCAGAAGATTCTCTACGGTAAGACAAACATTGTTCTTTCCGAAGACAGGGTCAGTCCGCTTGATTCCGTATCGAACAGACGAGATACGACTACGGACAGCAGCTCCGACAATTATTCGTCAAATGATAATTCCGACTACAACGATAACAATTACAGCCGCACCGACAGCAACAGCAATTATGACGAGCCTGATGTAACCGAGCCGGAGCCGAGAACGGAAGAACCGTCTTCCGCAGCCGAGGAACCGGTAACCGAAGCACCTACGGAAGAGGAAGATCCCGAAAAGCCGGCAGATTCGGACGGAGGAGACAGATTTCTTTTCTGGGGTCAAAACAATTAAGACATCACTGTATAAAAGATAAAAAACAAGGACAGAAGCGATGCCTCTGTCCTTGTTTTTTACGGTATTTCATTAAGAATCGTAGATGAAGCTGCGAAGAGCTTCCTTGTTTTCTTCAAGGTCGGGTACAAGAACATCCTGACCTTCAATCATTTCGCTTGAGTAGCCGTCGTCCGTCGGAATTCTGAACTGGTCGTTTCCGTATTTGAGGAAGCTTATTGCGCCGAAAGCCTTAAATGCCATCTTTAAAGGAGCAATATCGGTAGTTACCAGCGGAAGAATATTGCTCATCACGGAAAGGGTTTTGAGAGGATTCTGAGAAACGGTCTTTTTGAGAATGGAATTCATGACCTTACGCTGACGCTGCGTTCTGTTAAAATCGGAATCAAGATATCGTATTCTGCAATAAATCAGAGCATAGTCGCCGTCGAGAATATTTTCTCCGGAATGTACCTTTGCATGACTTGTTTCGTTGATAAAATCCGCTTCATCCTCCGTAATGTCAACAGTGACGCCGCCGAGCCCGTCAATAAGCTTTTCAAACATCTCAAAATCGACCATAACATAATCGTTGATTCGAACATCGAAGTTTTTATAGATAGTCTCAAGCAAAAGCTCTGCTCCTCCGTACGAAAAAGCCGCATTGAGCCTTGCGTCGCCGTAATCGGGAATCGTGACCCATAAATCACGCATAAAGGATGTCATTTTGATTTTTTGATGCTCCTTGTCGATGGTAACAAGTATCATCGAGTCGGAACGCTGTGAGTTTTCGTCCTTTTTGTCGCAGCCAATGAGCAAAACATTGTAGTAATTCGACTCCTCGGGATAGTCAACGCCCGTTCTTTCGACATAATTTGTCTTGGAGCAAAGGGAATAAACATATCCGAAGCTGCCGACAGGAATCAGAGCAATAAGCAGGAGAAAGATGACGAATAAAGTTCCGCAGCCGCAGCCGCAGCCTTTTTTCTTCTTCTTTTTCGGTTGAGGCTCGGATCTTTGCCGTTGGCCTTGGCTAATATTCTGCCTTTGAGGTCGATCACCGTTTTGATAGTCCTCAAAGCTTCCGTTTCTCTCCTGATTTCGTATTATTTCTTCATATTTCTGACGATTGAGCCTGTCCTGAAAATCCTTTTCGGTCTGCGTGATGGGGATTTCACCCGTGTCGTCTCTTTTTTTATAGTTTTTGAAATAAATATCACTCATGAATTTCACCTTCTGTGCCATTATTTTACTATATGTTTTCTCCTTTTACAAGAGTTTTAAAAAATAAATGACCGATTTAATTGACTTTTATGTTTTTTTACTTTAAAATATGTAACATACAAGCAGGTTGGGCAATTGCATGCCTTTGGCATGAGGAAAGTCCGAGCCCCATAGAGCAGGATAACGGCTAACGGCCGCCGAGGGTAACCTTAGGGACAGTGCAACAGAGATATACCGCCGCTTTTGCGGTAAGGGTGGAAAGGCGAGGTAAGAGCTCACCGATCGCATGGAAACATTGCGATCCTGTAAACCCTATTCGGGGCAACACCGACCGATTAGGCTTGCTCGGCCTATTATTTCAACGGGTGGCTTGAGCTGCGGAGCAATTCGCAGCCTGGATAGATAATTGCCTTAAATGACAGAACTCGGCTTACAGACCTGCTTGTATTCCCTTAACATTATAATCCTCACTGAATAATATATCAGTGAGGTGATTTTATGCAGAACGCTCTTGTCTGCGGCATTGTTGCTGCGTTAAGCTTTATCGGTTTTATCAGCGTTATTTATTTTCTATTGCTCTGTCTTTATCGGCCGAAGGGCAACAGCCGCTATGTTTTGAAAATTCCGCCGAATTGCAAAAGGGGAGAGCTTGAATCTCTTATTTACGGAGCTTACTTAAAAAAAATGATTTTCGGCGACTTGATTTTTGATGAAATTGCTGTTGACAAAAGCCTGCTTTCCGACGAGGAAAAGCAGCTGGTTGATCAGCTTATATCCGAAAATATATATTATGACAGCGAGGTACATAATGGACGAAAACCTTGAGGAAATTCACGGAAATGTTGAGGAATTGGTTTACCGTAAGCCTGAGAACGGGTTTACGGTTCTTGAGCTGTCCTGCGACGATGAGTATATAACCGTTGTCGGCATTTTGCCTGAGGTCAATGTCGGCGAGGAGCTTAAGCTCAGGGGTAAATGGAGCGTTCATCAGACCTTTGGCAGGCAGTTCAGAGCCGAGCTTTGCGAGCGCTCGCTTCCCTCGACCGCCGCTGATCTCTATCGCTATCTTGCCTCGGGAGCAGTTAAAGGAATCGGACCGAAAACTGCCCGAAGAATTATCGAGCGCTTCGGTGACGAGGCGTTTGAGGTTCTTGAAAAGCATCCGAAATCGCTTGCGCTCATTAACGGGATTTCTCTTTCAAAGGCAGAGAAGCTTTGCAAGGCTTTTAACGAACAGTTTTCCGTTCGTCAGGTCATGATCGCCCTTGAACGCCTCGGCTTGACGGCATCGGAATGCTTGAAAATCTATCGCCTTTACGGGGCAAATTCCGTTGAGGTGGTCAATGTAAATCCGTATATTCTTTGCAACGAGGGCATCGGTATAGGCTTTGAACGAGCGGAACAAATTGCGCAAGCCATGGAAACAAGGCCTGCAAAGGAATTCAGGACGCAGGCAGGCGTAATGCATGTAATAAAGCATAACCTCGGCAACGGTCACACCTGTTTGCCTCGTGAGAAGCTTATCGAGCCGTCCTGCGGACTTTTAAAGACGAGCCGAGACGAGATTGAAGAAGCGATAGACACGCTCTTGAATGAGCATAAGCTTGAGCATTTCATGATGGACGACAAGGAATTTGTCGCACTGTTTAAAATTTATTCCGATGAGCTTTCCGCTTCGGAGAGAATCAAGGTATTTATAAAATTCCCACCTGCCGGCAAGCCCACGCTTTTGCAGGATATAGAAAATATCGAACGGGAAGAATGCATTGTCTATGACGAAAAGCAAAAGGAAGCGATCATTAAAGCCATTGACAAAGGCATCCTCATTCTGACAGGCGGCCCCGGAACGGGAAAAACAACAACGCTCAACGGCATATTGAAGCTTTTTGAGCGTGACGGACTTGATGTTGTTCTTGCTGCGCCTACGGGACGAGCCGCTAAAAGAATGAGCGAAATTACCGGCAAGGAGGCAAAGACGATTCACCGCTTGCTTGAGGTTGAGTGGGATAAAAACGACAATCCGCATTTTAAGCATAATATGCAGGATCCGTTGAAGGCAGACGCCGTCATTGTGGACGAGCTTTCAATGGTTGATATATCTCTGTTTTCAAGTCTTTTGAACGCCCTGCCGCTCGGCTGTCGGTTGATTATGGTCGGCGACTCGGATCAGCTTCCGGCTGTTGGCGCAGGCAATGTTCTGCACGATTTGATAGAATCCGAAACGCTCCCCGTCGTTGAGCTGAAAAAGGTCTTTCGGCAGGCAATGAAAAGCCGCATAGTTACCAATGCTCACGATATCGTTGCCGGAAAAATGCCCGATATCGAAACAAAGGACAATGATTTCTTTTTTATGAAAAGAATGTCAACAAGTGCCGTCGCGTTCACCGTTTCCGAGCTTTGCTCAAAGCGTTTGCCAAACGCATACGGCTTTGACCCGATCAATGATATTCAGGTTCTTTGCCCGTCGAGAAAGGGCGAATGCGGAAGCGTAAATATAAATAAAATGCTCCAAGCCGTTCTCAATCCTCCGTCAAGGGACAAGCGTGAGGTAACCCTTGCCGGAAAAACGCTTCGTGAGGGCGACAAGGTGATGCAAATTAAAAATAATTACGATATCCTCTGGACAAAGGGCAAGGAAGAGGGAAGCGGAATTTTTAACGGTGATATTGGTATTATCGAGAAAATAGACAACGCCTCGTCCGCTTTCTCGGTTAATTTTGAGGACAGAATCGCCGTCTATTCCTTTGAAAACGCAAACGAGATCGAACATGCCTACGCCGTGACCGTCCATAAAAGTCAGGGCAATGAATTTAAGGCGGTCGTTATGCCCGTGTTCAATGTTGTTCCCAATCTTTGCTATAGAAATCTTCTTTATACCGCAGTTACGAGAGCAAAAAAAATTATTGTTCTTGTCGGCTCTGCCGATGTTGTTTACAGCATGACAAAAAATAACAGCAGAACAAAAAGATACACGGCTCTTAAGCATTTTCTGACCGAGCCGGAGGAGGACAACAATGGGGAAATTTAAAGATATTTCGATCTTTGCTTCTTCAATGCTTTTTCCGAATCGCTGTATCTTCTGCAATGAGCCGATCGATCCGTTTGACGATTATTGTGACAGCTGCCGCGAAAGCATTCCGTTCATAACCGGTGAAATCTGCACCCATTGCGGAGCGACAATCAACGATTGCGAATGTAACAAAAAGAAATCCGTTTATTACGATAGGATCGCTGCTCCGTTATATTACGAGGGCGATGTTAAAAGCTGCATTCACCGATTCAAATTCAGGGATGAAAAATCGACGGCAAAGCCGCTTGCAAGGCTCATGGCAAAAACTCTGAAAGAATATTTTAACGATTTAAATTTTGACCTTGTTACATATATTCCCATGTATAAAAGCAAGGAGAGAAAGCGTGGATTTAACCAAAGCCGACTGCTCGCAAGGGAGGTTTCAAAGCTTTGCGGTATTCCATTTGCGGACAAGCTTTTGGTAAAGCTGTATAACACCGACAATCAGCACGACTGCTCCGGACTTGAAAGAACGGGAAATCTTATAGGTGTTTTTGATGTTGACCGGGCGTATAATTTAACGGATAAGACAGTATTATTGATAGATGATGTCAAAACCTCGGGTGCAACACTCAATGAATGCGGAAAAATGTTGTATCTAAACGATGTAAAAAGCGTAATATGCTTGACTGCTGCCGTAAGAAATAGTAAAATATAAATGTACCCAAGAAAATATTTTTTTAAAAGAGGTGTTTTTAATGAAAAAAGGACTTAAAATTGTAATTGCAGTTGCGGCGATAGTTATTGTGCTTATCGGCATAGTTGCCGGAGGATATAATTCGCTCGTTGAAGCGCAGACGACCGTTGAAACGAAGCAAGCTGATATTCAAACTCAGCTTCAGCGCAGAGCGGATCTTATCCCGAACTTCGTTTCAACCGTTAAGGGATATACAAAATATGAACAGGACACACTTACCGCCGTTACGGAGGCGAGAAGCAAGGTTAGCAAGGCAACCGATACCGAAGCTCTTTCTCAGGCAAGCGAGGAGCTTGACAAAGCGATTTCCGTATGGGTAAATGCTGTAACGGAAGCATATCCGGATCTTAAGGCAAGCTCGAATTATATTGCGCTTCAGGATGAGCTTGCGGGAACGGAAAACAGGATCGCGGTTGCCCGCAAGGATTATAACGAGGCTGTTCAAAGCTACAATTCCTCAATACGAAGATTCCCGAAAAATATTCTTGCCGGAATTTTCGGATTTGAAAAGGCAGAGTTTTTCAAAGCGGACGACAATTCACAAACCGTACCTAATGTGGAGTTTTAAATTATGAAGAGAATTTTTTCGGTCATTTCCGTAATTCTTATTGTATTTTTCACCTGCTCGCTTTGCGCCATCGCCGCTGAAATACCCAACCCGACAAGCAATTTTTTCGTAAATGACTTTGCAAATGTTATTTCGGATTCCGATGAGCAAAAAATGCAGCAGCAGGGCGAGGCTCTTTACAAAGCCTCGCAAGCTCAGGTCGTCGTCACCACGGTAAAAAGCACCGATGGCACGGATATTGAATCGTATTCCCTTGAGATGGCTCGTTCGTGGGAAATAGGCTCAAAGGAAAACAATGACGGAATTTTGCTTTTGCTTGTTGTGGACGACCGAAATGTAAGAATTGAGGTTGGAACAGGCCTTGAGGGTGCTCTGCCCGACAGCAAAACCGGAAGAATCCTTGACACATACGGCATTGAGCACTTTAAAAACGATGATTTTTCGACAGGCCTTGCTGCGGTTTATGATTCGCTTATCAACGAGGTCTATATAGAAAAAGGTCTTGATCCCGAGGACGGATATACGCCGATCTTCGACACTGTCGAGGAGGAAAAGACCTCGGCAAAAGATGTCATTATACCCTATACCATTGTTGCACTTTTCTTTTTCTTATGCTTTTTTATTCCTCTGAGAAAACGCCGTCGCGGCAAATCATCATATGATTATGATGACACCTATCACGGCGGATTCGGCGGCGGAGGATTCTCATCAGGCGGAAGCGGTGGCTTTTCCGGTGGGGGAGGCGGCTTCAGCGGCGGCGGCTCGTCGAGAGGCTTCTAAGACGAAGCAGTACTTTAATTATCTGAAAGGAGGGCGTTTGTTTTGCTCGGAACAAAAATCGGATTTGACCTTGGCACAACATCAATTATAGCCAATGCCGACGGCAAGGGAATAAAAATAAACGAACCCTCCGTTATTGTCTATGACTGCTTTGATAATAAGGTAAAGGCAATTGGAACGGAAGCATATAAAATGCTCGGTAAAACTCCGGACTATTTAACTGCTATTCGGCCGATAAAAGGCGGAAATATTTTTGATTACGATGCGCTTGAGCAAATGCTTTGCTTTTTTATTCAAAAAATTTGCGGCAGCCGTATCCTTAAGCCGAGCATACTCGCCTGTGTCCCTTCCGACACAAAGGATATTGACAAAAAAACTGTTACCGACCTGCTGATTTCCTCCGGTGCGGCAAGAGCCTGCGTAATCGAGGAGCCGCTTGCGGCGGCACTCGGAGCCGGAGTAAGCATGAAAAAGCCCGAGGGCGTTTTGATTGTTGATATCGGCGGCGGTACGACGGATATTGCCGTTGTTACAAGAGGCTGTATTGCAAATTCGACCTCGATTGCAATTGCCGGAAATGCGTTTGACGATGATATTTGCAGGTTTGCACGCCGTGAGCGCGACACAATTATCGGTCATATAACCGCCGAAAAGGTTAAAAAGCAAGTCGGCGCAGCGAAATTTCTTGATGCGGAGCTTGCCGTGCGTGCCGTCGGCAAGGATTATATCACAAAGCTTCCGAAAAGCATTGAATTGACCTCATCGGATATATTTCTTTGCATAAGGGAGCATCTTGAAAAAATCACGGACAGCATTAAATATCTACTTTCGCAAACCCAGCCGGAGCTGGTTGCCGATATAATCAAAAACGGCATGATAATTACGGGTGGCGGTGCGAATATTCGGGGAATTGACGATTATTTTCACGCAAAATTCGGATTCAATGTTTCTTGTGCCGAAAATCCGGAGTTCTGCGTTGCGAACGGACTCGGCGTTCTTCTCGATGACATTAAGGTGCTTGAGGAAAACGGATATGTGTTCCGCTCCTATGCCGATGTGAATGAATTTGAGGAATAAATTATATTTACACAAACTGATTTATCCGGCATTGCCTTGAGCAAATTTTCATACACAATTGTGATAAAGGTGATAAATGGATTTTTATGCGATGTAATCATTGACAAAATCAGGTTGTTTTTATATAATAAAATAAGTAATTGTTCGGAAGTTATTATGTAGAGGAAGATTTATTGATGGGTTGCTTGGTTTCGGTTATTATCCCGACTTACAAAAGAAATTTGGATTATGTAAGTAATGCCTTGCAGTCCGTTATAAATCAGACCTACGATAATGTTGAAATTATCGTTGTTGATGACAATCCGAGCGATTTCCCTTTTCGTGACCATATTAAAAATTTTGTCGAAAGCTTAAAAAGCGATAAAATAATCTATATTAGAAACGAAAAAAATCTCGGCGGCTCGCTTACAAGAAATGTCGGAATAAACGCTTCACACGGCGAATATATAACCTTTCTTGACGATGACGACGAATATATGCCCGGCAAGATCGAAAAGCAGCTCAATTTTATGCTTGAAACAGATTGTGATCTTTCTTTCTCAAATATGATCATGTACCGATTTGACGGTAAGGTTTGCGACTACAGAGATCACAAGGGAATTAAATCATACGACAACGAAACACTTTTGCATTATCATCTGACTAAAAATCTCAGCGGAACTCCGAGCTTTATGTTCAAGGCGGAAAAGCTTAAAGAGATCGGAGGCTTCAAGGACGCAAAAATGGGTCAGGATTTCTTCCTTATGCTTATTTCTATTGAATCCGGCTTGAAAATTCGCTATTTTGATTCCTGCGATGTTAAGGTTTATAAGCATAACGACGGCGGTATTTCCCAGGGAAAGAACAAGATTGACGGAGAAAATATGCTCTATGAATTCAAAAAGAAATATTTTGATCGATTGAGCAAAAAAGAGATTCGTTATGTAAATTTCAGACACGATATGGTAATGGCTGTTGCTTACAAGCGCAACCATATGTACGGAAAAATGATATGCAATATGCTTAAAGCTTTCTTTTATTCTCCGGATTTTTTCATCGGCGAAGGCTTTTCATTTGTAAAAAACATTATAAGATTCAGATTTTTGACTGAATAACCAAGCCTCCTTATGGTAAAAATTTTACTGTGAGGAGGTCTTTTTGATGCAATATAAAAATAAGGTTGAAATCTGCGGGATTGATACCTCGAATATCAAGGTCTTGAATGAAGGAAAAAAGCTTGAGCTTATTATAAGAGCACATAACGGTGACAAGGCGGCAAGGGACGAGATGATACAATGCAATCTGAAGCTTGTGCTGAGTGTTATTCAGCGCTTTTCAAACAGAGGTGAGCCTGCCGACGACCTCTTTCAGGTCGGCTGTATGGGGCTTATAAAGGCTATTGACAATTTCAATACCGATTTGCAGGTTCGATTTTCGACCTATGCCGTTCCGATGATCATCGGCGAGGTTAGGCGTTACCTCAGAGATAACAATTCCGTCCGTGTCAGCCGTTCGCTGAGGGACACGGCGTACAAGGCGATTCAGGTTAGGGAAAGGCTTTCAAATGAGCTTAACCGTGAGCCTAAGGTTGAAGAGATTGCAAGAGAGCTTGACATGAGCCGAGAGGATGTTGTTATTGCGCTGGAATCCATTGTAGAGCCTGTGTCGCTGTACGAACCCGTATACAACGAGGGTGGCGATGCGATCTATGTTATGGATCAAATCGGCGATAAAAACACAGCCGAAAGCTGGATGGACGAAATAATGATAAAGGATTCGATCAAAAAGCTTTCGCAAAGAGAAAAAAATATTCTTAATCTTCGTTTTATGCTCGGAAAGACACAAACCGAGGTCGCAAAGGAAATAGGTATCTCTCAGGCTCAGGTTTCAAGGCTTGAAAAAAGTGCGCTGAAAAGAATAAAAGGTCAGTAAAATCAAGTAAAATCGGCATATTTTATATGCAACTTCAATATAATAAAATTTCATTGACAAAGCTCTGACCCTGCTGTAAAATTGCTAAAGAAAACAGCATTGTCAAAGAAAAACGAAAGGGGAGAGGACGCCTGAAAAGAACACTTAAAACTCCGCTTTTGCCTCAAAGCAGGGCAACTGTTGCCGTTTCGGGTGAGGCAAATAAAACAATCAAGGCACTGAAAAAAACAGGCATTGATGTTTTTGAACTGAGCGCCAACTCCAAGCTTTCTTCACCTGTTGAGAGCCATGCCGATTGCAATCTTTTGCAGCTCGACAGCAGCACATTTATCTGTGACGAAGAGCTTGCTCCGTCTTTTAAGGCATATATTGAAAAGCAAACATTTGTTAATAATTTAACAATAGGGCGGAGCAACAAAAATTTTGTAAAAGAGAACATTTCCATAACCGTTTACAGTGAAAAAATTTCTTCGCCTTATCCGGGTGAGGCTGCTATCAATGTTAAAATACTTGAGAATAGCGTTGTATGCAACAGCAAATATATCAGCAAAATCATTCGTGATTATGTCTTTGCTAAGGGCTTTGAGCTGCATCATTGCAATCAAGGCTATGTCGGCTGTTCATCTGTTTTGATCAGCCCATGCGCCGCCATGACCGATGACGAATCGGTTTACGATGCTTTCCGTCGAATAGGATTGGATTGTCTGATGCTTTCTAAGGGTCAGATAAAACTGAGCGGATACAGCTACGGATTTATCGGCGGCTGCTGCGGATTTATTGACAAAAATCTTATCGCATTTAACGGAAGTCTTGATACACATAATGACTCAAAAAAAATCAAAAGCTTTCTCAATAAATATAATGTCGGATATGTTGAGCTGACTGATGAACCGTTGACCGATATCGGCGGCATAGTTCCGATTCTTGAAGAGCTTTAAAGATAGCGACCGTTTGATACATTCGGCCGCTTTTTCATAATATCTCTTATATATAAGCTTTTATTCCAATACCCTTATTCATCTTAATCATTAAAAAAATCATAAAAATTACGCCTTGCCCCTCCCCGTTTTGATACAAAATATTTATTTTGTATCTTAACTTGATTTTTTTCGATACCTATGTTATAATGATAATACCCTATTGAAATGGCTGAAATTTCAGGTTTTGCGAAAGATCGCGTGCTAAGACAATACCGTATTATCAGCGAATAACTTGTTTTTAACCGTCGATTAGCCTATACGCTATCCGCACAACCAATTTGTGTGTTATTGCAAAAAAGGAATGTTGTTATGCATAAGGAAGAATTTGTTTCATTACCGCCGTATGTCGTTGATTTTCTTAACTATCTTTCGGTTGTTAAGAGTAAATCCGAGCTTACGGTTCTTGAATACGCATCTGATTTAAGGTTGTTTTTCCGCTTTATTCTTGTCTATCGCCGACTTGTGCCCAAGGATAGCGATTTTGAAAAAATTGCAATTGACTTTATAGACCTTGATTTTATCAAGACGATTAATATCTCCGACGCATACGCGTTTCTCTCCTATTGCCGCAGTGAAAGGATGAACAACGACGCTGCAATTGCCAGAAAGGTTTCATCAATACGGGCTTTCTTTAAATATCTTCATATCAAAATTAAGGTTATTTCAGAAAATCCCATGGAGGAGCTTGAGTCGCCGAAGAAAAAAAAGAGTTTGCCGAAATATCTTACACTTGAAGAAAGCATCAAGCTTCTTGAAAGCGTATCGGGACGAAACAAGGAACGAGATTATGCGATTTTGACCGTTTTCCTCAATTGCGGACTGCGTCTTTCCGAGCTTTGCAGCCTTAATTACAGCGATATAAAAAGCGATGGCACAATGACCGTCACCGGAAAAGGCAACAAGGAGCGAACGATTTATTTGAACGAAATGTGCGTTAACGCGATCAATAATTACATGAAGGTGCGCCCTGTTGACGGTGTAAAAGACAAAAACGCCCTTTTTCTCAGCAGCCGTAAATCCCGAATCAGCCCCAAGTCGGTGCAGCATATTGTGGAAAAATATATTGAAAAAAGCGGACTCGGCGACCGAGGATTGTCAACTCATAAGCTGCGCCACACAGCGGCAACGCTTATGTATCAGCACGGAGGTGTCGATGTGCTGCTTATCAAGGATATTCTCGGGCACGAAAATCTTTCAACGACCGAAATATATACTCACATTGTCAATTCTCAGCTCAAGGATGCGATCTCGTCAAATCCTCTCAACAAATTAAAAGACAAAAAGCCCTCCGAATAGATATTCAAGCACGGTCTTGACCAAAGAAGCGGCTATAATAAAAATAAAATTCCTGAAGAAAGATTTGTAATATACGACAAATCCGTAATTCGGGAATTTTGCCGTTTTTGAAATGCTTTTGGCTATATATTCCGACATACTTATGCTTTCACGGCAGCACATAACAATTGCAAGCAGACAAAGCGTACCGTAAGGGAAAATCATTATGATGCAATAGCCAAGCCCTTTGAGCGTGTATTCATTGTAAAGAAAATAGGAAACACAGCCGATGGTGTAACCGTAAACAAGCGGCACAAAATTAGTTATCAGCGAACCGAAAACGGAGAGTCCGAGAAAAAACACAACCGTTAAAAAAACAGCAGGAAAAGCGAGATAAATCAAAAAATCCGAACCGACCGATGTTATCTCTCTGTTTAAAATAACCGTTTTGAAATATTCGGTTATTCTCAAAAAGAGCCTTCCCTCCCCTTTTCCTCCGATGCAACCCAAAATAATTCCGCAGATTACAAAAGCTATCGGCACAAATAATTTCCAATTAGAAATAAATTCTGTTGCTTTAAGACTGTATTTGTGCAAATTTAAGGTTCTTTTCGTTCCGATTGCAGACATAGCTTGTCAACTCCTTTGTAAATGCTATGCCGTAAAAGTCGAAAAAATACCGCAAACCAAAACGATTTGCGGTATTGTCTTAACCTAAATCAGGCTTATCAAGAAATGTTACATAGCTTCTGTCGGAATGATCCGTTTCAAAAACAACAATTTCATTGTCTCCGTTTTTTAGCATCGGAGCAGGAATATAAAGCGTTTTTTGAGGACCGGCAGGATTAAAATACCTTCCGATATTGAAGCCATTGACAAACACAACGCCTTTCGTAAAGCCGTCAAGACGAATGAAAGTGTCGTGCGGTTCACCGTCGATTTTGAGCATTCCTTTAAGGAAAGAGGCAATATTTACTTCTCCGATTTTATTTGAGAACTCAAGCGACGAAATATTATCGAGCGGCAACGGATACATGTCCCAGCCGAAATGATATTGAAGATTGAATCTGACGCCCTGAACGCCTTTTCTGTCCATTATTTTTGTGCCGTAGTTTACTCTGCCCATGTTCTCGCAGAGTATATCTATACGGCATTTTTCGCCTTTTTTGAGCGAAAACGCAACCGGTCGGCCTTCTCTTGAGCGTTCATAGTATCCTTTATATTCGCCGTCGATAAAGACGACTGCTCTGTCGTGCACGGTGTCGAATTTAATTTCCGCTTCGTCCCTCGGCCCGTCAACAACGGTTGAATAAAGCGTAAAGCCGTAATACTGCCCTATTTCCTCCATGAACCTTGGCGCAGCAAAATGAACAGGCTCGGAAAGAAGCTTGATTGCATCAAAAATGCTGCATCTTTCGTTCAGCTCAAGTCTGCCGTATGCGGTCTTTTCGGAATTTTTGACAGTCAGCTTGTCAAGCCTACCGAAACGATTTTCAATAATCTTTCTGACCTCAAAATAAGCCGGAGTAAGATCACCGGCCTCGGTAAGAAGCGCGTTATAATCGTAGCTTGTTATTGTCGGCTCATATTTATCATAATAATTTGCGCCGTTCATATATCCGAAATTCGTGCCGCCGTGGAACATATAAAAATTCAGCGAAGCACCGCAATCGATCATATCTTTAAATAATTTTGCGACCTCTTTTGCATCTCGCACATGATGCTCCTCATACCAATGATCAAACCATCCGACCCAATATTCGCCGCACATAAGCGGCTGATCGGGACGAAAATCGTTGAGAACCCGAAAGTTTTCTTCCGGTCGTGAGCCGAAGTTTGCAACGCAGGGATATCCCGGCAATGTACCGCCCTGAAGCATGGAATAGCTTGCTCCGTCCGAAGTGAACAGCAGACAGTTTATGCGGTTCTTTTGATAAATATCGGCAATTTTTTGCATATATTCATGGTCGTCGCCGTAGCTGCCGTATTCATTTTCGATTTGCATCATAATAATGTTTCCGCCGTTCGTCGAAAGTCTCGGAGCGACCCGTCCGAACAGCTCGTTATAATAACGCTCGACCTTTGAAATAAACAGCTCGTCATTACAGCGAATGTTTATTCCCGGATAATTAAGCAGCCATGCAGGCAGACCCCCCATTTCCCATTCAGCGCAGATATACGGACCCGGACGAAGTATAACATTCAGTCCAAGCTCCTTTGCGATGTCTATATATGCCTCAAGGTCAAGCATACCGCCGAAGTCGAAAACGCCCTCACGAGGCTCATGCAGATTCCAGCAGGTATAGGTTTCAACGGTGTTGAAGCCGCATTCCTTAAGCTTCAAAAGCCGATCGTACCAGTATTCTCTCGGAATTCTGAAATAATGCATTGCGCCGGAAATTATTGTATATTCCTCATTGTCAAGAAAAAATTTATTGCCTGTATATGTTAAAACAGCCATTGTTTCACCTCAGTTGTTCGGTTTTGCTTTAATTTTGCCGATAATAAATTTCCCGTCCGACGAATCAGAGCCGCCGACATTCGAGAAACGCACGATTGCGCCGTAATTTGTTAGGTCGGCAATTCTGATATAGATTTCATCTTCGGACTCAAGATCGATTATTGCAGTGAAATATTCGGTTTTGCCGGGTAAAAGCCGACCTATATTCTGCTTTGCTTTAACCTCGTTGCTATTTGTTCCGATATAAACGGCCGGATCGGCATAGATTGGAGCAACGCCGAGATTTTTCACTGCAATTCTGACATACGCCTTGTCGAAGAGTTTCTTTACTTGAATCTTATCAACATAAAAATCATAGCCGAGCTTTGCGGATGCCTCGTTCGCAGTTATGATCTCCTTTTCGCTGAGATCCTCCGAGAACGCTTTCGCCATCATCAGCCATGAGCAGTGCGTCTTGCTTACGCATTCGTCATAATCCTGAAAATCATCAGTCACCTGTCCTTTAAGAAAATTCTCCTGCCCCTCGGGACGAAACTCGCCGCCGATAGGTTGAGTTTTCCACACGGATGTTTTCCACGCTTTCTTCATTTGAGTATAAAAGAAATAATTCTTATCGGAATCGATCGTGTTGTAAGTGAAAGAATCATCATGGAAGCCTATCCGACCGTTGCCCGAGCCGGGCGTTCCCGGATAGCGTGTAAGGATATTTGTGTGTTTAAATTTATTTTCAAACGCATGAATGATTTGCCTTTTTTGACGGTCGGAAGCCATTGCCTGCTTAATTTCGTTGCAAACATGCCATTCGCCCCAGTGACCGATAAGTCCGGTTGTGATATATGCGATTCTATTATCGCCGTCATATTTCGAAGCAAAGCAATCAATAAATTGAAGCAAAAAATCTATCAGTCTTTGGTCGCTGTAATCGGGGCTTATTCCTCCGCCGTATTCGCTGTATTCATATTTTTTGACGCCCATATCCCACACGCACTGCGGAACAGCGCACTCCTTGTCGGGATAATCGAGATAGACTCTCAGCGCAGCCTGATGACCCCTTTGCGCAATTTTTTCAAGCTTTCTGTCAAGACCGTTTTCAAAAGTGTATGTTCCATCGTCGGTAACAAGGTCGGTCAGCGGAATATAAAGCCACTCCATGCTGTATGGCACTGAGAAATCCGACCCCTCCTCGCTGTAGAACGGCATAAACCCTTTCATCGGATTGCCGTAGGCTGTATCGTATTTAAGCTCCGTTGCGACAAAATCGGGATAGTTTCCGCCGAGCATAGCAAGGCAAAATGTGATTATATTGAAGAAAAATAGTATTTTATAAATAAAGCTCATGCATATCCTCCTCTAATCACATATCTTAATTTGCTTGACTTTAATATAATACATTCTTTTTCGTTGTCGGTCAATCGTTTAGATAAAAATTTTTTATATAGCGTAAAGTATCGGTATTGTTTGATGTAAATTCTGAAAATCACCTGAAAGCATTGCACCCCGAGCCGTTGGGCTCGGGGTGCTGTGTTGGTTTTATGCCGTTTTGTTGATTTAATGTGCTGTCATGGCAGCGATGCCGTTCATGTTCCAGCCTG
>CAVJIV010000023.1:0-28771 GCA_963649715.1 bacterium | reverse complement strand
CGGTGAGAATCTCCATGCTTGCGGCATTCAGACTCAGCGTATCGATTCCGCTTCCGCCCGCTTCGAGGATTTCATATGTGCCTGCGGAGGAGGTGGTCGTTGTAGCGTAGATGTCCTTATAGTCCATAGTTCCTACGCAATACACAGCGTCAAAGGTGTTGCCCCACCTGTCAACAAGGTGAACATAGGTAAATGCATTGGTTTGCGGATAATAGTTGTAGCTCCAGTTGTTACCCCATTCGGAATATCCAACTCCCGTTCCGCTCTTTCCAACTGTCTTTCCGGCCACCGTTTCATATTCCGCTTTACAGAACTTTTTGGTGGTCATATCCTTAAGCTTTGTGTAAGTTCCGTCCGAAACTCCGGTTTTCAGTTCTTCTTTAAGAGCATCAAGCAGTGCGGCTTTATCAACATCATTGGGTGTTGAGCCTTTCGGAACTGCCGCAGTGCAATTTTTAAGATCAAATGAATATTCGGTGCTGTCGGTCGTTGTGAATGTGTAGGTGAACGAGCCTAAGCCGCACTGTCCGTAATCTCCGTGGTCAACGGTATAGACTGAATCTCCCGACTTCGGAAGCTCCCAGTTTGTGGCTCCTGCGGAGGTTCTGAACAGATGGTACTGGTTGAGAGCCTTATCGGCATCCACCTGCGCCGGTGTTGCGCAGAATGTTCCTTCGCTGTTGTGGTAGCTGATTATAATAGTAATATTATTTCCACTGACAGCTGTAGTTTTCGCCGCACCGGCAAGATTTGCGGTTTTTGCGTAATTGCTGTTGGAAACAAGACCGGTTTCGTCGCTGACTATCGCATCATCCGTTGCGGTAATTGTGTAGCTTACGGTCTGCTTATCCGTCGTGAATTTGGGATTAATAGTAACCTGAGTATATGTGCTGTAGTAATCTGCGCCTGTCAGCTCCACATTATTGACCGTTCCTTTGTAGGCGTTGCCGATAGAATAATTACCGTTATTTGTATAATCGTTGTAAACATTGGATTCAATCTTGTTTGTCCAAGTAACCGATTTTGCCTGCTCTTCCGATTGCACGGTCATTCTTGTCGGATACGCAACCCTGTCGCCTTGAGTTACGGTCGAGTTGATCTTTGAGCCTTCGAGGGCATTGATAACGATGTTCGGGCTTGCGCTTCTTGTGTAGCAATAGTATGTATAATTGCCCTTTCCGGCGTATACATAGTTCACCGCTTCAATCTTATCGTTACCGCTGAGCTGAGATTTAACAGCCTTAGCCGTCTCGTGAACATCATAGGTCAACGAGCTTTCGATAGCCGAAACATTGGCGCACTGCTCCGCAACATTCTGAACATACTCGTTGAATTTGCTCTGCTCTTTCAGTTTAAGACCGGTGTTATCGTAAGCAGTTTTATAGTTTTCTTGGATCGCAGCAAGAGTTTCGGTAGTGTAATGGTTAAGGTTGATATCCTTTACGCTTGTTTGGGTCAAAGTCTCGGTTTTGCCGTCAAGATTATACGAAAGCGTCATTTTCTCAAGGAAAGAGACTACACTCATTTTATCAAGCTCGTCAGTTGCTTTGATAAGAGCTTCGACAGCCGCATAATACTCTTTTGCCTTAGTCAAATCCGTTGAAACGAAAGCTTTCTTTTTTTCATTGTATGTGTCTATCGCCGTCTTATATGCTTTGTATGTGGCAGGATCATAGCCGTCAATATTTTCTGCGTCGAGGCTAAACTCACGAACCTTTTTGTTGACATAGTCGTAGCCGTAGGTTACCTTGATATCAACATAGGTTTCGGCATCCTCCTGCGCCTCTTCCGACTTGATCCATACGGCATAGAGGTCTACAACGCCGCCCTTGACGGAGGTAAGATTCTTGACCGTCGCTTTGTCGGCATAGGTGTTGCCGCTTCCGTCGGAATATGCCGTCCAATAGCCGAATGTGTGGTCGGTTCTCGTGAAGCTGTTCGCCGTAAGAGCTGTGTCCACATCATAGGTCACGGTCTGATCCTTTGTTGCGTCCGGGCTGTAATTGGAATGGAATCTTACAATATAGGTGTTCGCTTCCCAAATCGCATACAAGGTATCGGTCGCTGCGCTGTTGGTATAGGTAGCTCCTGCTTTGTATTCCGTTCCGTTTCCGTTAGACTGCGTATTCCACGACTTGAATGTGTAGCCCGTTCTTGTCGGCACGGTTGAAGAAACCGTATGCGAACCGTTGATCTGCTTTCCGCAGGAATTGTAATAGCCGTATGCGGTTGTAGAACTCGGTGCACCCGTACCGCCGTTGGCATCGTATTTCAAGGTGTGCAGCTGCTTAGACAAGCAGTAATAGTTAACAGCCGTGTTATCGTTGGATGTAGCGGTGATTGTAACACTTGCGCCGCCAACGATAACTGCCGTTGAAGATGTAGCAGTTTCTGCTGTTGTCCAACCGATGAAAGTCCATACCGGATTAGTCGGCGTCATCGGTGCGGTAACAATACCCGATGTTGCAGAATCGTAAATCGTTACAGTCTGAGCCTGATTATCAGCCTTGCTTATACCCGAATAGAAATTCGCAGTCAGTGTCTTTTCCCAGTGAGCGACAAGCTTAACCTTTCCACCATCGGTTGACGAAAGATTTTTGATATAAACCGTTCCGGTTGTGCCGAATCTTGTCGTGCTGTTGGAAATTGCGGTAGTAACCGTGCTTGAGCTTGTGCCGTACATTGCGGTTGAATAATTCGGATTAGTGCCCTCCAAGGTCCAGCCGGTGAATATCCAGCCAGCTTTCGTGGGCTGATACAAAGTGATAACGGAATTGAAGTCGGCTGTGGTGACATTCGATGAACTGTTTGTTCCGTTGTTCATTGAATATTCGATAAGATAGTTGTTCGCCGTCCACTTCGCATAGAGATCAACCGTACCGCCGGCAGTATCGGTGAGCTTGTTTACGCTTGCTTTGTCGCTATATACGACCGCACCGTCTGCGGAGGTTGCCCAACCGGCAAAGCTATAGCCGGTCTTGGTGAATCCGTTTGCATTAAGGTTCTGCGCAGTGCCCCAAACGAAGTCCTGCATTGCCGTTGAACCGCCCGTGTTACCGTTGCCGTTGAACACTACTTTATATTTCGAATAAAGCTTCGGAGTAAACGAATAAGATGTTGACGGCATGGTAAATTCATATGTACCGGAGGACGGATCGGACAGCTGCCAATTGCTGTCTGCGGTGACAACGACCTTGACCGTTGAACCGGGTGTAACCGGCTGCCAAAAATCGTTTACATCGGTCGCAATCGCCGTTCCGTTTACATATACGGTTGCCTTTGCTTTGTTTAAATCGCCCGTTCCGGTAAACGAATCATTGAAATACCAGTTGAGATCGAAATACGGCGTCCACTGGGCGGTTACGGTAACATCGCCGTACTTGCCGGCTGCAATGCTTGAACCTGTGTAAAGCGTATCTTTCGTCCAGTTGCCCGATGCTGTCGTTACCTTCCAGCCGTCGAATCCGTAGCTGCTTTTCGTCGGAGTTGGGAGAGAGATCGTGCTCTCGATTGTGAATGTATCTGATGTCGGATTTACACTGCCTCCGTTCGGTTCATATTTGATTGTGTAGGTGTTCGCCGTCCACTTCGCATAGAGGGTCGTATTTGCGGCAATGTTCCATGTTCTTGCGCTTGTTCCGTCAGCGTTATAATACTTCGTTCCGCTGCCGTCTGTTCCGGTGAAATATCCGTCGAATGTGTAGCCGGTTCTTGTCGGAGCTGTAATTTTCGGCATATCGCTGTCATATGTTGCGATAACGCTATCCGTTCCGCCTGTTCCGCTTTGCTTGTCAAGGGTTACGGTATAGGTGTTCGCCGTCCAATGGGCATAAACGGTAAGATCGCCGTCGTAGCACCAATTTTGTGCACTATCCCAGTATTTTGTTCCGGGAATGCAAAATCCGTCTGCGCCGTATACCTGAGTTCCGCCCTCTGCCGCCGTGTACCAGCCGGTAAAGGTGTAACCCGTGCGTGCCGGATTAAGCCAATGGACATCATAATAATTTCCAGAATTATATGTTACAGGAACATTTGTATTAGGAGTTCCGCCATTACCGTTGAAATAAAGGGTATAATTCTTCGGTGTCCAGCACGACCAGAGCTGCTGATTCTTGGTGATGGACGAGAGCGAGGTGACAATATTGCTCGGATCACCCATACCGGTCGTGGAGTTCTTGACGGTGCTCCAGCCGTTGAAGGTGTAACCCGTTCTCGAAATCGTCGGGAAGGACGAAACCGAGCCGTTGTAGGCTACCGTGTTGAGCTTGGGATCGGGCGTTGAAACATTGTCGGTCTGACCGGCGGGGTTGGTTATATCCTGAATATAGATATCCTTGAAAGTAACGGTAACGCCGTTTGTTGTTGTTCCGCAGCGAACCGTTACATACGGTCTGCCGGAGGGAATAGTGTAAGTACCGCTTACCGATTTTGTGCCTGCCGAGGAGATAGATGACCCGATATTCGTCAATGCACTACTGCTTGACATCCAATCGAAGCTTGTGCCTGAAGAGTTGGCGAAAAGGTAGAAATTCACATTTGCCGCCATGTCGGTAGTAAATGTATATGAAACTCGGTAGGTATGACCCGGAATAAGAGTCATACAGTTCAGCCGAGCCGGTGTATCGATCGTGCCGCTAACCTGACCGTTGGTATAGTCGTCATTCGAATGCGATGTGAAAGTAATTGAGTTTTCCTCGCAGTTTCTGATAATTTGTGAATTTACAACCGTAACACCTTGGAAATTATAGCTGTCGAAATCGAATTGGTTGTCGTAAAGCACATCGCACTTTACATTTCCTTTGTCCTTATACCAGCCGAAGATGGGATAGAAGCCGTTAACGCCGGTCGTATCCTGCATGTAGTAGCTTCCGTCGTGGTTAAGATAACCGGTGCCGAGAATATTTGTACTTTTGAAGCTTGCATCGGAAAATGTGTTAATGCTATATTGTTTAAACTCATAAGCAGTGAATTTAACATCGTTAGGATAATAACTTGTAGATACTGTGTTAGTTTTATTACCTACAAATGAACCGGTATGCGTTCCTGTCATTAAGTCTACGGCCGAGTAGCAACTCTTAATTGTATTTGTACCGTAACCTGCACCGATAAGACCGCCGGCAAAGTCGTCCGAATTAGTTGCTGTGGCATAAATTGCCGGCACATTATTATAGCAGGCAGTGATGTTTATCGTCGATGTTGTAAAGCCGATAAGACCGCCGCCGACATGCACCTGGTTGTCAGTAGATCCGATTTGACCGTTCTGACCGTCACCGTTGAAGCACTTTGTCATATTAAGCGTGCCGCCGTAGAACATACCGACCAAGCCGCCGACATGACCGTAGTTGGCGTAACCGCGGACATTGCCGAGGTTGTAGCACTGAGTCATAGTATAAGTATTGCTGTTGCTGCCGATATATCCGACAACTCCGCCTGCGGCAAAGTAACCGGAAACATAGCCCTTGTTGAAGCAGCTATCAAAATTATTTGTATCGTCCTCGATCCAACCGACTATACCTCCGACATAGGTGCCGCCGCCTGTACCGGTTGAAGATACCGTGCCTGTGTTGGAGCAATTTACCCATTTGCCCGAGCCTTTATTGCCGCCGATAATACCGCCGATTCTGTCGCCTGTTGCATGGACATAGCCGGAATTTGAAAGGCTGTTAAAAACCATCTTCTGTGAGCCGCTGGTTTCGTCAATTCCGGTGTCGTTATATAAACAGCCCACTATACCGCCGTACCACGAGCCTGAGCCGGTAATCTCACCGCTGTTTGAGCAGCCTGTCAGATACAGCGGAGCGCTGATCTTTCCGAGAATACCGCCGATGCACTCATTAGTTCCCGTCACCTTTCCGCTGTTGCTGCAATTTGTAAAGGTTGATCTGTCGTCCTCAATCTCACCGCAGATACCGCCCGTATAGCCACCGCTAACCGAACCGTTGTTGATACAGCCCGTTGCGTAAAGGTAGCCCTTACAGTAGCCAACGATACCGCCGCCGTAATTTCTGCCCGACTTGACAGTTCCGTTATTGGTACAGTTGGTAATATAAAGAGCTTTATCAATTTGGAATCTGCCGATGATACCGCCGGCAGCGTCGTCATCTGTTCTTGTTGAAGTGACCGAACCGTTGTTTATGCAACCGTTAAATGTTAAGCTTCCACGCTCTCCCGTTGTTTTGCCAAAAATACCGCCGACATATCTCTTGCCGCTAATTGTGCCGTTGTTTATGCAGCCGGAAACGGTGATGGACGATGTGCCGTCATCAGAGCCGACGACACCTCCGACATAGCCGTCATTTCCATATCCTGTTATCGTACCCGTGTTGGTACAATTTGTAAGCACGGTCGAATTGCCGCCGTTGGCAAGCCAACCGATGAATCCGCCTACCGTAACATCGCTGACGGTTACTGCTCCGCTGTTTGTGCTGTTTTCAATTTTAACATACCCTGCAGCTTTTCCGATAAATCCGCCGGTATCGTTTGTATAAGAGGTGATAGCGGCTTTGTTTTCAGAATTATTTTTTATGGTAACATCGCTTTCTGCATAACCGACCAATCCGCCAATATACTGGTATCCCGTAACGCTTCCGTTATTTATGCAGTTATCAAAAGTCAATGTGCTTTTACAATAACCGACAAAACCGCCCTGTCGGAGATTATCCGAATGGTTCTTACTTATTACTGAACCTTTAAATTCGGAATTTATTATAGTAGCCGAGCCGGCTTGTCCAATCATTCCGCCGCCATACCAACCACTGTAAACGGTTGCATTGACGATTGAGTTGCTGATTATTGTTGAGCTGTTTGTCCAGCCGATAACTCCGCCATGGTAGGGGTCAGTGTTTCCTGATATATTGATTGTGGTTCTTTTTTTATCATTACTCGGATCAGTTGAATAAACTATCGTTTTTCTTTCTGCGGTTATCGTAGGGTCTGTTACTTCTTCTGAATCGTTATTATAAATAACAACCTCTGCTACTGCTGCTCCGACGAATCCGCCGATAGCACTACCCCAGCTTCCGGTTTGAATATTCGAGTCTTTTATTTGACAATTTTTAAAGACTGTTTTTCGGCTGACCTTACCGACAAAACCGCCGCAATCTACACTTCGATCTCTGTTTCCGTCACCACCGTTATTATTTACATACGCATTTTCTATTGCTACATTGGTAATTTTTACATCGCTATAAGTGTTTGAATCTGCGGAAACCTCTCCGATAAGAGCACCGCTCTCTCTAACATTATAACTGCGTGTATTTATCGTATCAACGGTGAAATTACATAATGTCAGATTTTTAATTTCACCACCGGACATTTTTCTTATCATTCCGTTTTTGGCAAGATCAGTTTTAGGATCTGAACTGTAATAACGACGGTAATTGGAAACACAATGACCGTTTCCGTCAAGCACACCGTACCATGCGGTTGCATCTTGGCTGGCGTAATTGAAATTATAGGCTGTTGAACCATCTGAAGGCTGCAAATAAACATCTGTCTTTAGTGTTATTGTGTAGCCTTGAAAGTCGGTAATCTTATTAAGAAAATACAAAAATCCGTCAGCATTGTTTACATCTGCCGTTTTCGCCGATGTGTTGATGGAAAGTCCGCTTATAGCACCGCTTGCACTCGTCGCATAGGAAAAGCTCCATGCCGACGCCCTCGGGAAAAGACCCGACAGCACACTCGGGTCAAAGATGAAAAATGTTGTGAAAATCATGACGAAGCACAGAGCCACGCCGATGATCTTCCGCCCTGCCCGGACTAACGGATGCTTAATTTTCATTTTAAATTACCTCACTTTTTTTGTTTTTTATTTTTTTATATATTAAAGCATTGCTGCTGAGATTGTAGATTATAGATTATAGATGTTAGACCTGCAAGTCTAAAATCTAAAGTCTACTTTTGTACATTTTTCAAACGATGTCATATAAATTATAATACTTTATTCGAAAATCTTCTACAATATTGCCCTACATAAGTTTTTCCTATCGTGAGATATATTTCCCCAAGGCGCAAAAGTTTTTGTGAACATTTGACATAACTGCTATTTTTGCCTAACAAATTTCTTGTTAATATTCCATCGCCGAATTTTGACATAAAAAACCGCCGACAAAAAGCCGAAAGCTTCGTTTGTCAACGGTTTAAACTATGTGAAAGCAGGACAATAGAGATGTTTTTGCGTTTACATCGCTTCCAGCAGTGCCGGAAGGTACTTGTCGGTCATGGAGAGGAAGATGAACTCGTCAACCAGTCCGTCCCGCTTGGCAGCCGTCACCTCAGCGGCAAGCTGTTTGTCCGCCCGTTCCTCCACGGCGAGGATAATGCGACAGGAGGGTTCATCCGCCCTGACCTTATCCCGCACCGCCAGCCGTTCACGCAGCATCCACGGTGTGTAGCCGGTAACCTCCATCAAAAGCGCCAGCGGCTTATGCAGCCGACACAGCTCTGCCGTTAGATCCGGTCTTTCGGCGATCACAGGCTGCCATTCCTTTAGGTCCTGCATCAAAGCTCGCTGCATATACCTGGCATAGAGTGTGCTCTGCATATCCAGAACGATTTTCTTCACAGGTCAATCACCACCTTTTTCTCTTTACGAATTGCTTTTAAGGCAATACCACACAGTTGGGGTGCGATATTACCTTATAGCAATCATATTTCCCCATCTGTAACCTCAAAGCTGTATGCTGTTCCGCCTTTTCCGTTATAATTTGAGCACAGCAGCCGACCGTCACCATATCCGAACCGTCTGCTAAGTGTCCATACATTTTGCGGATAGGCGTCAAACTCCTCCTTTGAGATTTGATAAATATTCAACCGGAATCCGGAGCCGCTTCCGCCCTCACAGTATATAGATATACCGTATATGTCACCGGTGAACATGCCTGCGCCGCAGCACATGGCAAGCTTTGTTTGCTTGATGATTTTAAAATCGTCAAAAGTATAGATTATTGTCTGCACCTCAAAAATATATCCTTGGCGCTTATGCCCACGGATCGGCAGCTTTCGGAGTGCGCACGCCGGTCAGCAGATACTGCTCCCACAAAAACCACTTGCCGTCAGATCCTCGCTGCCGCAGCTTCACGGGACGGGGATCGTCCGCACCGCCGCAGGGAATAAACAGCTTCATATAGCCCTGTTCCTCGCCGGAGACATGATTGCTCTCGACAACGACGGTATACGGCTCAGAGGGCGTATAGCTGTTATCGGGCGAAGAACCGGCAAAATAGGTAAAAGGCAAATAGGTCTTGCCGCCACGGAAGCGGTCATTCAGGAACGAAATCTCCTGCCCGTTCAGCGGACGGGGTCCACGCAGCCAGTTCAGCATTTCCGTGCCGATGGTTTTGTCGGCGGCGTAGGCGCAAAGAGCCAGCACGGTCAACGCCGCCGTCTGATACGGCGTGTCGAGGCTCGCTTCCGGGAGAGCCTGAAGCTCGGCAAGGCTTTCGGGGAGTGCCGCAAAGGTGAAGCTCTCCCGCTTGCTGCCAACGGACGGTGCGGCAGTGCTTGCCGCCTGCTGCGCCGTGTTTTTCAGTTTGTCAAAGATGCTCATTGGTCATCTCTCCTTTGCTATATATTCGTCTCAGGTTTTTGTCTTTTTCGGCGAAATCTCAGAATTTGCCGCCACCGCCGCCGTGGGTCGAGCCGGAGGACGAGGTATGCGTGCTGCTGCCTCCTCCTGAGCTGTTGTCCTTAGGCTTTGCGGTGCGTGTAACATTATTGTACAGGAACAAATCCTGACTGTCGGTAATGTTCAGGCTGCCTTCTTTTATATAACTGTTCGCCGCCGCCTGCGAACGAACGGTTTTCAGCTTGCCCTTCATACAGCCCACAATAATCAGCGCAAGCACGACGCCGATCGCAATGGAAATCGGAATCCAAATAAGCGAAAGAGGCTCTTTGGGCATATTGCTTGTATCATAGGGATTGCCCTCTTTAGCCTGAGTGATAAATTCATCGCACAGACCGGCAAAGGTATCAAATGCCCCCGAAAAATCACCGTTGGAAAGCTCTCCCTGCATTTGCTCGCCGATATATTTGATTCCCGCATCCGTAAACGCCGTAATGGCGTAGCCGTGAGTAGATATATACCAATCGCTCTCCTCGATGCTGATAAGAAGCAGAACACCGTCTCTGTTTTCCCCGTAGCCGAATCCGTTATAGTCAAAATAATCGTCGGCATAAGCTTGGGGAGTTTGTCCGTTCAAGGTTTTTGTTGTCATAACAACAACATCGACTTTCTGACGGATGCGAATCTCATCGAGCTTAGCCGCAAGCGTCGATTCCTCACTTTCCGTAAGAAGCTCCGCAGAGTCCTGAACACGCACATTTTCATTTAAAAATCCGTCCTGTACGGCGAGAGCCGGAGCTGCCGTGCAGAGGCAGAGGACAAGCGCAAACACAAGCGCAATAATTTTCTTTTTCATCGTTCGTCCCCTCCTTTACAGTATTCCCATGAAGTGCAGCAGCCACACTGCGCCGTATGCCGCCACGCTCAGTGCCGCAGACAGACCCAGCGCCCATTTGCGTGCCGCCGCCTTATCCACCGGCAGGTCGCCCACAAACTTTCCCGTCTGCCCGTTCATGGCAAAGGTATAATTGTTGCCGTTCCAGGTGGTATTCAGCAGCCACACCGGATAAAGGGCATATTTCGCCTTGCCGCCGTGCAGACGAATGCTGCTGCTTTCTGTTGTGACAGAGGCATATCCCTTAACGGTTTGAGCAAAAACCTGTTCGGTTGAATGCTTGATACGCTCATTGGCACGGTCAATACTTTCTTCCGCAGTCACATCGTACTTATCCGCCAAATATCCGGCAAGATATGCCGTCTGAAAATCCGTAGCTCCGGAAAAATCATACGGCTCGATGGATTCCATCAGATCGTCCGGCATTTTGGAAGAGCCGTCCACCGGCACATGCTCAAAGCCCACGCTGCCACCGCGGCGGACAAGGAAGTGGCTGGTTTCGGTATAGTTGTAATCGCTGTCGCTCCACGACCGCACCTTTGTTGTGCGATAGCGCACCTGTGCGTCCGCATCGGTATCGAACAGCCAAAACGGAACATAGACACCCTTGATCTCGTCGATGTGGTTCTGATCCTTGAATATCTTCGGCAGCAGCCGTTTGCCGGACAGATGCTTTTGAAGCCCTGCCTTGGCGGCCTTCTTATCCAACTTGAACGGGATAACAAGATCCGGCTTGAGTGCACCCGAAAATTGACCCATCATCACCACCGGATTGCCGCAGAACGGACATGATGTTGCCGCCGTATTTTCGTCGCCCACGATCTCGCCGCCGCAGGACTTGCACACATAGGAGCGCAGCCCGTCCGCTTCGCCCTCCTGCCAATCAACACCGGCGGAGGTTTCCCATTCCATATTGTCTTTTTCGTCCTGCAATCCGGCGTCGTAGCTTGCCAGCGTTTCCATCTCAAATTCCGTGTCGCAATAGGGACACTTCATCTTCTGCAAGGTGCTGTCAAAGGATATCGCACCGCCGCAGCAGGGACATTTATATTCCTGTAAGGTTTGCATAAAAAAACTCCTCTCTTAAACAAAGAGCATTAACCGTTGAACGAGGCAAGAGCCGCATCCGCTCTGCGTATCCACTCGGTGCGGTCACCGTAGATGGCGGCATCCAAAGAATTAAGTGCCTGCGACGCCTTGGCTTCGGCATCGGCTTCTCCCTTTACCGCAGCATTAAAGCCTGCCGCAATGTCTTTAGCCGCATTTATCTGCTGTTTCCATGTGTTTGCGGTATTGCCGAGTGTCTTCTGAATACCGAACAGTTTGTTAAAATAGCCTTGCAGTTTTTCAAACTCCATACCGTTGCTAAGAGGGAGCACCACCTCGTAAAGACCTTCCGTGTTGATAAAGCTGAGGCGAACCGTCGACTTTTTCTCTGCTTTGTCACCGTTGTTCACTGTTATTTCCTCATATTCGTAGCTGCGCAGATCGGCGATACGGTAGACGCAGGCGCGGGTTGTTTTGCCGAATATGAAGAACTTATAATCATCCTGTGTAAATGCAATAAGACCGATATCCTCTGCCACATAAAGGTCGGCACCGAAGCGTTTCAGCTTCTGAGTCTTATCCTTTGTTTTCTTACGCGGAACAAAGAAGTGTTCCCACAGCTTGGTGCCGCGCTCAACCTGCGCAATGTGCGCATTGACGCCGGGAAGGTTGCCGTGCACATAATCGTACGCCCTGAATCCCTTTTTTCTGCAGTTTTTTCGGCAAATGCAGTTGCCGTCCGCCAGCTTTTGGGTTTGAATCAAATTAATGTCCGCACCGCAGATTGCACATTTGTTAGCCATAATCAATTCTCCTTTCGGTTGATACCGGTTTCACGGCAGGTTTATATATTTTTATTTATACTTTCTTACAAGGCAGCGAAAGGCTTCGGTCAGCTCATCTCCGTGATCTATGGGAGCATGTACCCTGCTGCCATCCGCAAGCCCAAACGATGTGCCGTAGGTCGTTTCGTCAAGCCAAAATGTTCCGTCGTCCTCCGGCTCTTCATATTGTATAACCCGACCGAGAAGCTGCTGCTCGTTTACGACAGCGAGTATCTCCTCAGCATCGCTTTCTGCGATTTGAAGAGTTTCCTCTCCTACACAAATACAATCATCGTCAACTACCGCATCGCAGGAGAAAAACCATATTCCCTCCTCATTATCGATCGAAAACATGTAGCAACCCGAATATTCCATAGCGCTGCTTGTTATACATACCGATTTGATAATCCCGTTCTCCGCTGCCTCAAAGTGCCTATCGGCAAGAGAAAACAGATAATCAAGAGCCTTTTCACCGAGCGCAGTGTTTTTTTCGATTGTACCTCCGTCGGCGAAGCTTATTACGCAGCTGCGTGACGGTGCGTCGGGAATGTGAAAAATGCGCAGCGGATTACAGTGCTTCCGCAGCCGTGCAATCTCTCCCTCCTCACGAATGAGGGCAAGAAATTCCTCCGCCTCGTCGGTCGGCGTCGGGAAGAAGCTGAACGATGTGTAGTGATCTTTCTTTTCGCCGACCCGGCAGCTTGCGGAAAAGAACCATATATCCTTCCTTTGCTGAGCGTTATACTTCTTTTGCAGAGCAAAGGAATATACGGGATTTTTTTCCGTGCCGTAATAAGCGGTGCTGACCGAAGCAATATCCTCGGCAGTATAGTTTTTGCCTCTGCCGCAGCCGGAAAATCCCGAAATCAACGATAAAAGGCACACAAGAATCACCACCTTGCGTTCAATAAGCTTCTTCATTTTTTATTAAAACGGTTTGCCGCATTCCGGGCAAAACTTCGGTATGCTCTGCCCCTCAGCGGGCTTCCAGCCGCAGCCCGAACAGCCGGAATTTGTTTCGGCTTTTACGGAACCGCAATTTTCGCAGAATTTGCCGCTATTCTGCGCTCCGCATGAGCGGCATATCCATTTTTCATCGCAGCTCGACTGAGAAGCAGGCGTCGCAGCGGCATAGCTGCCGTTATTTGAGCCGAATGTGTTTGCAGTGTTGCTATGGCGATTATCTCTGCGCATCAGGATATCCGCAAGCTCATGCATTTTATGCTCATATTCTCTGTAAAGATCGGTATAAGGGCTGTCGGGACGGTTTCCGTCGCTCAGCTCCAGGCTTATTTCGTCAAACCACGGGGACTCAACCATAATCGTAACTCTGAACTCATAGTCGCACTCATAACGGCGGGGTTCATAGCTCTTTTTATTACCTTCGGAATCCTTGTAATATATTTCTTCCTTGTTTTCGTTGATCTCGGTATTTACATTGCGCACCTGAGAGAATGCGATAAGATCGGGGTTACTGCTGCGCCAGTTGGAAAGGCTCGTGACTATAAAACGCTCGCCGACCGGATCTATATACACTTTTTTATTCTCACCGTAGCTGAGAGACGGCGAAAATCCGTCAAGCTTTTTCTCGTTTTCTTCACGATAGGCAAGCTGCCGCTTGATATCCTCCACGGTTGAGCTGCGGCGTTCGCTGAAAAACGGCGAAAGCTTTTTTGCGCAGTCCTTACAAAGATTTCCGTCCTCTAACTTGCGGTTTCCTAAAAGTCCGATTTTCTCACCGCATATGTCGCAAAATTTCTTGTCAAACAATCCCATTTAGGATTCCTCCTTTTTTTCTCTGTCTGTTTTGGCTGTCTGTTTTGCATTGTTTGGTTTTTTCTTCTTTCTGCCCTTATTTTCCGTAATCAAACCGACTATACCGATCAGCAGAACCGATGTAAAAACGATAAAACCCACTCCGCTCGGATTCGATACCTTATACTCACCTTTTGAGGTTTTATACACCCCAATCCGCACGGTTTCGCCGCTGTATATTTCGCTCGAAAATGTCTTCTTTGCCGTATATGTTTTGCCGTCTACGGTGTATCTCAGCTTTGCCGTCCACTTTTCTCCCGTAATGCCACCGTCATCATCTTTTTCGTATCTGTAATCTACGCTTATAACATTGGCGTTGACTGTTCGCTTGTCGGGTGATTTTATATATTTCATTCCACCCGTCAAGCTTGCAAAGATACCGTAAAGTCCGACAAGTATGACAATAATATTAAAAGTAACAGATAATGCTTTATTGATTTTTTTTGATTTTTTTGTTTCTGTCTTCATAAATCACCTCTTATTCATCTTGCGTCCGTGTCGCTTTCACAGCCCATTTTGCATTATTCATCCTCAGTGTATATCCGCAAAACGAGCAGCAGTGATTCTCGTCCGGAATAAAATTTGCACCGCAGGAGGGACAGCTTTTTTCGTCAAAAAGCTTGCCCTCGGATTTTCTTCTTTCGGGATATCTCGCCCTTTGAAGAGTAAGTGTCCTTTTAAACTTCTTTGTATACGGCTTTTCGTCCTGCGGAAGATAGGTTTCACTCAGATATACACGAACCGTTATTCCCGTTGTTTTTTCTGTATTGACAATATCTTTTAAGATTATTGTGCCGACGCTGTGACTCATCAAATTCGAATCGTTAACATCCTTATACAGCGCCTCGTCAATGCATGACCGCAGGTAATTTTCGGAATATCGGACAATTTCACCGACAAGTTTTTCCTGTCTTCTTCTGCGCTTGACAGAATAAACGAAAACCGTCGCCAGAACTAAAAGTGCTGCGCCCACGCCTGCCGTCAGCGAAACCTCGGTATCCTTGATAAGCCAAAGGCACAGGAACAGACATACAAACAATATTATTGTTGATGCCGACAGCTGCAGAGCGTTTCGCATATTGTCTCCGATTTTTTCGTAGATTTCAAAGATCTCGGTCTGCCAATCATAAAAGTCGCTTTGAATCAAGCCGCCGCAGTACAGGCAAACCGTCTGCTGACTGTTAAGCTCGACCTCCGCTCCGCAGGACGGGCAAAGAATTTTCACTCGTTCGGCATAGTAACGCTGCTTTCGCTCAGTGCGGTCCGAGCTGCGGATATGTCTTGATTGAAGGATTCGGACATAGGCGTTTTTTTGATACAGTTTGTAAATCGTTTTTCCGCTGTCGGCGGAAATAAGGCGTTCCAGGGTGCTGCACTTCAAAACGGATTCGCGCCATTCTCTGCCGTCGTCGCTCCGCTTTTTAAAATCATTTTTCGGCAGCGGAACGACATCCGTCAGTCGTATATCTCGGCAAACCTGCCTTCGGTTGAGACAATCAAGCTGCCGTTCAAGCTCACGCCTGAAAGTCATATCCATTCTTGACGGAAGCAGGTTCTTGTCGGCTTTGGCAAGCGGAATCAATATCTTTTCAACTTCCTGTTTTATATCGCCGTGAAGTCCCATTCCATGTAACGGCGTTTCACGCTCGGTGATAAGTCTTTTTAGCTTTGACCTTCTCATATTGCTCGGTAAAAGCGCGGAAAAATCAAAATCAAACAGCTTTTCGCCGACAAAATATGAACAGATAACCGTAAAAGCAGCCGCTATCCAAAAAGCCTCCGAAATGCTCATTAAAGCTCCTCCTTAATCGGCCGATTCTCCTTTTTTGCTTTCGGATGATTTTTTATCCGTCCCTATAGAAAAAACTGCAAAAAACATCGCAACGGCAATGAAGCCTCCAATCGGTATCGCCAAGCAGTAAACAAGAAAATATAAAGGGTTGCCTTCGGGGCTAAGCTTGTACTCACCCTTCGGAGTTCGATATACCTCGACTGTGACCTTATCTCCCTTAGCTATTTTACGATAATATTTTTCCGTTCCCGTATATGTTTTCCCGTCTACAACAAAGGAAATCTTTGCACGATATTTATGGTCACCATAGTCGTCATCGTCGCTGATATCGTCATAGCTTTTAACGACCGCCGTGACCTTTCGGATATCGTCGGAATTTTCGTAGTTTCTTTTCACTATCCTGCTGTTGACAACTCCGTAAATTCCGCCGATAAACAGCCCGATTGCAAGCAGTAATGCTGCAATTTCATATATTTTATTTTTTGCTTTGCCGGTATCCTTACTCATAGCGGTTACTCCAATCACATTCAATTATGAAATGGGTTGTTATTTTATGCTAAGGCAATTCCGCACAGGGCGCGATATCAATTTTTGTCGTTTTCGTCAAATAAATCTCCGCATTCCGGACAGAACTTCGGAGGATGTGCAGGGTCTTCAGGCTCCCATCCGCACTTATCGCAGCGGTAAAGAGGTGCTCCCTCCGGCTTTTTCGCACCGCAGTTTGAGCAGAATTTTCCCTTATTTACCGTACCGCAGGAGCACTGCCAGCCGTCGCTGTCCGCCGGCTTCGGAGAGCCGCATTCGGGGCAGAATTTGCCCGTTGCCATAGCTCCGCAGGTGCATTTCCATGCATTCGCCTGTACCGGTTCGGGTTTCTTTGCGCCGCATTCGGGGCAGAATTTGCCGCTTACGGTCGCGCCGCAGGAGCACTTCCAGCTGTCCGCTGCCGGCGTCGCCGGAGCACTCTGCTGAACCTGAGCCTGCTGCTGTTGTTGCTGTTGCTGCTGACCCATCGCAAAGAGGTTCTGGGCGTTCATTCCGCCGCCTGCATTCATCGCCATGCCCATGCCCATAAATCCGGTCATTGCGCCTGCTTCGTTTGACGCTGCCGCCTTCATCGCATCTGCCTGAGCGCCTACAAGGGTAGCCGCCGCCATGGTCGGATCACGCATGATAGCCGTGCGCTGCGCCTGCTTGATCATTTCGGCGTCTTCCTCCGGGAGAGTAACCGAGCCGAGAGCGATACTGACAACCTTAAGTCCTCTGAGTGCTCCCCATTTTTCCGAGAGAGCCGTATTCATTGCTTCTTCAAGCTCGGTATTGTGGCTGACGATCTGATTCGGACGCATTTCCAAATCAGACAGCCTGCCGAATGCCGGCTGCAGAGCACTGATGAATTCGGTCTTCAGCTGACCGTCCAGCTCCTCACGGGAATACTCCTGCTCAACATTGCCGCACACATTGGTATAGAACAGCAGAGGATCGGCGATCTTATACGAATACACACCGGAGCAGCGTACCGATACATCCACATCCAACCCAATCTTGGAGTCCACAACACGGAACGGGATGGGGTTCGGCGTACCGAACTTATTGTCGATGAGCTCTTTCGTGTTGAAATAGTAAACACGCTGATCCTTGCCTGTATCTCCACCGTAGGCGAAACGCTTTCCGATGGTATTGAAGGTCTGTTTAATGCTCTCACCGAGGCTGCCGGAAAAGATGGACGGCTCGGTAGAGGTATCGTATGTAAATTCACCCGGTTCGGCACAAACCTCCACGATTTTGCCTTGCTCCACGATGATCATACACTGACCGTCGGCCACGGCAATGCCGGATCCGTTAGAGATGATATTGTCGTTTCCCTTTGTGTTGGAAGAACGACCGCTTATGCGCTTCTGTCCCTTGGTGACAAGCACCTCTTTCGGCATAGACTCGCAGTAGAAGAATTCCTTCCACTGATCGGCAAGCGTGCCTCCCAATGCGCCGATACCTGCTTTAATAAGTCCCATGATAAATGCTCCTTTCTTATTTTGTAATAATAAAAATATTTATTTTCCAACCTGCGCCGGAGGATTGCGTTTTTTGATTCGACTGCTCCTTATCCTGCGCCGAGCGGCTCCCATGTATCGTTCACGGCTTTATAAACATAGATGCTATTACCGCACACGCCGTAATAAAGCTCTCGAACAAATTGATCGTCATGGTCGGTGCCGAGCGCAAACAGTATACAAGTGCGTCCCTCGATCATCTGAGTGTCTCCGGTATACATCAGCTTCATACCCTGTTTCACGGCTGCCTTGATCTCATCAGTCTCACGGAGAAGCTCCGTTGCCTTTTCAACCGATTGTGTGTCGGGCTTTTCACTGTATACGGAAAAATCGTACACTCCCATCATTTTCTGCAATTGACCGTTTTCCATGGAAAGTTCCGGGCGAAAATCGACCTGTCCGCTGCCGTAGGCGACGGAAATCAGTACATTGGAATAGATTTCACTGAGGTTGCACCGCAACAGGAGCACTTCGCCGGGCTTTCCCGAATAAAGCGGCTTGCTTATATCGTCTTTATATTCGCCGCTGTCGGTTATGGCGGATCGGTACACGGTTACCGTGCCGTTGCCGTTTGGCGGAACGATCGCATACAGCTCCTGTCCCTCAGTCATAAAAAGCGGCGAGGCGGAAAGAAACGGGTATTCTTTTGCTGTTTCACTGTTCTCAAAGCTTGTGCGCAAATCGCTTTCTGTGCTCTCGCTTTTTACATATCCGACAAAAGCTGCGCCGACATTGCTTCCGCTTTCGGCAATTTTCTTTTGCAATGCGCCCAAATCGGAGGCTTCCGCTTTTCCAGAGTACGATTCCGTAGCGAAGCTGCTGTTCGTTGTTTCTTTGCCGTCCTCAGGCAAAAGCACACATCCGCCGAAAGAACAGACGAGCAGAATCGCCGTACAGAGCATTGCAAGGTATCTTTTCATTTCGGATTCCTCCTTGTCGGTTCTTTTTCTTTCTCAGGATACTAAAACGGTATCCTACAACTATAATTATACAGATTTTTTTACGCATGTCACTGACACTTATGTTAGTATGTTCGTAATTTCGGCATTTTTTTAAAACTTTAACATTTTCGTGATAATGACGAAAAACGCCCCCGAATTGCAGTCGTGAGCGTGTTTTTTCGTTTCTAAGGCAATACCGCACAATTGAGATGTGCGGATCACCCTAATATTCCTCCTCGTCATCCGTAAGCGTTGCCACCACCAGTTTATTTTCAATGGCGGTGTTTATCAGTTCTTCCTTGTTTTTGAACTGTCCGAGCCGTATCATCTCCGCCATATTCCAGCGAACACCGCTGACGGAGAGGTTAAATTTATCAGCAATTTCCTTATAGGTATCACCCCGGATAAAGGCACGGAGGATTTCGATCTGCGCCGGGCTAAAATGCTCGGAAAAGGTCTTTTTCATTTCCACGGAGGGAGAAAATTCCGGGAACATATGCTCTCCGGCAAGGGTGCGGCGAAGCACCTCGGCAAGCTTTTCCGTGCCGCAGTCCTTATACCACAGGCTGTCGGCGCAGCCGAGCTTTGCCTGTAAAAGCACATCCGGATCAACGAGCGAGGTTACAATAACCACCTTGATGCGTGGATGTGCCTGCTTGATTCGTCTGCCGGCCGCAAGGCCGGAATGCTTATGCAGGGTCATAACATCCATCAGTACAAGGTCTACCGACGCAGAACACAGCTTTTCCGCCTCAAAGGCATCCCGCACGGCGGTGACAATATGGAAATCCCCCTGTGCCGTAAGGGCGTCCGCAAGGTGCTTTTGCATATAAAGATCATCCTCAACAAGTACGGTATTGATCATTCCTCATCATTCTCCTTTCCCGGCAGATTCAGCACAAGGCAAAACGCCGGATAGTGGGAAACGGTCATTTCTCCGCCGCTTGCCTCAACGCTGCGGCGCAGGGAGGAAAGTCCGCTGCCCTCAATGATTTTTTTCTTAGGCTTTTCGCCGTTGTTGGTAACGGCAATGCGATATATCGAGCCGAGATCCTCGGCAGTGACAGTTATTTCATTACCCCTTGCGTGTTTTATGCAGTTGGTCACGCATTCCCGTGCGGCAGCTGCGGCAAGGCTCTCCGCAACCGTGTCTGCCGGAATATAGCCGTGTACCCTGATCTTCACTCCCATTTGAGCGGCGGACCGCTTTGCCTCGTCCATAGTTCCCGCAAAGGCGGTTCGCCTGCCGGACAGCACGCCCACCGCTTCCCGCAGTGCCTCTATTTTTTGTTCGGTCTCCTCGCCGCTTTGCATAATATCCTGCACGGTGAGGATGCTTCTGCCGATGGTATCGTGGACATAGATTTTTAGCTCCAAGCTTTCTTTTTCCCGTATATCGTCGCTCATTCGCTCGTACATTTTTTGAAGCTTGCCGTTTATCTTTTTCAGCTTTTCATTTTCCAGACGAAGCTGTTCGCCGACGGCATACCGCTCGGTAACATCGCTTGCCGTAATCTGCCGCCAGCCGGGTTGGTTTTCAACGGTATGCTCATATCTGCGGAAGCGGTAGACCTTGCCGTCTGCCGTGCGGATTATATCCTCCGACAGCAGTGTGCCGTTCTTGGGTGCGGGCATAGCATCGGTCAGTTCACAGAGCAGCTGCGGTACGACGCCGAGTATCTCTCCGGTAAGTGCCTGCATCTTTTGATTGATGAGCACGATACGACCGATCGGGTCGGCAAAGCAGATGCCCATAGGCAGATTGTCTACGGCCTCTCTGACCGAGTTCAGTGAAAGACTGTTTTTCGCCCTGTCCTTTTCCTTTGGGAATGCAAGCCCGATATGTATCGCCGTCAGCAGGATCAAAGCGGCACAGACAAGCCACGGAAGACCTTGTACGGCGGAAACGACCGCATCGGTGGACTGTTTTTGCACCGTGCAAAGCAGCATAACGGCATTTACGGCAGTTATTATTCCGCAGAGCAGGCATTTTCTTACGGGTGCTCTGTTGCTGTGCTTATAGATCAGCAGTCCCAGCTCTGCGGCAAGAACGGTAAACAGCAGGACGGACAACAGAGTGGTATATCTGTCCGGCAGGTAGAAAAAGGCTGTCATCTTTCGTCACCTCCCGCATCAAGGGTAATTAGACAGGTCTGCTCTCCGTCAAGCTTCTCAAATTCGGCTTGCGGGTACTGCTCCGAAAGCAACGACAGATCTGCATCGCACTCGGCAGTAACGGTTATGCGCAGTCCGTCGCTTCGCCGCACCGCACGGACATCCAAGGAACGCAAGCCGTCCATATCCGCCTCCAGCACATCTTCGAAAAAATCATAGATTCCTGCGGCGGTATTTCCGTTGATTTGCTTCTCGGTATCCACAAACAAACTGCTCTCAACCCCAAGGAGTCCGAGGGTGCGCAGGGACTCGGAGAAAGCCATCTGCAATTCCTCACGGGACACGGTATATTCTCGGTCGGCAAGCAGCTCAAGATGCTTGCGCCTTTTGATGTAACTGCACAGCACAGCGATCTTGGCAAGAACGGCTTTTGCACCGTCCGAATTTCGTTTTTCTCCCTGATAGACCTGCATCAGCCGGGCGATTTTATCCAGCTGTTTTTGCGTTACCTCCTGCAAAAGGTCATAGAGGCGGTTTTGCTCCGCAATCTTGCGGCGTTTTTCCTCCATGGTATATTCCGAGCGCAGTAACTCGTTTCGCTCCTGCCACTCCTCTCGCAGATCCTTGAGTTCTTCCTCCTGTGCCAAAAGGTCAGAGTTATCCTCCGTCCATACGGCATAGCCGCCGCTGACGGGCATCGTGTACAGGGTCGTGCCGTCCGCAAGAAAGAGCGGAGCGGAAACGGCAGATTTTATCTGTTCCTTTGTTACCGGCAGTGCGTCACGGGCACTGTAGCGAACGGAAAAGCTTCTGTCCGCAATCTGCGCCGAGCAGTCTGCCGATACCTCAAAAAGCTCGGCATACATTGAATTGGAACGGATCATACCGCAGATAATGCACCACTCAAAGGCGGCAGTAATCAGCAGGCAGTGCACCACCGTCATATCGCCGAGCCAAAATCTTAGCCACGAAACTCCGGTTACATAGACGCCGGTATAGACGAGAGCCAGCGCAATGGGCAGCAGCGCTAAGCTGAAATATTTTTTCGAGTTGGGCATTCGGCATTTGTTGTACATAACATAGGTGGCGGCAATGCCGCAGAGTGCCATCCATCCGACAGCAACCATATACATAGGGCCGTAGCTGTATGTGCTGTCACTGCGCAAGGCGGCAGGCACATCGGCAGGAAAGCGGAACACAAACTGATGCAGATCGTTTGTCAGCACGACAAGAAGAAGTGCCGCACTCACAAGCCATAGGAGCTTCGCTTTTGCACCGACGCCCTCGCCGTCCGCCTTTCCGATGGTTAGTGCCGCCAAAAGTGCCGCTACCGGAATAAACAGCATAGGCAGATAATACAGATACCAGCAGGCGCGTATTTCGACCGGTGACAAAACAAATTCCAGTTTGATACTGCGGATATACAGCCAGAATATCATCAGCACCCCGGAGATGAGCAGATACCGCCTCGTAGCCTGCTGCTGTACCGTACGCTTTACCCTCAGAATCCATGCCGCAAACAGGGCAAAATATATGAGGACACGCATAAGTCCGAACAGATGCCCGACAGTTTCGAATTTATCCGCCATGCCGAACAAATAGGCAAAGGCTACGGCGATTGCCGAGGCGGTCAGCGACCGCACGGTTCTTTGCTTGTTTTTCACGGAGCTATGCTTTATAAAAAAGCGTCTATATTCTTTTCGATCATCACATACTGCTTTTTTCATGCAGCACCTCCACATAACAAAAGGCATCTTATAATCTAAATTATACAATGCCGAATATTATTTTTCAAGTTTGAGGGTAATAAAAAAGGCAAATAGATTTTTGATTTCTATCTGCCTTGTATATTCGATATTTACTTTTCGGGAGTTTTAGTCCTGCCGCAAAGTGAAAACGGCGGTTTTACATCTTTGTTTTGACAAAAAGAAAAACCGTTGACATAAAGCTCAAAGCTTTCTTTATCAACGATTTTATGGTCCGAGTGGCGAGACTCGAACTCACGGCCTCTTGAACCCCATTCAAGCGCGCTACCACCTGCGCTACACCCGGATACCTGAGTTATTTTACCACGAATTTTTAAAAAGTCAAGACCTTGTTTGGATAAACTTTCAAAAATCCGAAAAAATTTGCCAAAATTTTTGTCATATGAATCTGCCTCCCCTTGAAACATTCAAGAGGAGGCATACATCAGTCAATATTGCGGCTTTCGTCACATCAAGCGGGAATCAAGCGATTTGTCGCTCACCTGCTCAAGATATGCTCTTGAGTTGATCTTTTTCTGCTTGAAGCAATCGGTCTTTTCGACGCTTTTCATATTGACTTCTCTTTTTCCGCCGAGAATCAGAATCTGCATTTTTTCAAGTGCCGGAAACATTAGAGGAATAATTTTTTTCTTGGCAACATGATTCCAAACCTCAGCGGCAAAAAACGTACAATTAAAATACAAGCCCCAGTAATTCCACTGCTTGATGCGAGTGCTTACCTTAAGGAGCTGATCCTTCGTGATGTCCATACCGAGCGACGATTCGTTCTTAAGACCCCATCTTTCGGCGCAATACGCTTCGACATTGTAATATACGCCCGCTCCGTCGGAACGACTGAGCAAAAATGTTCCGACCGAAACGCCCTGGTAGGGTTTGAGGGTATAGCAACCGACGGGCATTTCGCCGTTGAAATTGCTTTCAATATAAATCCACGAGTGACCGAGTCCTACCTGCTGAGTGCAAATATACATTCTGCCGACAACCGTATCGCCGGAGATTTCATCAAAATTCAGCTCGGGCTCTGTGGGATCGGTCGGATCTGTCGGGTCTGTCGGGTCTGTCGGATCAGTAGGGTCAGTAGGGTCTGTTGGGTCGGTTGTTGTTTCCTCCTCGACCGTCGTCGTTTCATCCTCATCGGTCGTTGTTTCGTCCTCCGATGTCGTTGTTTCATCAAGCGCAAACAGCGTTGTAACCGTATCGATAACCTGCTTGTCGAAAGCTATTGACGGCACGGAAAATATCGTTATAACAACGAGAATCGCCGATATAATCTTAATCATATTCGATTTCATAGTATCAGTCCTTTTTTAAATTTATTGAGTTATTTTGAAAGCGGAATTTCAACCTTTTCCGTAAATGTCAGTCCGCTCTTTTCTGCTTCATCGATCGACTTAAAACTGATGAAAGTCATGTATGAATCCGGAGTTATTTTATTAACATTTACAATTTTTCCATCGCTGTATTGCTTAAGATAATTATAATATACCTTGTAAATTTTATTGTTTGCGGAAACATAGTACATAAGGCAATTATCTTCATCATCCGCATCATAGTACAGCACAGCCTTAACAATACTGTATGAGGTGTCTCCGAGTTTTTCCTTTGCAACTTCATTAACCTTTTCGGTAAGCTTTGTCAGATCTTCCTTGGATATGGTGTTATACCTGACATATGAAATCGCGCTGACATTGACATCCGCCTCGGTCTGCTTGAAAACGATTCCGTAATCCTTGTATGCGTCGGCATCGGAGTCAGCAGAAACCTTAACTGTTTTTGAATTTTCGTCAAAATTATCGGACGCTAAGCTCATATAAACGGTAAAGGAATTAAAATTATCGCCGTAGACTCGGATTTTGCCATCCTCCTCTTTAACATTTATTCCGTCCTTTTCGTACTGCTTTGTGTAGCCGTCCTTTATGACGATTTTTGAGCTGTTATAGCTTGTTGTGTCGATTGAAACGCATTCAACTGCATCGAAGAGATCGATCGCTGTACCCTCTTCCAATCCGGCAACCTTATATTTAAAGCTTTGCTCCTTGCCACCGGAGATTTTTTTACCAAACAGTTTGTTGTTCTTGATTGCGTCTTTATCTACCTTGACTGTGATTTCAACCATATCACCGTTGGAAAGCTTGCCGTTATTTTCGGAAGCGAGCTCATACGAGATGTAATCCTCTATGTCGTTATCGCCGTAGTAGTAATACTCGTAATAATCCCTTTTGCTCAAGTTCTTCTTCTGAACAGCCTGATTAAGACTGTCAAAATCAATCAGATCCGAGGTTTCCGCTGTTCCGTATCCGTTGATTCCGGAATAAACAAGCTCTTCCTTCATGTACTTTTTAAGAGAAACATTAGATGTGCAGGCTGAAATAATCACAATAATAGCTATGATTACCGCAAGCGCACCGCCGGCTATGCCGCCGTATGTAGCAAGCTTCTTCTTATCCATACCGCTGAGCTTGGTTTTGATTTTTTCAACATCTACCTTTGAACTGATCTCGGAAAACTTTTCGCCGACATCAATACGGTTTGCCGTTGAAGCTGCCGGAGTGTTTCTCGGCGCAGCGGCGTCTTCGGTTCTTTGAATCTCAAGTCCGCAGGAGGTGCAGACCTTTGCTCCGTCCTCGTTCGGCTTTCCGCAGTGGTTACAATACATAATCAACACTCCTCAAAATTAACCGTTAACATTATAATCCGCATTGATAAGGTTCATAGCCTTTGTAACTTTATGCAAGTAGATAAAAGGTCCGACAAGAATCAGTATTCCGAGCACATTCCAAAGCCAGAACGAGCCTGCGCCGAAGGAATAGCTGATGTTGCGACGCTTAAGCTCGCTGCCGATCCTCTTGCTGAATTTATGGAACCAAACAAGCGTTCCGATCTCAAGCGTTAACGGGCCTACGAGGAAGAAAAGCAAATAGTAGTTCATGGTTTTCTTTCCGTCGTATCTTGTAGCGGTCCAGTTGATTTCCGACGACAAATTGCCGTACAAAACAATGCTGTATATGCCCAAGGTTATGATCGTCAGCAAAATGGTCTTAACAACGCCTCTGTGACACTTAAGCTGTCTCGCCGGTCTTTCTATGGGCTTCGGTCCGCAGCCGCAGGCCGGACAGGTTAATACATCGTCACTCATTGATGATCCACAGTTTGTACAATACTTCATAATTCAATACCCCTTTTCACTGTTTATATGACAAAAAGCTCAACATAAGTCCTGCTGATAGCACTCGATCCAACTGCTGTAAATTATTAAAAATGTCAATGCAACCAAAGTGCCTTTGTCATATTTTTTGTTTTCATAAATATTTTGCTCCAAGATTAGCGATATACTTTCTCTCACCCTATATATTTGATCCTTAGCCCTCGTTTTTAAACTCCCCGATAGTCAGAAGCTTAAAAAGCATTTTCCCCATTGCGCCGAGGCTGACGGCATATGCGGCAAAGATGAAGTTATTCACAATGCCGAAATCCAGCACAAGCCCTATCAGGAATGCAACGGTCGCAATCAGCGAAATCGCACAGGCGATAATCGCCTTCCCGGTTTGACGCTTCCTTTCAAGCGCTTCTCGGCTTTCGATGTTTCCAATTTTTTCTCCTGTCCCCTGCATCGATTTTCCTCCCTTCATGCGCTTTTTTGATTGCATATGCATTATAACTCAATTAGACCAAAAAAACACATCAAAGGGTATGAAATGCGGTTTTTGGGGTATGAAATGAAAAAATAGTGAAAAATTGACTAAAAATTAAGTATTTTTCCAAAATATATTGTAAAATAATCAGATAAATGTTATTATAACTACGATAAAATCCGCACCGATGATATGTGCGTGCGGATTGTCTTGGTTTTTTACAGTGAATTTATCGAAAATCGTAAAGGATGTTTGTATGAAAATTGCAGTGTGTGACGACGACGAGATCATAACTCAACAAACCGCCCAGCTTCTCAACGAGTATTTGGATCACAGAAGATTTGTGTTTGAATACGATATTTTTACATCATACGAGGAGTTGGCGGATAAAATTGACGATTATACGCTTTTCTTTCTTGACTATAACATGAACGACAGCAATATTTCTCCGAACGAGCCTGAGCGGATGAACGGCATGGATTTTGCTCGGCTTTTGCGTTCCAAGTCCAAGCCGACCAAGGGTATAATCTTTTTAACCTCATACAGCGACTTTATTTACGAAGCCTTTGAGGTAAGAACCTACCGCTTTCTCACAAAGCCGATCGTTAAAGAAAAGCTTTTCAAGGTGCTTGATGATTTTTTCAGCACGCCCATCGATTCCGGTAAAATCATGATAAAAGGCAAAAGCTCATCAAGGCTCATCGACATTGATTCGATATATTACATCGATGTGGTAATAAAGGATATTTACATTCACCTTGAAAACGAAACGATCAAATGCAGAGGAAAAATCGAAACATTTGAAAAAGACCTTGAAGCGTTTGGATTTTTCCGAACCCACCGTGCCTATCTTGTTAATCTTTCTAAAATCAATTCCCTGACAAGCAAAAGTGCAGAAATGGCTAACGGCGACTCGATCTATGTCAGCAGCAAGAAATATGCGGAGCTTTGCGAAGCGTTTCTCAAAAGAAAATGAAAGAGGTTTGATTTATGGCAATTAAATATATCAGTTATATGCTTACAATATCGCTCGGTTGTATTTTTGAGCTTTTTATTTTAAACAAATTTTTGGGCTACGAACTGAGAATAAAAAAGCTTCCGCTGATTTTGACCTCCGTCGGCCTGTCAGCAATCATGTTCGCCGTCGTTTTGAAAAGACCCTTTGAAGATGCGGATATGCTGATGGCTCTTTTCTATATGGTCATCCCGTATTTTGTTCTTAAACCTCACAGGAAGGCGCAATTTCTCCTTTTCGGACTTGTCCTGGACGGCTTTTTTGATACGCTGAGCCAAATAACTATAATGCTTTTCAAGGCCGATGTCACATCGCTGCTGTTAAACACCGTCGTTTCGGCATGGTTCTTTGTCTGTCTTTTAATATCTTTAATTTTATATTACAAAAAGCAATTTGTTATTCCGAAATTTTTCCTTGAAAAGATACCTGCACTTTTTTACATATTATTCTGCTTTGTTTTGCTCATAACCATTCTGATGATCAACAGCGATATCGACATCCTGGCTTCGGCTGAGGTCTATTTTGCGGGTGCTTTTGTCATTCTCGCATTCATCGGTCTTTCATATGTCGTGTTCAGATATATAAATGTTTCGCTGAAACAAAAAGAAGCGGAAACTCAGCTCAATATGCAGGCTGAGCACTATGCGGAGCTTGCCGAAAAGAACCGTGACATTCGTCGCTTCAGACACGATATCAAAAACAATCTGCTCGCTTTGAATATTCTTCTCTCCGAAGAAAAATACGGCGAAGCAAAGGAATATATCGTCGGCTTGAACGAATCCGTAAAGGAAACGGAAAATAAATATTCGACCGGAAGCTACTTTGCCGACGCATTGCTCTCGCACAAAGCGGATGAAATCAAAAAAGACGGCGTTGAAATAGACTTTGACGGTTCGATTCCCTCAAAAAAGATCAACAACAACGACCTTTGCACAATTCTTACAAACTCGATCGACAATGCGGCAAGAGCCTGCCTTGAGCTTGCTCCGTGCAGCATTAAAATCACAGGCGAGGAAAACGAATCGGGCTGCACATTAACAATCTCAAACCCCGTTGCCAAAAAGGTTGAGATCAAAAACAATTGCATAAAAACCTCGAAAAAGAATGCGCAAAACCACGGCTTCGGCATTGAAAATATTAAAAAATCCGCAGAAAAATACAACGGCTTCGTCCGCCTTGAATGTACGGAAAACGAATTTACAATAACGGTAGGTCTGTTGTATTAAGACACTCCCCCGATTGCAAAAAAATTCGCAAAAAACTGTTGACAAACAAGGATTGGCATGATATAATATCAACCGTTCCTTGAG
>CAVJIV010000022.1:0-38967 GCA_963649715.1 bacterium | reverse complement strand
AATCAGTATTTTAACACAAAATCTTAATGCTGTGTATCGACAAAAGGTTTTCATGTCTTTTTGTGCCTTCCGCACAGCGGAAAGGAATGGTCATAAAAATGTCAATTAAACCTAATTATGAAAAAATTGAAACTTGGGAATTTTATCCTGCCGAAATTATGGTTGAATATGAACAGAGCATTGACGAGGGTCTCGATGTCGAAAAATACAAGGAGCTTTTTGAAGCAGTTTCAAAGCTTCCGCACGACGAGATAACAAACGACCTTGGTGACACAATATTTAAAATTGTGTCCAATGCCACGATGAAAGCCGATTATGAATTCAACGAGCCATCTGAGCTTGAGGAAATAAAGAAGCTCAGAAAGCCCTATCCTATCAGTGGTACAGTCAACCGTGATACACTCAAGGACAAGGTTCACGGCGCATGGCTCGGCAGAATCTGCGGCTGTATGCTTGGAAAAACAGTTGAGGGCATCCGCTCGGACGAGTTCATTCCTTTTCTTAAAGAAACGGGCAACTATCCCCTTACCCGTTATATTTATCGTACCGACCTTATGGCAGATATTGAACACAAATACAAATTTGGTTTTGCCGGCAACATGAGCTATGTCGGAGATATCGAAGGTATGCCCGTTGACGATGACACCAACTACATGGTTCTCAATCAGATTATCCGTGAAAAATACAGCAAAAACTTTACCCCTTACGATATTTCGATTGCATGGATGGACTATCAGCCGAAATTTGCATACTGTACAGCCGAAAGAGTCGCTTTCTGCAACTTTGTAAAGGGCTTCACTCCGCCCGAATCGGCAATGTACAAAAACCCTTACCGTGAATTTATAGGCGCTCAGATCAGAGGCGACTATTGGGGCTACATCAATCCCGGCAACCCTGAGCTTGCGGCGGAAATGGCATGGCGAGACGCTTCGATTTCCCACATCAAGAACGGCATCTACGGCGAAATGTTCGTTGCGGCGATGCTTGCAAACGCCGCAGTCACAAGCAACCTTGAGGATATCATTCTTTCCGGTCTCGCTCAGATTCCGTCAACCTCACGTCTTTACAAGAGTGTTATGGATATCATGGATAAGTTTAAGAGCGGCGTTCCCGAGGAAGAAACCTTTGCCTACATTCATTCCTGCTATGATGAGCACACGGGCTACGGCTGGTGCCATACGATCTCAAACGCAATGATTGTTGTCGCATCACTTCTTTACGGCGGCGGAGATTATGCGAAGTCGATTTGCCGAGCGGTTCAGACCTGCTTCGACACCGACTGCAACAGCGCAACCGTCGGCTCGATTCTCGGCATGGCAAACGGCGTTGACTCCATCCCCGAATATTGGACAAAGCCGATAAACAATATTCTGCACACTTCGATTTTCGGCGTCGGAACAGTCAAAATCACCGATATGGTTGACAAAACAATGGAACATATTGAATATTAAGACAATAGGCTGTGACAGATCAAAATCTGCCGCAGCCTAAGTGATTTTTTTTCTTTTTCTGTTGGCAAGGAACGCCCTCAGCACCCTCACAATAACGGAGTAGAAGGTCTTGAAATAAATTGCGACAGTTATAACGACTGCGACAATGTTTATAGCAACAAGCCACTTCGGCTCAAAATATGTGCAAACGGTCTGGAGAACGATTATAGCTGTTCCGACAAGCGTGCGCCCGATATGCATTTTGAAATCGACAAGCCTTTTTGACATCAGCGCTCTTATCACAAAGACAATAAAATAACTGGCAAAGGTCGCCGCTGCTGCGCCGTAGATCTCGTATTTCGGGATAAGGATAAGATTCATCACAACATTTGCGACAGCACCGAACATTGATGTAACAAACGAAAGTCTGCTCTTTTTATAAACCAAAAACGAACTGCCCATAAAGGTTGAAAACGACGAAAATACCATCGCGCAGCACAAAAGCGGAACATAGGCGTAAGCCGAGAAATATTCCTCGGTCGCAAGCAGCCTTATTCCGGGCTTTGCAATCGCAATTACGAAGCTACAGCCGAAGAACAAAATTCCCTGAAATGAAAGCCAGCTGTCCGAGAAAAAAGTTTTGTACTCGTCCGCCTCGCCGTCCTTTCTCTCGCTGACGGCAGAATACTGCCATGCATCGCTGAACGCACCCGAGAGAAGAACAATAGCCGTCGGTAGCTTGCACGCCATGGTGTAAATTCCGTTGGCGGTGCTGTCAACCATCCAGTTGATCATGTACCTGTCAGAGACGGAGGTTATCCACCAGAAAATAGCCGTCGGGATAAGCGGAATGCTGTATCTGAGCATTCTTTTTATAAGCCCTCTGTCAACCTTAAAGGTAATATACCGCCACAGCTTTTCCCGAAGCGAAATATAAATTGCGCAAATCAAGTCGGAAATAACGATAGAGTAAACATAACCGTCGATACCGAGTCCGAGCACGGCAAGAAAAAGTATATTCAACACAACGACCGAAAAGGTGTTCACTATACCCTGCACGGCAAAAATCCGTGTGTTACCCAGTCCCCGTGCGAACTGACTGCAAACGGAATGTATGCACGCCGAAACGGTATACAGAATAACCGCTGTGACATCAAGCTTTTCACCGATAAGCAAATCAAGCAGAGGCGAGCAAAGCAGCAGCACGAGCGAACCGAGAAGAATAACCAAGATTCCCGAGGAAAAAACCCTGTTTCTGTCCGTTGTCGAATTGATGGCATATCTAAAAACTCCGTCCGTTATGCCGAGAGAAACGACCGGAAAAAGAAGATTCGCAGTCTGACTTATCAGATCGGCGTCGCCGTATTCCGCCGGGGTGAGGTATCCGGTGTAAAATCTGACCATCAAAAAAACAATAAGCTTTGATGTCAGCACACCGATACTTATAAGCATTGTGTTTTTTGCAAGTTTGCCGTATTTATCCATTCTGTTTGTTCCTTTAAAATTATATTAAGACAACACCGCACAATTGAGGCGTGCGGATTGCATAGTAAGATTTTCCTTAAAACCGTGTACATAAATGATATCGTTCTTTTATATTTTTGTCAATAGAGCGAATATAAACAATGTTTAAAAACAGGCTTTGCAAACAAGAATCTTTCAAAAAGTTCTTGAAGAAGATTTGTTAATGTGCTATAATACCAAGTGCTTAAGGCAACACCTTACAAATCAAGGTGCTCGCCTTGTTTTTGCAATTCGCACACAAATTGTGCGGCATTGCCTTAAATTTATTTCCGCCCGTAGCATAATTGGATAATGCATCAGATTCCGATTCTGACGACTGGGAGTTCAAATCTCTTCGGGCGGGCCATAAGAAAACGGGCTAAAAACCGCTATATCGCGTGGTTTTCAGCCCATTTTTCTTTTGCTCCAAACAATTGACCGGTGCAAACATTTGCAAAAATATGCATTAAATATCAAAAAAAATAAGTCTTTTTATAAGTCATTTTTTGACCGGTAAAATTCTGTCCGTTTTCAAGCGATTGATTTTTGCCGTAAATCCCCCGTAGTTGACTACTTGATGTGCGTACATAGTCATATACATCTTTGTTTATTCTAAAAAATGTTGACGAAAAACTCCGCACCACTATATACAACCTAATAATTAACAGCTCCTGCCTCTGTGCAGGAGCTGCTTTTGTTTAAATTAGAAGCCTAAAGCTTTTACAAGTTGTGGTCCTTCTGTTTTATTTGTAGAAATAATAATTATATTTGAATCAACAAGAGAAATGATGTGATATTCATCGTATTGATTAGTATAAATGTTACTTTACCGTTTTGCTTCAACAGTATGTTTATTATATCATAATTATTGTTAAAATCAATAAAAATATTGCAATTTAATTTAAAAACTGATATAATATTAAAAAATTTAAGGAGAAAATATATGAGCATTGATGTTACAAAATTGCAACCCCAAAGTATAGCTATTCCAAGAGTCGAACGTTGCCCGCATTGTGGTGCTATATTGGGGGTACACCAAAAAAGTCCATTTATAATTAAAACAGAAAACGACGCAAGATATGATATTTTTGACAATGATTTGTTGATGGGAGGATATGCTTTCAGTTATAGATGCCATAAATGTCAAGCGGTTGTACACAAAACATACGCAATGAGCAACACAAAACTTAGGAAGAGATATAAAAAATATAAGCAATATGAGGGAAGTTCCTTTAGCTGGGATTTTGGGACTACCTATTATTACTCTAAGCAGACAAAGGTTAAACGCAAGGTAAAGTATGATTTAGCTCTTTACGAAGCCATTATGGAAATTCCAACAGTAAACGGAATGGATACTTACCAATTTGATAAAGAATATAATTGCTGGTTTTATGACGGGCTTTATACTGAAGGATTGCCATTTGAAAATACACGCCCTAGACCCAAATATGCTTATAGGAAAAGACAAATAATGGCATTAATTCTTGTTCTTGCAGCATTGTATGGAATTAAGAACTTTACACATCACGAAATTATTTACCCGGCAAACGTCAACACAATATATACGGACAAAAATAAAGGCGGTGGATGGGAACATAAATATGAGTTTACCCTTGATGAACCAGGAATTCTTACTCCTGAAGATGATACATTAGGGGGTATTGCCTCAAGAGATAATGTATACATATTTAATGACGATGATAATAAGACTATAGTGCACGATAAGTGGGCTAATAATAGCGCAGAATCAATTTATCTTGAAAAAGGCAAGTACATTGCTCTTGTAACCCCAGGAGATGCCATTGATTATTCTCGCAAAGGTTATTCAATCGAACTTAAGTTTGAAGCCCAAAAAGCAATTAAGCCAGGCAGAATGCTTCAATTGGGCCAGGTTTATAAGGATAGATTATCTTCGGCAGACGATACAAAAACATATCAAATTAAGGCCGCACCAAACGCTAAATTAATATTTCAAACGAATAAACCCGTTGGCAAATATACGGGTAAAATTAGTCTGATTGACAATCGTTCAAAAAGAACCTTAAATGAGAAAAATCTCTTTAGCGTAGTTGTTGAAAATGAGGATGGTCAAGTTATAAGTTCTACTGAGGTCGCATCTAATTCTGAAATAAGTGTTTCTTCAGATAAGGATGTAACTTATACAATTAAAGTTTCTGCCATAGATTTTAGCCCTGACACATATACTTTTTACACCTCTGCTGAATAGTAATCCTAAACAGCCGAACATTTTAATAAGCCAAAAAGACGCCCATTGCTGAGCGTCTTTTTTTATGTGAAAATATAGATTGTTCTGTCACATCAGCTTTGAATCAAGCGTTCCTTCCTTGACCTGATAGATTTTGGCATTGGAGCCGACTCCCCTTTGCTTATAGCAATCTGACGGTTCAACATCTTTCATCTCAACTTTACGTTTTCCGCCGAGAATCAAAATCTGAATCTTCTCGAGCAGCGGGAACATTAACGGAATAATCTTCTTTGAGGAAACACAGTTCCAAATTTCAGCGGCAAAAAATGTGCAGTTAAAATACGGACCCCACCAGTCCCACTGCTTTATTCTCTTGCTAACCTTTAAAAGCTGCTTCTTAGTAATATCCATGCCGAGCGACGATTCATGCTTAAGGCCGTATTTGTTTGCACAATAAGCCTCAACATTGTAATAAAGACCGGGGCCGTCTGAGCGGCTGACGAAGAATGCGCCCATTGAAACACCCTGATGAGGCTTGAGCGTGTAGCAACCGACAGGCATATCGCCGTTAAAATCACTCTCAATATAAATCCACGAGTGACCGAGTCCTACCTGCTGAGTGCAAATATACATTCTGCCAACAACCGTGTCATCCGGAATCTCATCAAAATTAAGCTCCGGTTCTTCCGGCTCCGTAGGCTCAGTTGGCTCCGTGGGTTCAGTCGGTTCTGTTGGCTCAGTTGGTTCGGTTGTTGTTTCGTCCTCATCGCCGTTTTCGGAAGTCGTTGTGGTTTCGTTTTCAGCGGCAAAAAGCGTTGTCGTTATTTCCGCAAGCTGCTTTTCAAATGCAATCGACGGAACAGAAAACACCGTCAGTATGACAAGAAGAACAGCAATAACCTTAATCAAATTTGATTTCATAATATCATTCCCTTTTCATATGTAGGTTTTATTCAGCTTTAGGTGCAGGATAAGAAAACATTTCTCTTTCCTTAACCGCATCAAGATTCTTTTTTGACAGGTAAACGCCATAGAGTGTAAGGAAAATCGGTGCATATACTGTCGATAATAAAGTTAAGATAAATAACAATGGTACGCCTACCAAAGCAACCGGATAAAGAATAACAAGTATTCCGCTCAAAGGTTTTTGAAATACCCACTTAACCGCTCTAACCGAAGCTTTAATCGGTCCAATCAAAGATGAAAGTGCGACAAAGCATGATAAAATGCACACACAAAATACTGCAAACAGTGAATACTCCACAAATCTGCTCATTTCAGCATCTTGCAAAAACATCAGACATAATGACGGCACAATCGAAAAAGGAATACATATCAGCGACCTCTTGAATCTCTGCTGAGCATCCTCTACTGTGTCGTTCTTCATCGAAAACCATTTCTTAAAATTAAGCTTACTTCCTGTCATATTAATGACCCCTTTCAATAAATCTTTTTATTCTTTAAATATTGGTGCTGAAACCCGGTCAGCAAATGGTACGGAACATATATTGTTGTAACTAAACCATGATTTTTTCCTCCGTCATTTTTTATTGTATATTGGACTTTCCCGTCCCTTTCACTTATAAGACACACCAAAAGAACTAATAGTTTGAACTTTTTTAAAAAAATTTTAAAAATATAAAAAAATAATGAGCAGAGGGATGATGAACCTCTGCTCACTAAAGCTATTCAGTTGTATGTGCTTAATACCAAATCCAACCAAAGAGGACTATTTTGATTAACCACTGCCACCATGTGTACACAACCTTAACCTCACAGGTATCGGAAACCGAATTTCCGTTTGAATCTGTTACGGTGCAGGTTATGGTTGCGCTGCCCTTTTTCAGTGCAGTAACCTTACCGTTGTCATCAACAGAAGCAATCTTTGGATTTGAGGATTTATAGTTTATAACATAAGTTGCTCCATTATCGGCGTTAATTACGGGTTTAATCTTTGTCGATGATTTGTATGAAAGAGAAACATTGTCAATTTGGACGCTCTTAACAACAGGTTTTCCCGGTATAGTATTTGATTCATTTACAACTATAAAGTGGCTAAAAGATGTGGTTTTAAATACTATGTATCCGTTTTCAAACTTAACATTGCCATCTGTCATCTTTATTCTTTCGACCTTACCATCATCTGTCTTGTGATAAATAAAAATTGTATCAGTTGCCTTAACTCCTTCAGGTGTTTTAATTTTAACTGTTACTGCCTGGCCTTTCTTAGGCTGGCATATTTTATTGTTTTTATCAACAATTTTAATTGTATAGGCCGCAACGGGGTCTCCGTCTGTAATAACTGTCTGGAACGAAGCAAATTCTGAGGAGCCAACACCTATTTCTTTGACTACAAGTGACAGCTCTTCGTCGTTTCCTGTTCCAAAAGCACCATTTTCATATATACAACTAATGTTTTTATCATTTGATTCTTTAATTATTGATTTTGAAACCGGAGGTTCAGGTTTATCGCTTCCACTTCCATTATTATCCCAGACCGCATAAAGAGTAACATTTATTTCAGATGTATAAATCTCACCGCATTTATATTCGGCAGTCGTTGAATGAGGATATATAGACCAGCCCAAACATTTATGACCAATCCATACGGGTGTGGGCAACACAACTTTCTGTGTAGACAAAACATTTTCATATTTTAATGTTGAGAGGGTAGCATCAACGGAATTGGGATTAAAATATATATTTCTTCTTATTTCACCATTCCAGTTGTAATGAATAGTTGCTCTACCTTCCGGAATTTCATTCCAAGATATTTCGTTCCATTCATCTTCCGTTCCCTCATACCAAATGTTTGTTAAGTCCTTATAATAATTCCAGCTGTTATCATCTCTTTCAATTCTATTAATGCCCTTATAAATATACAATTCTTTAATTCCTATTTCATAAAAAGCTCTTCTGCAAATATCCACATTTCGAGGAACTACTGTATTGATGCAACCATAAATTATAGTGTCATTCTCAGAAGAACTCTCGGATTTTTCTATTATAGCGTTTGTTTTTAAGCCATCGGAAGTGGTACTGTAATAAAAAGAATTCCCATCTTCAACTTCCATTTTTCTCAGATTAATGCAACCGCCGAAGACATCACCGTACACCCAACCTATTATTGCATTTACGGAAGCCGGTATTGTAATAGCTGGCAAACTTTCACATCCATAAAACGCTTGACGTTGAATTTTTTCAAGCTTTTGGGGTAATTGGATTTTTTCTAATTTGTTACAATTATAAAAACATGCAACATCAATTGTTGTAATATTTGATTTGCTTAAATCTGCTGTTATCAAATTTATACAATTAATAAATACGCTTTCTCCCAGAGTAGAAACGTTTTCAGGGATAACAAGTTTGCTTAGACCTGTTCTGGAGAAAGCATAGTTACCTATTGTTTCAACCTTATCACTAAAAATTACTGTAGATAAATTTTCACAATTCTTGAAAGCACTTGAAGGAATATATTTCGAGTTAACTGTAACTTTTTTAAGGTTGTCGCAATGCGAAAAAACGCCCTGACCTCCAGACCCGCCTTCAATCATATTTACGTTTTCTGAAATATAAATTTCTTCCGGACCACAATTATAAAAAGCTCCTGCACCAATAGAAACTTCTTTATTGTTATTAAACTCAATTTTTCCCAAATTTCTGCAACCGTAGAAAGCGTATACATTAATTGAAGTAACATTATTAAGATTAATTGATTTAAGGCTTTCACAATTCTCGAAGGCATAGTTTTCAATTAAACTTAACGATTCCGGCAGGGATACGCTTATAATTTCTGTTCTGTTGTAAAAAGCTTGTTTTCCGATTGAAGTAATTCCTTCTTTGATAACAACATTTTTTATTTTCTTTCCAAAACTTTGAAATGCTTTATCTGCAATACTTCCGTAGCCCCAAATGGTTAAGGTGCCATCATCAATTTTGTATTGTGCGGTATCACCGCAGGTTCCGCTGGTCTCTTCTGCCGCATAAACAGTAAATGATAATATTCCGCTACTGATAAGCATAACAACTGCCAAAATTGCTGCAAATACCTTTCTTTTGACATTACTTTTCATTTCAGTCACTCCTAAATTATTTTTTGCGAAAAAAGCTTTTGCTCTTTCACATTTAAGACACACAACAAATGTAAATAGTTTGAAAATATTTATATAATTTACTCAACATCTATAATAATTGAATAAACTTTTCCGGATTCCGCCGTAATCGGTAAACTTCCCTCATACATTGCAGTAGATGTATCATATCCCATAGCTTTAACATAGTTTTTAGCATCGTTAAATGTAAATGTTTCTCCAGCATTTACCATCACAGTCTTGGTTGTTTTTTGCTCTCCGGATTGTGTAACAATAATATTAATTGTTGCTTTTTTCGCAGTCGTAATGATTTTTGCTGTAGTTGTTTTAGTTTCCGCCTGAGCTTTCGTTGCAACGTATGTTGTCGAGTTTGTTGTTGATTTAGTTGAGGAAACAATGGTAGTACTTGTCAACCTTGTAGTTGAAGATGCTTTTTCGCTTGTTGCCAAGTTATCTGATTCCCGAATTTTTTCAGTGATTCTACTTTTTTCAGTCACATCGACCATTTGCACAACCTCTGTTGTGGTTCGGTCATCGTCTCCCTTTTGACGATTAATGGCTGCTTTAGTTCCGACCGCTCCTCCTGTAACAATTCCGGCAACAACTACTCCGGAGATTATTTTCTGCGCCACAGAAAGTCCTGCGATTTTTGCGGCAAATCCACCGGCAGTCGATGCGCCTGCTACACTTGCGGTTGTTCCTGCAGCCGCCGCTCCCGAAGCAACAGCTGCTCCAGTATATGTAGCTTTCACGGTAGCAAGAGTAGCCGCAGCCTTTCCGCTGGTTGCAAAAGCTTTTCCTGTAACTTTTGCAGAATCCTTGAGAGCCCAGATAATGAGCGGAACAGGAGCAATACCGTAAAGGCTCTTGTTTTTCTTTTCAAGCTCTTTAACTCCTTTAGCTAAATCCTTTTTTGCTTGCACAAGACGACTTTTTATTGTGTTTTCATTAACTCCTAATGATTCCGCAATTTGCTTCGTCGTCATCTCTTCGTAGTAGAAAAAAATTACCGCTGCCCTCTTGTCATCACTCAAGCCATCAATTAGGCTCATAACCTCCGAGCGAAGCTCCGTTTTCTCAAAATCCGACGGCGGGTGAAAATCCGTATCTGTATCCTCAATTGAATCAAGAACTAACTCCTCCGTTTCGTTGTCGTTAAACAAAACGGGGTTTTTCTTTCTGAGCATATTCTTGGTCTTGCTTGCCACAACCATATTGAACCAGCTCGTAAACGCTTCCGGATTCTTAATGTCATTTACTTTCTCAAGCAAATACATATACGATTCCTGAACAATATCATTAGCATCCTCTTTGTTTTTGCAAATTTTCAAGGATGTAAATACAGCTTTTTCATTTGTAATCTTATATATTTCATCAAAAGCTGCCATATCTCCGCTTTGAAGTCGGACAACAAGTTGTGCTAATTTTTCACTGTCACCAGCCATGCGTCACTCTCCCTTGTACGGCAATTTCTTCCGATTGTACCGCTCCCGCTTAATCCTGTTTAACAGCGTAAAACTCTGTTTTTGGGAACTTCGCAACCGTTCTGCTGCCGCTAACAAAGCCGCACGGATAAGCTTATCCAGCGAATCCGCGTTTGCCTCATCATAATGATTCATTTTAAACATTTCTTTCCTTTTTCCTCCTTTCCGTAAGGGCTTTGCCCTTACACCTATAAGACACATGAAAAGAGAAAAAAGTTTGAAAAAATTTCAGATAACTAAAATTCAACAACATTATAACATTTTCGTACAAAAAGTCAACAAATCACAGCATAAATTAATTGAATTAAACTTAAAATATATTTTCCACTTGCTTTTTAAGGCTACTATTCCTTATCAGCAATTATTCTTTATAATAGCTTTATTAGTACAAGACTATTTATTTTTTTGCTCATTTGCCGGAAAAAGCGTGAACAAACTATTATCTAAATGTAAATTATTATTGTTTGAGACCAAATGAGACTAAAAACAGCCCAAAAAAGAATTCTTGTCAAACATATTCTCATGTGAAGGGGAAAATTGTCGGCCCCTTCGAAAAAAATATGTAAAGGAGGAGTTCTTGTGAAAGAAGAATTCTTTGACGACGAATTTATTAAGGCTGTTACGGCGGACGGTTGGGAAATCCTTGACTCGGGAGAAACCCGTAATATAGACTATAACAAACGCTGTTTGGTCATTGCCAAAACTCAAAAAATTGCGGAGATTTTAAAAACCCCCGCAAGCAAAACATCAAAAAAGCCCGTAAAATCAAGGGATTCGGGCACACCCCCAAAAACCGTTATGGTAAATTCAAGGGATGGGGGTGGATGCAATTCTTCTGTTGCTCCCATCTCTTCAGAATCCAACTCTCTTACTGATTTTGAAATTACCTTACCTGATAGTTTATCTCTTATGTGCTCATCTGAGCATCGACTTATGATTCGTGCCGTACCCTTCTGGGTCGGTCAGCCCGATAATGTTATTAGCTACAACTTTAGTGTTGTTATTGATGACTATGTGCTGACTGCTATCTTCTTCCTCTTTGATGATGTTGTTACAAATCTCAGCATTGATTATTTGCTTGGACGTTTTCTTGATTGTTTTATGTTACCTACCCGTTACGACCGTCGCAAAGTTATAACCTTTGAATATATCCCATATCTTACTCCTTCCGGCAAGCCTAAGGTATGTAGTTCTACAGTATTTAAGGATGCTCAAACCCATGCTGCGTACTATTTTGATTGCAGCCGTAACGTTGCGACTTCTATCCCTAAGTACAATCTCCCTAAACCAAACTCTACCAATTACAAACTCGTTAAATCTACTTGTAACTATAAATCTCATGACTGTATCCCCATAACATTGTTAGTGAATTTTGGTTTGAAGTTTTTCTCGTCGGTCAATACTGTCAGCAAATACAGTTCTAACCTATTAAAGTTACACAGTAATATTATAACCGATTTACATCACGGTATATTTTCTTCTCAATCCTTTAACCATTTTGTAAGCTCTTTTGTATGCAGCGGTTGGAATCATTGTTATCTGTTAAACATCGACATTCGTGATGCTGTTTGCCTCAATTGCTGCGGTAATGACAACAGCGTCCCCGAGATTTACGGCAAATATTGCGACTGCTATCAGTATGATTTTAACGTCAAAGGTTTTGAGGGTAATTTTAAGAAACTACTCGACAAATACCTTGCTTTTTGTCCTCTCAAATATTTACAATACGCTTGTTCTGTTAATAACAGCATTCTCATCTTTCAAAGTCGAATTTGGGGCATAAATCGCAGTATGCCATGCACCGTAACATCTGCCGCTTGCAAGGTTGCACAGGATTTTATCAGTAAAGATTTGGGATGTTCCAATATTTTGGATTTTCACAAAATCTATTCCGGTGTCAAAGAAGTGAGTAGCAAATTACAATTAACTTTACAAAACCAATTTGCTCGCAACAGTGTTCGTTTTCCAATCAACGATGCTGCCGAAACAGTTCAAAGATTCGGTTCGCTTTCATATGCCGGCGGATGTAATGCTTGCTTTTCCGTAGATGTTCATCACGGTCAACGCACCTTTGATGTTGACATTTGCAGTGCTTACCCTACGGCTATGATGCTGGTTCCGGCGATTGATTATAGTAATCCTATTGCACGTAAGCTGCCGAAAAATCATGTGCTTACACTTGATGATTTTGTTGTTGATGGCATTTTAAATCCCATGCTGCCATTATTTGCACGGGTTACATATCGCTTTCCGCCTAATTGTTTGTTCCCAAATCTAAAGCGTAATAGCGAGGATGATGATAAAGCTCCGTGTTATCCGCTTGCTGAGGATGCACCTGTATACTGTTCCGGCCCTGAGCTCTATGTTGCTTTAAAAATGGGAGCAGAAATAACCGTTGTTAGCGGTGTCGTAGCTAATGTGTTAAAGGACAATGCTGGCAAAACGGTTTACCCATATCGTCATATTGTTACAGAGCTTGTCAAAGCTCGCTCTGATGCGGCAAATGCCCACGGCAAAAATTGCCTTGAGGCAAAGCTGTACAAATTTGTCATTAACTCTTTATACGGCAAAATTGCTCAAAACGTGCACGATATGTATAGTCCTGATAAGACAAGGGCAAATAACTCTGAGAGTTTGATAACCAATAATGTCTCGGCTTCGCTTATCACATCGTTTACACGCAGTGTATTATTTGCATCATTTTGCGGTATACACGAGAGCGGTTATCATGTCTACAGTGCTACAACTGACGGCTTAATCACCGATATGCCTTTTGAAGAATTTAATGCCCTTCCGCTTTTTGGATTGCGTGAGTGCCTCACAGAATCACGAGCCATAATAACCGATGATGCCAATCCAAAAGTGTGGGAAGTTAAGCATGAGCAAACAGACCTGCTTAATATAACTACCCGCGGTAACGCAAGTCTAACCGTTACCGACCCGGAGCACAATATTCTCGGCGGAGTAATTGCACGTAATGGCGCCGGGTCAGAAAACCCCGACTTACCAAAAGACTCTTACGAAAACCGCAAGGCATATATTTTGAGCGTAGCAAGCAGGACCGGGAAAATAGCCGCTACTTATAAACAGTACACTTTGCTGTCAGAGATGCAAAAGACTAATTGTCCTTACACTGAATCCTCACATATCAAGCGTTTATCTATGGATTTCGATATGAAACGCAAACCTTTAAGAGAGTCGCTTGCTGCTGAGTGGATTGAAATTGACGGTGAAAAATATGAGGTTGCTCATATTGAAACAGTACCGTTTGAAAATAATGCGGAGTATCTTCTTTATAAAGCGGTTGCGGACAAGCAGCAGTGTTTGCGTACTGTTGCCGATTGGTTAAGATTCTTTAACGACATTGAGTGTGCATCAGCCGGTGTTGCATCAGGTCCTCGAGAGGACGAAAATTACCGTTGGAAATGTTTTCGAGACTGCATTGCCGGTTACCGTGCAGGTATGTGGGATATACCTTACCTTAATACACCGGGACTTAGCGTTAAACAAAAAGTCGAATGGCTCCAGTCAACAAACGATTGTCCGAGTCACATTTTTAATCGCAAAACATGGGACAAGCTCAGCGAGAAGAGCTATATCAAAAGGATTTTGCCACTCGATATTTTGAAGAATACTCTTGAAAGAATTGTATCTTTAAGTCCCGCTCCTGAATTAGAAGAAGCTGAGGCTGATTTGACGAATAGAGATGTTGCAATATGTAACACCACACCGTGTGTATCGTCTATTACGGTCTCGGAAATTGAGACCAAACCGGAAAAATATCTTGAAATTAACGGCGTTAAAATGTACTTTGACGATGAAAACAAAGATTTGCTCAATGAGTCGCTGAATTCACCGTATTTTGAGAACCCCTATGCCGAGGATGATTACGACAATATCAACGATTCGCATACCTTTGAAATCTATGACGGTGAAGTTCCGGATAGCTTAGACTATGACGATAATTTTGATGATGAGCCGGATAGTGGTTATGATTCGAGGCGTTACATATCCAAAACCTTTGGCATTTCTAATAATAATGACACATTGAAGTCTGATAATTCCGCAATGGACTATGTAAACCCTGAGGTAGACTTGTCACCTGAAATTGATTACAGCCTAATTGACGACGATTACCTGCCGTATTAACATAGGTATAATTCTACATACATAGCAAATACCCGACCGTCAGGATTTAACCTGATAGTCGGGTAAAAGTTCTTCCATGTCGATTTTAATCTCTATGAGTAACTGTAATAAATCAAGCCATTTTCCTCTTTAACAATTCACAATTTCACGTAGTTCCATTCGAGGAATCTGAAACTTTTATCTCTATAAGTTTTGTCTTTTTGATAAATTTGTCATATCCTTTCATTGGCTTTAAAGTAACCAAAATATCGCTTCTTTTCTTCTTTACCGATTTTCTTATTGAAGATAAATTGTTGACCTTAGCATTCTTATAAACAATATACATTTTTGAGGCAACAAAATTCACACCTTGAATCGTTATATTTAAAACTTTCATCTCGCTGTTTAATACCGTACTATGCTCATCATTTAAAACATTCTCACTAAACCCATCGTAATTGCATCTTATTTCATCATCAAAATCAAGTTTCTCTTCAGTCCAATAGTCCATAAGGGAATTAGCCATAATATGCGCCATTCTATTCGTTGAAAAACTAAGAGTACTAAATTGCCTATTAAAAACACATCCGGTCTTTTCTTCAATTATAATAAGTTTTTGAATATAATCTGCCCATATATATGCGTCTTTAAAAATCAAGTTGTTTAAGTCATCCTCTGAATATGGAAATATCAGTGAATCGTTATTTATTATAAGCTTTATTTGATGAGATTGACTAATATTAATAAATAGTTTTTCTCGTAACAGCTGACTGTTCAAATCAGCTTCATATGTTTTGGTGATAGTAATATTATGCAGGTTATCTTTATATTTGGTTAAGGTCACATCAAAACCTTGTTCAAAGGTAGTATTACAAAACACCAATTTACCAAATTCTTGGCAAGGAACCCTTCTTAGCATAAATGATATTGAAACATCGCCGGCTTCAAGTCGTGCTTCAACCGCTTCTGGAAATTCGGGAGGCATAATTTTTGCACATAATATACCCTCGATTTTCTCTTGAGGATATGGGTCTATCTCGTCTCCTAAATATTCATTCATAGACTCAACATCAATATCTAAAGCCGTCTGAGTTCTATATGCATATTCTAATGGTGTTTCGGAATCATCAATTCCAACACATTGACTTCTATCTATATTGGCAGTTCCTCTTATCGAGCGTGGGTATTTCTTTACTGCTTCCTCATTTGCAGGAGAACTTACCAACCTTTGCAATTCACTGTCAAACTTAGCCGTGTAGTCTGGATATAAAGGGTGCCTTTTTGAAAAAGCAGAAAAACAACCGGCTGCAATTGCTTGAATGGCATCATATTGATTAGCATTAGCTAAAGAATCTATCACGGAATCAATTGAAAGGAAATTATATGTGTTTTGAGTAACGTTGCCGTTTACTGTATTTCCCTGATAAAAGGTGTTTTTGTTTGAATTATCACCGACATTAATGCTGTTATTTACTTTATTATTCAAATTTTCACTTCCCTATTTGTTTATAATGTTTCCTTGGTTTATAATGTTGTTATCTCCCGTAACCGTACTGTTATTATTCTTGATTTTTGAATTATATTTTCTTCTTTCAATATGACTTCCTGCAAAAAATCCAATAATACCTGTTACGATAGGAACAATAACTTTTTCTAAAATTTCAATAATCTGCTCAGTTGACAATTACTTCACCTCCCAGACCGTTTCATCACTGTAGCTGTTTACGGAGGTTGCGTATTCATATAACGCTGCAGCGGCAGGGTGCGAAGTCAAATACTCCCTTGTAATGTTTGAAATTTCCGCTTCATTAAGGTCCAGGAAATTGAAAAAGCCGGACTTAAACAAAGTGACAATCGGTTGACAGCCGCAACAGATTTTAAGGAATAGATAAGTTTTAATTGCTTCAATCTGAGCATCACGCATCTGTCCCTTTTCAATCATTTTGTAGAACATAACAGTCCTCCAATACAAGATATAGATATTATACTACAATATTCCACTTATAACAATATAAACATAATAATTTCTTCTAAATAATTATAACAGAATACTTAAAATTTACAACTTTTATGTAAAAAAATAATGCCCGCCGCAGTCCTTTAAGAAGGACTTTACGCCATCATACCGTTATTTTAGCAATAATTTGTTTGCCTTTTTTGCCAAACTATTGCCAAAACCCCTGCGGATTACTCCGCAGGGGCTGTAAGATTGACTTAAATTATTAACCGATTTGATTATATTGTTTCCAAAGCAAATCTTGTCTACTCAATATAATATCGGCTATGTCGCATTCGATTTTAATTGGCACTCGTTGAATACACTCTTCAATTCTCTGCTTGCTCAGCAGTTGAATATTCAACGACTTAAACATCTCTTTTGCCGTAATGTTATTTTTAAGGAAAGCAATGAACAATTCGATAAATGTATCGTTTTCGCTCGGAAGGCTAAGCGGACCGTTGGATATCAGTGCGATATTATTATCGTAATTAGGAGAAAGCAAAACTATCTCACCTGTATCGGGATTTCTCAGGAAGCCGTAGTTATCCGTGTGACGGTCCGTATTGCAACATATCGTGTCTGTATAGATTAGCTTTAAATAATCGGCGGCAAGGCTCGGGGTCAGGCTATAAAGAAGATTAAAGTTATTTGAATAATCTTCGTCATCATCAATTAACGAGGACATCGGCTCGTGATTATACTTACCGCTCTCCGTGAAATCCTTTGTCCGTATATAGCTGCCGTCCATTTCGTATTCTGCTGTCGGAAACTCCATTTTCTTACTGAACTCACAAATAAACAGTTCCGAAAAATACGCATTGTTGCTTCCTGATTTGTACATCCACCATTCGTTATTTATCAGTCTCCAGCATTTTTCGAAGCTACCTGTGTTTGTGAGTTCAGGCGTTCTTGAAGGTGTTTGATTAAATGCGTTTAAATCTCTGCACAACGCTAAAGTGTCGTAATTGTTCGATTTAAACTTAACATCATCGTATGTCAAATCCGAATGTGAGTCTTTTACCCAATATGTATCCGTTATTTTTGCAGCATTGAATTTAAGAGCAGTCGAGACATCATCCCTTTTCGCCAGCCGCAGAGCTTTTTTCAGTAATCTTGAATTTGTACGGCGTGCATCTATCGCTCTTTTGCCGAGCCACTCATCCAAATTATCATGCGTTTTAAAATACAAAGGAAGTAATGCTTCGTTTTCTATCTGCATAGAATTATTCTCAAACTTTGCCACAAGAATATCCTTGCTCATAAGATACAGCATAACAACACTTCCTTTAATAAGGTTTTCTTTAAAATATTATATCATCATTTTCAACCGGTCACAACCAATATTTAGTTCTACCTTAAATAATGCTCGCCGACAACGCAGATGCGGTTATGGCCGAGGGCGTGTGAGGCTACACCGCCAACAAATAATTTGTGAGCGTGTCTAAACGCCAGTGGCTCAGGTGGAAAACGCTGACGGCGAAAACGGCTAAGCGGTCATATTCCACCGGCAGCCCATCCGCCATAGCTTTTTTACGGTTTCCGCCACGCAGCTTGTATACACCTTTTGTGTTTTTGAACGGGAAATTCCTTGGCTTCCCTCCGTTGTTCTTATTGTATGTATTCCAGCGCTTAATCAGTTCGCCTACAAGGGTATAGGCTGCTTTTGCGTCCTCTTTTGCATTACCGGTATGGAGTAAGTCGTAGTAGTATTTATACGCTTTTTGAGCTTGTAACGCTCTGAGATGATGATAATCCATTTTGTCGGAAAAATCTGATTTTTTGAACAACCGTTCATGGCTTATGGTTTTAAAATATTTTTGAACAAACTCAATATCTTCAAGTAAAATACGCTGAAGCTGGGGCTTGCCGCCTTTGCCTCTTTTTACTCTGACGCACCAGTAACCGGATTCATCTTGTACAAAATCGTCAAGGCAAAGCCTTGCAAGCTCCGCACGGCGGATTCCGACACGAGCCTGAAAATCTGCGACCAACTTATACTTGTCGTTATCGTATTTCTGGTCGCTACGTTGATATTTATTTTCACGACTGCGGCTTCTTTTATTTTCGCATACCTTACGAGCAGGCTTGTTTATCTCGCTCATTTTAACACCGTGATAAATACAAACAGGCGCAAGATATGTATGGATTGTGCTTGCGGATTTGCCTTGCTCAACAAGATAATCGGCATATTCCTGAATATAAAGTTCACAGTCCGCCTTGCTTTTGGTGTTATTCTTTTGCCTGCAATAGTCAATGTATTTCTTGTAATTCTTCTCATATGAGTTTCTCGTTTTGTCGTGCTTATAAATCTTAAAAAACTCCTGTGCTTCTCTCATCAACACCTTGTCCATTGACAATTTGTTGCCTTTGCAATTTTTCTTTTTTCTTCTCTCGGTTTTTCTTGACATAGTTATTTCCCTTTCTAAATTTTGATGCGTTTGATATTCCGGTGCATTAACCGCCATAGGTTCAACGTTCTGTGGGCTCAAAGGCTGGATATCAATCCAAAATCGGGGGAACAGTGCCGATTTCCAACAGCTCGGAAGCTGACGCACGGCAAAAATACTGTGCGATTTTTTGTTTGCTCAGCAAGATTTTTGTCTTACTAACCTCTCTTTTAGCCGCTTGTTTGGTTATTCTCCAAATAAATTGCCGAATAACCAACAAGTTAGAGCAAACATTTTTTTGGGGGAGCATTAGCCGAGAGTGGAGGTATCTCTCGGCATAATACGCATTGCCGTGTGCAATGCCAATAATGCGACTAATAATGTTCGGGTAATTTTAAAACCCCGTTTTGCCGCTCGTGGTTTAATCTCTTTATTTCCAGTTTCTCTATATATAATTATGTAAGAAAACTCTTTTGGGAATATTTAAAAATTTGCAGAAAAAATCCCCTGCATAAAATGCAAGGGATGAAATGTGATTTAGATGTCTGGCTTGTAAACCGGGATGTTCCCGAGAGCAAATACTTTTTGACTGAATGCGCCCGGGTCAATATTTTCGGTTGCCGATTTAAACTCATAGATTTTTGCGGAGAGGTCATCAATCAGATTAAGCACCTGAGCCTCCAATATCATCGGGACTTTTGCCGCACCGTATTCCGGCTTTCCGTGATGCGACAGAAGCATATGCTGGACTACTGTTCTGATTTCGTCCGGGATTGCGAACGAATCGCAAGCTCTGTCAACAATCATTGCACCCATAACCAAGTGGCCGAGCAAGTTGCCCTTCGGGGTGTATTTTTCGGCGATACCCAATTCACAAGAGTCAATCTCTTCAATTTTAGCTATGTCGTGCAGTATTACTCCCGTCAGCAAAAGGTCTCTGTTGATGCAGGGATAGATGTCGCAAACAGCCTCTGCTGTATACAGCATCTCCGACGTATGCGAGAGCAAACCATAACGACCGGAATGATGGCACGACACTGCACCGCAAGTGTACCGCAACTTGCCGGCATAATAATTAACAATACTTTCTGCGAGCACCTTTAAGTCCTCGTTTACAAACGACTGTATTACGTCAAGTATATGTTGCATTTCGGCGTCGGCATCAATGTCTTCGCTCGGTACAAACTCTGTGATATCTATATCGTCATCAACAGGCAGAATCTGCGATATAACCAGTTGCAACTGACCACCATACTCTGTTACGGTTCCCACAATCCTCCTTAAATCCATTGGAGCAAAATCAGGCTTGCTGTGTATGCTCCACAATTTACCTTTTATACTGTTGTCCTTGTCGAGCAAGGTCAGGTCAAGATAATTACCACCGTTCTTTTTGCTCTTTACCTCGTAGTTTTTAACCAAAAACACTCTGTCGATTTTTTCACCGTTTACAATTTTCATACTTCAAACTTCCTTTCAAAACTAATGTTGTTTTTGTCATACTCTTCAAGTAATTCCTGCCAGTGAAAAGTACCGATTTTACACAATGCAAGGACATATTTCAAAAATCCGTCCTTTGTTTCAAATTCTTCAAACTCTTTTGTATACGACAGCCTGTATGTAATCTCAGCACAAGAGTAATAGTCGCATATCTCCGCATAGACACGCATCGTTTTTTGCCTTGGCAGCCCGGACTTGACAATCAGTATCGACGGTCTCAACTCATCAACACTTCGTCCGTCAAACTCCGGCAAGCCTCTAATGTCTTCCTCTTCGAGAGTGTATAGCATTGCTTCCACTCGTCTCTTTTTCATATAATCCCTTCTTTCAAAAAACTAAAATCTTGCTTAATCATAAACCTAAATCATAACTTTCAACTCCTTTTTTCAACGCTTTACTATAGTATGTCAGAAGTTAGAAAGTTAAACAGACGAGTTGTTAATCACATTAAATATTTTTAAAAATAGCATTAAATACATTGACTTTTGCCATTTAGTTAGATATAATATAGTAAATCGTAACTTAGCAAATCGAGGTGAACTAAAATGTTTGTCGGTAGAGAAAAAGAATTGAATATTTTAAATAACCAATTCAGAAGCGATAAATTCGAATTTACAGTTATTTACGGTCGTCGACGTGTCGGAAAAACAGCTATAATTAATGAGTTTATTAAAAACAAAAAAGCAATATATTTTACCGGCGTTGAAAGCAACGCTAAGCAAAATCTGCAAAACTTAAGTCAAAGTATTTTGAGCTTTGAGCAAGGTATACCAATTGAAAGCGAGTTTTCGTCGTTCCAAGCCGCTCTTGATTTTGTTTTTCAAAAGTCACTTCAAGAAAGAGTTGTGCTCGTAATCGACGAATACCCGTATGTTGCAAAATCATCTAACAGTTTGGCATCTACATTGCAGCTGCTGATTGACCGATATAAAGACCAATCAAAATTATTTCTTATACTTTGCGGCTCGTCAATGTCCTACATGGAGGACCATGTGCTTGCATATAAAGCACCGCTGTATGGCAGACGGACTGCTCAAATAAAGGTGCAGCCATTTGAATTTCTGGAAGCGTGCAAGTATTTTGATAATTTTTCCGACGAGGATAAAGCACTCGCATATGGAGTAGTCGGAGGCACACCGCAATATCTGCTGCAAATAAACGATAAAATATCGTTAAAGGACAATATTAAAAATATTTACTTGAACTCGGCTTCGTTCCTGTTTGAGGAACCTACGAATTTGCTCAAGCAAGAAGTAAGAGAACCGGCAATTTACAATGCTATCATAACCGCCATTGCTAACGGAGCATCAAAACTTTCTGAGATTGCAACCAAGGTCGGTGAAGAAACGAGCGTATGCTCGGCGTATATCAAAAATCTGATATCTCTCGAAATAATAAAAAAAGAATCCCCCTACGGTGAGAAGAATTCAAAAAAAACAGTTTATTCAATCGAAGACAATATGTTCCGCTTTTGGTATCGTTTTGTGGCGGATAACACGTCTATTATCTCCCGTGGTGCCGATGAGCTTGCATATAAAAAAATTGAGCCTTATCTGTCAGATTATATGGGAGCGGTTTTTGAAGATATTTCAAAGCAATACCTGTGGAGTATCCTTTTAAGAGGCGATTGTCCTGTTAATTTTACAGATATCGGCAGATGGTGGGGGACCAATCCCAAGACCAGAAAACAAGAGGAAATAGATATAGTCGGCTTTGAGAATAAAACCACAGCTCTGTTTGCCGAGTGCAAATGGACTAACGAAAAGGTCGATGCCGGCGTTCTCGATAAGCTGATTGAGCGCAGTAATCTGTTCAATCACACCGAGAAATACTATTATCTTTTCTCGAAAAGCGGCTTTACTCAGGGCTGTGCAGAGAAAGCAAAAAGGCTTGGAAACGTAAAGCTTGTTGAGTATGAAGAAATTTTGAAAGGGTAAAAAGTTTCGTGTAAATAAAAAGGAAAGAGGCATTGTTATGAATTTAAAAAACACCTTAGAACCCGTTGTTACTGTGCAAGATATTATGCGTAAATGGGGTTTAAAGGACGCACGAACCGCAAAAAAATATATGCTTGCCATTCCGCACCTAAAGGCATACTGTAATTTGTCGGGTGAACTTGTATGTGAACGCCAATACTTCGATGAAGTAATGGAAGAGTTGCTTAAGGTCGGAGATATGCGCCCGCTCGAAGCTATGTCAATGATGATATGCCGCCCGGATAATTGGAGTAAACCGGATAATTGGGCTAAAACTGAAATGCGAAAAGCCGGAATGTCCGAACAACAAATCCAGCAAATTATCAGTCTAAATAGGAAATGCAGGTGATTTGCATGGCTGACAAAAAGAAGACAAAAATCATCAGCATGCCAGTTGGTGACGAACGAAAAGATTTCCAGTACACTTTTCCGTCAACAAGAGCTGACGGGAGATTATATGTATATATTGACTCTGGCAGAAAGAAGCCTGATGGAAGCATAAAATATGACATTATATACGGTAGCAACGAACTTAAGCTGAGAAAAAATATCCTGAACTATTATGATAAACGATTAAACAGCGGCAGCAACAAATACCAAACGATGGAAGTTGCAATGACAAATTGGTTAAAAACTGTTAAAGCGACCCAACTTAAGCCGAGAAGCTATGACGTAATGGAAGATAATTTACGATTGCACATTTTCCCGTATATAGGCGATTTAAGGGTTTGCGATGTCAAAATTGATGATTGCCAGGAGATTATCAACAAATTGACTTACGCGGGATACAGTTTATCCGTTATCAGCAAAATTTATGTACACCTAAATGATTTTTTCAAGTTGGAAGTCGAGAAACAAATCTTAAAAACCAACCCTATGACTGCAGTAAAGAAGCCGTCCGAGAGTAAGGTCTATGAGATAAGGTCATCATTATGCAAAACCGATAAAGAAATAAAATACTTTACAAAAGAGCAGGTTAAGGCAATACAAGACATTATTTATAACGGATATACCACGACAGGTATCTCACGAAGCAAGAAAAAGTATGAACAACACGGGCGTAAGTACATTTACCAGGCTCCCGTTTTTGATTTCCTGCTTCAAACCGGGTTGCGAGCATCAGAAATGTGTGCTTTGCGATACAGCAACTGGAACAAAGAGAAGCACACAATCACGATTGAAAAGACTCGAACAGAATCCAAAAAACGTGATAAAGTTACCAAAGAACCAATCGGAACAGAAAAAGAGGTCTTAGAACTGTCACCAAAATCGAAGGCATCCCGTACAACAATCAGTCTTTCAAAATATGCCAACGACATTCTAATAAAGATGCACGCCGAAGAAGAGCCGGACTATGAAGGCTATATCCTGCACACCAATAACGGCAAACCGATGACAAAGGACGGCAGTTTGCGTGGACGATGGCATCGACTCTTGGCAGCCGCAGGCATCGAAAGAAAAGAGCAGATTACAAAAACAGTTACCGACAAAGACGGCCATGAGAAAACTAAAACGCAAACGGTTATTCGAGAGGAGTATGGGTTACACACAACACGTCATACTTATGCCAGTTTTCTTTATCAGCAAACGCATGATATCCTGCTTGTTTCAAAAAAGTTAAGACATTCCGACCCGGCCTTGACAGCACGAGTATATATAAGTATAATGGAGGAGTCGGTAAGTCAAATTGATGAGACATTCAGGGTATAGGACAAAAATAAGTCTTTTTATAAGTCATTCTCACGGATTGACATCAATCAATTCGTGAGAAACGTTGAAAAATCAACATTTCCGCACGTAGCATAATTGGATAATGCATCAGATTCCGATTCTGACGACTGGGAGTTCAAATCTCTTCGGGCGGGCCATAAGAAAACGGGCTAAAAACCGCTATATCGCGTGGTTTTCAGCCCATTTTTCGTTAACATATCGAATTTTGATATTTAGTGATTTATAATGTAGTAAATCGTAACTTAGCAAATTGAGATGAGCTTAAATGTTTGTCAGCTGAGAAAAATTAATATTTAAAAGTCGGGCAAAAACAAGTAAGGAAAGAGGCATCGGCTCAGAAATATTGTGCTTAAAATTTAAAAATGCACCTCAAAAGTCAAACGCTTTCGGGGTGCATATTAAACAGCTTATCCAAATCGGATCATTTTTTCTTTGCGGATTTCAGCAGTCTTTTTATCTCCTCACCGCTGAAATTGTATTTTTTGTCGCAGAATTGGCAGCAAACCTCTGTGCTTTCTTCTTTTGAAAGTTCCTCAAGCGACTGTGCGCCCGTCGAAATCAACGCAGCCTCAACCCGCTCACGGGAGCAGTTGCATTTGTATTCCGGCTCTGAGGTATCAAGAACATCAAGTTCAAATTCGTCGAGAACCCTTTGGCAAATATCCTCCGGGCCGAGTCCGTCGCAGAGCATCTCGGTTACGGACGGGATATCCTTTATACAGCGTTCCACGGCGTCTATTGTTTCGTCCGTCGCCGTCGGCAAAAGCTGAATGATAAAGCCGCCTGCCGCCTTGATTGAAAGATCGGGATTAACCAGCACTCCGAGAGCGCATACGGACGGAATCTGCTCACTGATTGCATAGTAGCTCGTAATATCCTCTGCGATCTCGCCGCTCACAAGCGGAATCTGACCGACATACGGTTCTTTCAGGCAAAGATCCTTGATAACGGTAAGTGAGCCGTCAACGCCGATTGCATCGGAGACATCAAGCTTACCCTTTGAATTGAGCGGAATTTCAACAACAGGATTTTGAACATATCCTCTTGCGTTACCGCTGCTGTCCGAAACCGCCATTACCGTACCTGCCGGACCGCCGCCGTTCACACGCAGAGTGATACTCTCGTTCTCGCCCTTGAGCATACTACCCATAAGGCTTGAAGCAGTCAGCAGTCTGCCGAGTGCCGCAGAGGTCACTGCGGAGGTCTTGTGTATCTGCTGCGACCTTTCGACCATATCCGTTGTGTCCGCCGCCATAATAACAAGCGCGCCGTCCCTTGAAATGCATCTTATCAATTTATTCATCCTATTGTTCCTCCGAAACGGTTGTTTTGTATCCCTTGTACCGAGCCACGAACACGGCTCGCTGGGTCTTATCGTTCAATTCACGGTCGCTCATTTCATCAAAAATGTGCAAAAGCTCAAAATCCGCATCGGCAAGCCATTTTTTGTAATCGTCCGTCGGATATGCTTTTTCGGTAAAATCCTCGCAGCTTCGGTAGTATGCGCCGTCCTCCGCTTCAAAAATATCGAGCGAAATATCAACGCTGTCGTCAGCGTTCAAGCTGTTCTGCCAGACGCAGTAAACATCGTCGCAGTCATAGACAAAGGTGTTGTCCGCAAGAATTTCCCTGTGCTTATATACCGTGTTAACATCAAATATAAAAATCCCGTCGTGCTCCATGAAAAGCCCGACTTTTTTTATTGTCCTTTCAACATCTGCGGCACTTTCAAGATGATTGAGGCTATCGAGCATACAGACCGCTCCGCTGATCGTTCCGTAAAGGTCAAGCTCGGTCATATCCTGACAAAGAAAAAGAACATCGACATTCTCCGTGTATTTCTTGTTCTGCGCCTGAGAAAGCATTGCATAAGCCGAATCGATTCCTATCATGTCAAAGCCACGCTTGGCAAGCTCGATCGTCAGGCTTCCTGTTCCACAGGCAAGATCAAGGATAGGCTCCTTGCCCTTGACTCCGTAACGCTCAAAAAGCGCACTGATATAATCGGCACGCTTTTCATATTCGATATTATCCGTCAGCTTGTCATAAACGCTTGCGAACGCATTGTAGCCGCTCATTCTTTTTCTCCGTTCATTCGTTCAAAGATAAGGTCGTAGCCGCCCGTGCCGTACTGAAGCGAACGATTAACACGGCTGACAGTCGCCGTGCTTGCGCCCGTTTCCTCAACGATTTCGCTGTAGACCTTTTTTTCACGAAGCATTTTTGCAACAACGATTCTTTGTGAAATTGATTTCAATTCGTTGACCGTGCAAAGATCCTCAAAAAAATTATAACACTCGTCAACGGTTCTCAGCTGTAATATTGCCTCAATAAAAACATCTGTATTTTTATCTCTGAGATTTTTCTCCATGTGTACACATCTCCGTATTTCTAAGGCGAAACCGTTCAAATTGCGGCGCACGCCTTGTTTGCGCAATCCGCACACTTCAATTGTGCGGCATTGCCTTTATCCTTAGCTCTCGATTATATATTTTACCACACTAAAACGCAAAAGTAAAGTTATTATTCAAAATTAAATGTCGCAGTATGACCGTAAACAGATCCGATGAGCGTCGGAGTGTACGCAACGATAACAACATCAGGCTTAGTTTTATCAATATAATCCATAACGCTGCCGTCAAAATAACGCCTGTCAAGAAGCGTTGTGCATTCAAACGCGCGGGAGAGGTAGGGCACTACGCATTTATTGTATGAGCCGCCGATAACAAGAAGCTTTTTTCCGTTTTTGCAGTCGTTGTTTGTTATTTGTGAAAGAGCCTTATTGCCGTTGAGGTATGCGGAATACGCCGAGTAATTATAATAATCGGTGTTATTAAGATACTGCTTGTTGAAAATAACATCCTCAAAACGCCCCGTGCTCGGTGCGTCGTTATCGTATTGAACAGTAAAGCTCGTTGTATTTTTCGGATAAATGATACTTATGTCCTCAGGCTCGGCATAGGTCAGCGTTGCAATCTTGCCCTGAGAGCCGAGAGAGTATTTTTCATAAACATCAATACTGTAATTGTCAATATCCCCCACGCTTGTGTCGAGAGAAAGACCGAATTCGGAATTGAGCCTGTTCAAAATCTGCCCCGCAGCCCAAACGCCTGTTTCAGGCTTCCAATGGTGGTCGGTTTTAAAGAAATTCGAGTACCAGTCCCCTTCCTTTTGAGAAAGAGCAAGCCTCATATCGCAGCAATTCACTCCGCTCTCGTCCAGTGATTCAAGCAGGTTGTCCGCAGTGATATTCACCGTATCGGTAATACCATCGGGCAGCTGATCATCCCCTGCCTTTTCTTTTGCCGGATACTGAACATACATGAAATCGATGTTCTTTTCCTGCATAGCGTCGCTGAGCCATTTAACGCTTTCCGCCTGCACCCGTGCATCTGAGGCCGCGCCGTATTCAAAGGTCAAATATCCGTTTTTCATAACGACGACCGAATCGGTTCCGCTGATAATTTTCATTCCTACGGATTTGTTAAAAAGGGCGTTCGCTTCGACATATTTCATTCTTCCAGGGAGAAGCTTGGTGGTGTAATAGTCAACGCTGTCTATGAGCTTGTTGACAGCGGTCAAATATGCCGATGGTTCTTGCGAGCTGTCGTCGGTCGTTTCGGAGCTTTCGGCAGCCTCCTGCTCCTGAGTCGGAACAAATTTATATTCATCGGAGAATGGATATTTATCCTGCCAGACGGATACGGAAGATGCGGTTGAAGCCGTATCGTCGGTGTTTGCGCTTGCCGCAGAAGTCTCGGCTGCTCCCGTGCCGTAATCAAAATAGCGTTTAGCCCTATAAACCCTGTAGCAAACCGAGCCGAAAAAGAAAGCGATTATACAAATGAACGCAATCCCGATAATATATTTTGATTTGAATTTTTTCATTTGATATCGCCGTCCTTTCGTCAGAAATTGAAGTAAATAAACGGATTATATGTTCCCTTGATCGTATATGTAACCGAAATCAAGAACAGGGCAATCAATATAACTCCCGAAACGATCGTACAAACGGGCTTATCCGTATTGATTTTCTTTTTCAGAGCACGGATTATCGGGAAGCAGAAAACTATGCCGAGCGCAAGGAAAAAGATGTAATTTGAAAGATAAAATTTTGTCGTACCGTCAATCAACGGCAGCGAGCCGAAGCCGAACATATCCTTGAGATAATCCCATGCCGACGCAATATCCTTTGCCCTGAAAATGACCCAGCCGATTATTACAAGGAGCATTGTGTAAACATGGCTGAAAACGCCGAGTTTTTTTGTGAAGCCCGTGAGCTTCTCCAAGGTCAGAATAACAAAATAGAACAAGCCCCAAACGACGAAGGTCCAGTTTGCACCGTGCCAAATTCCCGTAAGCGTCCATACGATGAACAAATTGAGCACCAGACGGGATTTTTTCTCAACTCTGCTGCCGCCGAGCGGAAAATAAACATAGTCTCTGAACCATGTGCCGAGTGAAATATGCCACCTGCGCCAAAATTCCGAAACGGATTTAGATATATACGGGTAATCGAAATTTTCAAGAAACTCAAAGCCGAACATCTTTCCGAGACCTATTGCCATTTCACTGTAGCCGGAGAAGTCGAAGAGAATTTGCAGCGTATAGGCAAGCGCTCCGAGCCATGCGGACGAAACAGAACCGACCTCGTTATCAAAAATTCCGTCGGCAACTATTGCAACATTGTTTGCAATAAGCACCTTTTTCACAAAGCCCATCATAAAACGGTAAACGCCGTCCGTGAACTGGTCAAAATTTTCATGCCGTTCTTTTATCTGATCGGCGATGGTCTGATAGCGCACGATAGGTCCTGCGATAAGCTGAGGGAAGAAAGAAATATAGAGCGCAACATTACACGGATTCTTTTGAACCTCGCCGTCCCCACGGTAAACATCGATAACATAAGACATTGCCTGGAAGGTGAAAAACGAAATTCCTATCGGCAAGGTTATATTAAGAGTATCAAGGCTTGTATGGAAAAGCGCATTGACATTTTCGAGCGTAAAGGTAAGATACTTGAATACAAACAGCATTCCGATATTGATTATAACGGAAAGTACAAGTGCCGCTTTGCTGCCGGATTTTCCTTTGTTTTTTTCAACCGCAAGTCCGAGCGCCCAGTTGACAAGAATCGAGCCGAGCATAAGAAGAACATAAATCGGTTCGCCCCATGCGTAAAAGAAAATGCTCGAAACTATCAGTACGGCATTTTTAAAAGCCAACGACTTAAAAACAGGGTTATAATATGCTATTAAAACGATCGGCAAAAATAAGAAAAGAAATGTTGTCGATGAAAAAACCATACTATCCCCCTTTGTTAGGCAATGCTAATTTCGTAAAACTATATTACAACAGATTATACAATATAATAAAACTTTTTTCAACTGTAAAATGAGGATAAAATCCCTTTCTCCGTGTTTGTTGACAAATAAAAAAGGGTATAGTATAATTTGATGGTAAACAATGGTTATAAGAATCATAAGTTGCAGCTAAAAATTACGAATTGAGGTAATTACATTATGAATATAGCAGTAATTCTTGCTGGCGGTTCGGGCAGCCGTATGGGTATGGTTGACCGCCCGAAGCAGTTTATAGATATCTACGGCAAGCCGGTTATCATTCACACCCTTGAGGCGTTTGAGATCAACGAAAAGATAGATGCGATCTGCGTTGTATGCGTTAAGGCATGGCAGGAGGATCTTTCAATGTGGCTCAAGGAATACGACATTCGCAAGGTTCGCTGGGTTGCAGACGCCGGTGCATCTCGTCAGGAATCGTCGCTCAATGCGCTCAATGCAATTCAGACCGATTGCAACGGCGACGATTATGTTATAATCCATGACGCCGCAAGACCGCTTGTTTCTCAGAAAATCATCAACGAGAACATTGAAAAGGTCAAGGAATTCGGCGCATGCGATACCGTTATTCCCGCACACGATACAATAATCAAGAGCGTTGACGAAAAAACGCTTGATTCAATTCCGCTGAGGAAAGAGCTTTACCTCGGTCAAACTCCCCAATCCTTCAAGTACTCAATTGTAAGAAAGGCTTACGACGACTACTTTGCAATTCCCGAGGACAAGCGTCCCGTCATGACCGACGACTGCGGACTTGTTCTTTCGGCAGGCGTTAAGATAGGCATGGCAATGGGCGACAAGCTCAATATGAAGATCACGACAATGGAGGATCTTCTTCTCGTTAAATCCATTGTCAGAGCCGGAAGATAAGGCAGAAAGGATTGGTTGGTCTTGTTCGCCAAAAGTTACAAAATTACAGAACCGAAAAGATTTGAAATATTCGTCGAGGATATCAGAAACGACCATGTCCTCGTTCGTCCCGACTATCTTGCCGTTTGCAAGGCGGATATCCGCTATTATCTCGGTAACAGAAGCCTTCGCATACTTAAAAGAAAGTTCCCGATGAGCCTTATCCACGAGGCAACGGGTGTTGTTATTCGTGACAAAAGCGGAAAATTCAAAAGCGGTCAGCGTGTCGTTCTCCTCCCCTGCCGAAAATCCGATTGCGACGGAACAAAGTGCGAGGTCTGCGTGAGAAACAATCCGCATTTGCTTGATAATTACTGTCCCGAATCCAAATTCTGCTCCAGCAACTACGACGGCTTTTCAAAGGAACTTATCGACCTTGAGCATGAATACATGATTCCGATCCCCGACGAAATCGGTCCCGAAGCTGTCTTTTCGGAGCTTATCTCCGTAGGCTGCTGCGCCATGAGACGAGCCGGCTTCACCGTGGGCGACTGCGTCAAGAGCGTTACCGTCTGGGGCGACGGAATAATGGGATACATCATCTCTCTCGTTGCAAAATACGGCTTCGGCTGCGAGGTAAACATTGTCGGTCTTAACAAAGAAAAGCTTGATATGTTTGACTTTGCAAATGTTTATTACTCGAATGATATCGACGCTCTTCCGAAAATGTCGGTTGCGATCGAGGCCGTCGGCGGCAACGCATCGGGCATAGCCGCAAACCAAGCAATTGACAAGCTCTATTCCGGCGGAAAGCTCATCCTTTCCGGCGTGGCAAACGAAAATGTTCCGCTCAACACAAGAATGGTGCTTGAACACGGCATTTCGATCAGAGGAACAACAAGAAGCGTCCGCTGCGACTTTGAAAAAGCTGTTGAGCTGCTCACGATTCCCGAATTCCGAGAGCACATTCTGAAGCTTCTGCTTTCCGTCAACGAGGTCACGAATATCCGGGATTACTATGCCGTATTCGAGCAGGAATCCAAGTCTGCCGCTCTGGGCAAGAACATTATGAAAATATCATTTTAAGATAAAATTACACCCGACCGTCAGCTGCGTGAGCTGCGAGTCGGGTGTTTATTTTTTATATACAGTCGCCCTTAAAAGAGCTTTATTCCGCCGAAGGGTCTTACGGAAAGAACATAGCACGAGCCTTTGGAAAAGACCGCTTCCATTTTCTCGCAGAATTCATCGAGCATATCAAGCGGAACAAAAGCCTGAATCGTTCCGGCAAAGCCGCCGCCGTGAACACGCCATGCGCCCTTTCCCTTGAGCAGATATTCGCACATCGCAAGCGCAACGGAAACATTCTGATGCTCAACATTCTTTGAAGTATACACATTCTGATTATACATATATGACGAACGGCCGCTCTCGGTAACAAGAGCCTTGAAGCTCTCAAAATCTCCGCTCTCAAGAGCCTTGACCTCCGCCTCGGCACGCCTGTTTTCACCGTAGAAATGCATCGCTCGCAGCACGGCACGGTCATTGACCTTTTCACGAACGAGCGGAATATTCCTCATGAATTCGTCCTCGTCAACATCTCTGAGAACGCTCTTGCCGAACACCGCAGCAGCCCTCTCCATCTCTCCTCTTACAGCAGCATAATCGTCGGTAAGGTCGGCATGATCTCCGCCGGTATCAACAACGCAAAGAGCGTGACCGCAGGAAGCAAAGTCAAAATTGACCTTTTTGATAATCGGTTTGGACGGATCCTTGAAATCGATCGTTATAAAGCTGCCGACAGAGCTTGCCGTCTGGTCGAGAAGTCCGCACGGCTTGCCGAAAAATTTGTTCTCGGCATACTGGGCAATCTTTGCAAGCTCCACAGGAGTCACTCTGCCGTCGTTATAAAGATAGTTGAGGATAGTGCCCATAAGCACCTCGTATGCCGCCGAGGACGAGAGTCCCGAACCGGAAAGCACACGGTTCATGCTTGCGCAATTGAAGCCGCCGATATTGTAGCCGTACTCCTTGAATCCGGCGCACATTCCCCTTATGAGCGAGCACGCCTTTCCGAATTCTTCGGGGCGCACCTCAAGGTCGTTTGTGTCTATCTTGATAGCGTCATATCTGCATGATTTTTCTATGATGATCCCGTCGTCACGCTTAACTGCGGCAGCGACCGCATCAAGGTCAACGCTTGCGGCAAGCACCTTGCCGTGATTATGGTCGGTATGATTTCCGCCGACCTCGGTTCTTCCGGGTGCGCTGAAAAACTCGATCGAATCGTTTTCGCCGAAAAGACGAACAAATTCATCGAGCAAGGCTGCGTCCCTCTCCTTTTGATACTCAACAGCCTTGTCGTTGAGATAAACCTCTTTTAATCTTGCGTCGAACTCACCCGAAGCAAGCTTTGATTTCAATGTTTTTGCGTCAGCCATTGTTTTTCCTCCTCCGTGACTGGATCTGAACTATTTTGCTTATGGCAAGCATTGATACGCCCATTAACAGGAACAATAAAATGAACGGCAACAGGAACGCCGTAGACAGCGGATTGAACACATTGCGACCGATGAAGGTATAGGAAATAAGCAGAGGAGCGTATCCTATGAGCGAAAGCAAAAGGAAGTATTCAAACTTGAATCCCATTGCGCCGTAAAGCTTACTGACCAGATTGACGGGGATTCCGGGAACGAGCCTGAAAAGCGCCAATATCCACGGGTTTCCCCTGCCGTCACGCTCAACAAGGTATCGCACGGTTTCACTCTTCTGAAGAATATTCTGAACGCCGTTTGCGCCAACCTTTGCTCCCCAAAAATACTTGATGGAATAAAGCGTCGAAAGTCCCAAGAGATTTATCGGAATCGAAAAATACGAAGGGAACACGGCACTGGTCACTGCGCAAAGAGCTGAAACCGGATAAAGATACAGCGGAAAAACCGCCTTAAATGCATATAAAAAAATAACTATGAGAAAAACGGAATATTTGTTGCTCATGTGCTCAACCTTATATTCACCCGATGCGAGATATTCCAAATATTTGGAATACCATATCTGAATGTCGCTGTTCTTTGAAAGCACAAGCAGAACAATAAAAACTATGCAAAGCACAAAGCTTATTACGGAAACGATTTGCAGCAGCTTGATAATGCTGTGGTCACGCTTATATTTGTCCATTGTTCCGCCCCCCTTTCGTATATATAACTATATTATTATACTTTTTTTTAGCGTTGAGGTCAATATTTTCTTTGTAATTTTATCCGGATTTTATCCGGATACCGCTAAATTGTATAATTGGATAATTGTTCACCAATTGTTCGAAGCATATATCATTACCGAATGCCTTGACATTGCGAAAAAACGGATTATAATTATATATCATCAGCAAAAGAAGGTGCTTTTAATGGTTATTGATGCACATTGTCACATCTATCCCGACAAGATTGCCGACAAGGCGGCGCACAGTACGGGTCGCTTTTATTCCCTGCCTACAACCTATGACGGAAAGGTTTCAACCCTGCTTGAAAACGGAGCAAAAGCAGGAATTGACAAATTCATCGTTCAATCGGTCGCAACAACGCCGAAGCAGGTCGGCTCTATCAATAAATTTATCGCTGCCGAGGTTGCTGCCCACCCCGACAAGCTCTACGGACTCGGTACACTTCACCCCGACAGCGAGGATATCAAAGCCGATGTTGAGCAGCTTATTTCCCTCGGTCTTGGCGGAGTTAAGCTCCACCCCGACATTCAGCAATTCAAGCTCGACGATTACAGATGCCTGAAAATATACGAGCTTTGCGAAAAATTCAAGCTCCCCGTTCTTCTTCATACGGGCGACAGCAGATATGACTACTCCAATCCGAATCGGCTCATTCCGATACTTGATATTTACGATAAGCTGACCGTTATCGGAGCGCATTTCGGCGGATGGTCGATGTGGGACGAGGCTTCAAAGCTCCTTGCCGACCGCAAAAATTTTTATGTTGACTGCTCGTCGTCATTTTACGCTCTCTCCGACGATAAAATCCGTGAGATTATTGCCCGATACGGCGTTGACCGTGTGCTTTTCGGGACGGACTATCCGATGTGGAGCGTTGAAAACGACCTGAAGCGTTTTTACACTCTCGGCTACAGCAAGGAGGATTCGGACAAGATCCTTTATCAAAACGCCGTTAAGGTCTACGGCTTAAAGCTGTAAAAAACGGTAAAATCAAATTCATAAACAACAAGCGAGCCGTTGCACTCCTGCGCTTCGGCTCGCTTTTATTATTTTGTTTATTTCCAGAGGTCGTCCGCTCTGACGATTTCCCTGTCGTCTCTGCCACCGTTGAGCTGCGGAAAATACGAAGCAAATCTGTAACCCGGAAGCTCTTCAAATTCAAGCTTGATGATCGGATAATTGATGATCGGATCGGGGTTTTTCTCCGGCAGATCATAGAGGAAAATCCTGTCGCCCTTCTTCTCAAAGCTGATGGGTGTTCCGTCCATGAACGAGATCTTTTTCGGCTCACCCTGAAGTCCGGCAAGCGTCATTTTTCCCTTATACGGAGTCCAAATCTTATTCCACATGTAAATGTTCGTATCCTTCGATGTGCTTCTCGAAACGGCGTTGAGCTGGTATTTGTTGGCATCGCCCTTGTGGAGAATGCCGTAAACCGCCTCACCGTTGATCTTCAGCCATTCGCCAACCTTGTGAAGCGGGTCAATAACCTCATAAGGAATCGAGCCGTCCGGCTTCGGGCCGACATTGAGCAAAAGATTTCCGCCGAACTCGCAGCAGGTTTCGAGCATATTGATAATTCTCTGCGGCGTGTAGCTGTAAGGAAGAGCCTGATCGGAATCAACATAGCCCCAGCTTATGCCGTTAAAGGTCATGCAAGCCTCCCAGTCACGCTCGGACGGCTTGATCTGCTCCTCCGGAGTTCCGAAATCCTCGGCAAGAAGACTTCTGTCATTGATAATGATATCCGGTTGCAGGCTTCTGAGATACTGATTGCGTTCAAGCGAATCCCAGCCCTCCCACGACTCCATCGGCGCAGGAACATCGTACCAAAGGATATCAATCTTGCCGTACTGAGTGAGAAGCTCTGTGTTTATTTCTTTAAGGAACTGAGTGTAACGCCTTCTTGCCTCCGTATCATAGGCGCAGATTCCGCTATCGGGGTGATGCCATTCCATGCAGGTCGAATAGAAACCGATTTTGAGGTCAAACTCACGGCAGGCTTCAACAAATTCCTTAACGATATCACGGTGCGGATCGTAATTAACGGAATTATACGGATTTGCCTTTGAATCCCAAAGGCTGAAGCCCTCATGATGACGGGTTGTCATAACCATATATTTGCAACCGGCTTCTTTGGCAAGCCTTGCCCACTCACGGCAGCAGCCTTCCTTCGGGCAGAAATTATCTGCAAGAGCTTCATATTCCTCGGGCAGAATATTTTCGCAAGCCATGACCCACTCGTTTCTTCCGATCTGAGAAAAAAGACCGTAGTGAATAAACATGCCGAATCTTGCTTCACGCCACCACTTCATGCGCTTGTCACGGGTTGCGGCGATCTGTTCTTCATATTGAGGCTTTGAAAGCATAATAAAACTCCTTTTTGCTTTTATGTTTAAATTCAGTTTAAAGTATTTCCTGTGCTTTGTCAATAAAAAATTGTTAAGGGCAATGCGAAATTGCCTTAAACAATCGCCTAAAATTAAAGGTTGACACATACAAAATTATGTGGTATAATCGGCAGAGTTTGAGGGAGTAGATAGCTCAAAATGAGTGGCAAGTCAACACACTGGCGCAATGCGTCTGGCTTGTCTTAAATAACGAGACTCGGACGTGGCTTTGCCGTGTCTGGGATTTTTCAGGCACGACGGTGTCTGATTTTTTTATTCTCGGAGGTAAAAATATGGGGTTACTTGAATTATTCATCTTGGCGGTCGGGCTGTCAATGGACGCTTTCGCCGTTTCGGTCTGCAAGGGTCTTTCAACGCAAAAGCTCAAGGCGAAGCACTACCTGATAATCGGCGCATGGTTCGGCGGATTTCAGGCGCTTATGCCGACCGTAGGCTACTTGCTCGGTTCAACCTTTGAAAAGTACATCACCTCGTTTGACCATTGGGTTGCTTTTGTCCTGCTGCTTTTGATCGGTGGAAACATGGTTCGTGAGGGTTTCTCAAAGGAAGAGGAAAAGTCCAACGATTCGTTCTCGTTCAAGACCATGTTCATCCTTGCCGTCGCAACAAGCATCGACGCCCTCGCAGTCGGCATCACATTTGCCCTGCTGCCCGATGTCAACATCGTTGCCGCAGTTTCGTTCATCGGCGTTACAACATTTGTCATTTCGGCAATCGGGCTTAAGGTCGGCAACATCTTCGGTCTTAAATATAAGAGCAAGGCGGAGATCGTCGGCGGCGTCATTCTTATTCTCATCGGCACAAAAATTCTGCTCGAGCATCTCGGCGTAATCAACTTCTGAATAAATATTAAGGCAATACCGCAAAATCGAGACACGCGGTATTGCCTTATATATATCCGTTGATTTTTTGCGATTGTAGAGTATAATAGAATCAGTTAATTTGATTTGTATTGTAAAGCCGTGTTGAGAATATAATTTGAGGCTCATTTGAGGTATATAATGTATAAAATACAGAATATAACCGAACGGAAGTGAAGAATATGAAAATTTTAATTGCAGAGGATGATTCCTCGTTAAGAAGGGCTTTGACATCAATTTTGCAGAAGAATAATTATTCGGTTGATGCCGTTGATAACGGCGGCGACGCTTACGATTATCTTTGCAGCGAAATGTACGACGCCGCAATTCTTGACATAATGATGCCCGTTGCCGACGGAGTGTCGGTTCTTGTTCGTGCAAGAAAAGAGAATTGCAAAACTCCCGTTCTTCTGCTCACTGCCAAATCCGAAACGGACGATAAAATCACAGGGCTACACGGGCGCATTTTCGGCAATCGTAACAATCCCCGAAGCATAAAATTTCACACATTACCTCCCCCATTTCCAAAGCTCTCCGAGAGAAATCCCGGAGGGCATTTTTTAGCACGACGGGCATATCAATGCCATGTGCTGAAAGTCCGCTGAGGCGCAGTTTACGACGAACTCGCAGGTCAAAAATCTAAAACCCCACCCGAAGCAGATGTTTTGTCAAGTGCTTCGGGTGGGGAGTTTTAGTATTATCTTAGTCTATGTTGAAGATGTTGGAGAGGGCTTCTCCGAGTGCATATTCAACATCGGGTATGTTTTCATCAATTACCGGTTGGAAATCGGGGGTGCTTATTCCCTCCGCCATAATATTCTCGATAATTGAAAACTTTTCAACCGTCAATTCGGGCTTTTCATATTTCATTTTGCTACCTCCGTTTTTGTAAGGTACGAAACGATCGTTTTGATAATTTCAATTATCCTTGAGAACATCGTCTTAAATGCGTCGAACGGATTTTTCTCGTTCTTCTCTTCAATGTCCGTTGTTCGGTCATCTATCTGCACTTCGTCGTCAACATTAAGCTCGGTCAGGTCATAGCTCTCGGAGTTGAGCGTTATGACATCATCGGTTGATGAAGTTGACGCATTGCCGACATTGTATTCTTTCACAGCCCCGTAGTGATAATTTCCATCGGCGTCTATGACAAATGTTCTTGCCCAAACCGTGCTTGATCCCTGCAAATTGATGCAGACCTCATACAATCCGGTGAGTGAAGTCAATGTTTTTCCTGCCATCTTCGTGGAAACACCGGCGTTGCCTGCTTCAAGCGAACCGGCATATGTGGAATCGGTCGTGTAAATCACACCGTGACCGATTATCGTCTTGCAAGATGATGCAACGCTGTGTTCGGCAAGAAGCGAATAGGTACCGTTATCGTTCTCTCGGCAATCAACTATTCTTGAGGCGATTGTCGCCTTGTTACGCTCGGTGTAATAATTCTCCTGGGTTGCGTAAACCGGAATAAACCTTGCCGTTTCTTTCGTTTGGAAGAAGCTGTAGGTCGTATATGTTCCTACGATTTCGCCCGTGTCTGCGTCCTTCCAATAAACAAAATACACAGTCTGACCGCCCGCTTTGATCGTGACGGTGGCTTTGATCTTCGTAATAGGATAGTTAAGCGACTTGTTTTCATTGAAATTCGAAGAAAATTCGCAACCGGCTAAGATCGCCTCATTGATTTCGGCGGAATAATCGGTGCATACAAACTCCGTTTTGTAATTCTCCAGCGCATTGGTATAAGTATATTCGCAATCCGTACACTTATAAATATAGGCTGTGCCGGCTTCGTTCTTTATGTACTCAAAAGTATGAGCCTCTTTTTCTTTTTC
>CAVJIV010000021.1:0-39455 GCA_963649715.1 bacterium | reverse complement strand
AAGTGGTAACGCCCAATGCAGAGGAAAAGAACTACATCGGGACAAAAATCGAAACCGAGTTGGAATTTGGTAAAGTGCTGCCAGAGACACAACAGGCGTTCAAAGAGATCGCGGAGCGCATTATCCGAGAGGAGCGGGTGCAGGCGGTTGTGCTGGGTTGCACAGAGCTGCCGCTGATCTTTGACGGCGTGGAGTTGCCGGTGCCCTACATTGATGTGATGCAGGTACATATCAACGCACTTGTTGACTTGATCATGCATGGCTAAGCGAATCGACAACTTCCAGCTTGCAACACAAAAATTCCAGAAAAATATTGACATTTTTGATTTTGAACTGACCGAAAGCGAGATGCTGAATATAGGCGCACTCGACCGAGGAGAGCGGTATTATAAGCGTTCGTCCGAAAGATTTGAAAGATATCTTAATATGAAAATCCCGTTTGAGGACTAAAACAAAACCGCCTGAGTGATGAGCTCAAGCGGTTTTTATAATCAATATTTTCTTTTGATTTTAAGCGTTGTTGTTTTCGGGAACTCAGTGTCTCGAATTTTTGTTTTTGTAACCTGCTTGTAGGTCGGAAGCTGCATGTTGATTGCACGCACATCCTTTTTCAGTCTTTCCTTGGCATCGGGGGCTTCGACTTCGTCAAGGAAAAATTCGGCGGTTATTGCGCCGTTTTCTTCGTAAACAACGACCTCTTTAATGTAGTCAACGGTCAAAAGCTTGTCCTCAATCTCCTCCGGTGAAACATTTTTTCCGTTTGAAAGAACGATAAGATTCTTCTTGCGACCCTTGAGGAAAAGGAAGCCGTCGCTGTCAATGTAGCCGTAATCACCGGTCTTGAACCATTCGCCGTCAAAGGTTTCGGCTGTTGCCTCCGGCTCGTCATAATAGCCCATCATGACATTTGAGCCTTTTGCGTAAACCTCGCCTACGCCCTCGTCGTCCGGATCCTTTATCATAACATCGTTACATTCGAGCGCATAGCCTGCGCTGCCGACCTTGTAGTTGCTGAGTCTGTTGCAAGTAATGATCGGCGAGCATTCCGTTGTGCCGTAGCCGTTGATTACCTGAATGCCCAAGTCATAAAGCCCCTGCTCGTATTTTGAGTCGAGAGCTGCGCCGCCGCAGATGATCATTTCCAGATTTCCGCCGAGGTTGTCAATGACCTCCTTGAAAAGCTTTCTTCTTATGTCGATGCCAATCTTCATCAGGGCGTTGCTGAGCTTAATGCCTTTTTTGAGCTTTTCTTCCTTGCCCTCCTTGCGTGCGGTGAACCAAATCTTTTTGTAGATAGTTTCAACTGCAAGCGGAACGGCTGTTATGTGCTGAGGATGGTTGTCGAACATATCCTTTTGGAGATTTCTGAGATTGCCGCAAATGTAGCCCCATTCCGAAAGCAGGGGACTTGCAAAAAGTGCGCTTGCCCACGAAAGAGTATGGTTAAACGGAAGAAATGCGACCGTTTGGCTTGCCGTCATCGCACGGCAGGTTGCAATTGCGTTTGTGGCAACATTCCTCTGCGAGAGCATAACGCCTTTGCTCTTGCCCGTTGTGCCGGAGGTGTAAACGATGAAACCGAGATCGTCGGGCTTAACATCATCGTCAAGATAGTTTTTAGCTCCGCTGTTAAGCTCCTCGTGGCCTGATTTAACAAGCTCGTCAAAGTCTTCAAGCTTGAGATAAATCGAAATTTTGACATCGGGATTTTCCTGCATCATTTTTATGACGGGGGCAAAATCCTTCGTGTAATAAATTGCGTCGCAGCCGCTTCTGACCATGAGGTCAACGAGATCCTCGCTCGGAAGTTTCGGATCAAGCGGAATAGCAATCATATGGCCGCTGGCAATCGAATAAAACGCCGCTATCCAATAATAGCTGTTTTCGCTGAGAACAGCGACTTTTTTGCCCTGCAAGCCGAGAGTGTAAAGATGCTGACCAAGACCGGTTGCGTCGTAAAAAACCTCGTCAAAGTTTTTTTCGCAATAGTTGCCGTTCATATCCTTGAAAGCATACTGCTTCTTTTGTTTACCCTGTTTCGCCCCGTAAACAATAATATCCTTAACAGTGTTCATGTTGGGGATATTACCGTATTTTCTGTATTTTACTTTTGCTCTCATTTTATTTCCTCCGTATTCAGAAGTATCTATTTAAGGCAACACTGCAAAGATTGTTGCATCTTAATGAGCAATCCACATATCTTAATTGTGCGGTATTGCCGTTAATTTTGGATTATCATGACAAGCAATAAATAGTGTAACACAATATAATGTGAAATTCAAGCGATTTTGTTGTTTGAAATCTTAAATTTTGATTAAGATTTTGTCACAACTCAAAAAGACGGCAATGAAGATTTTGCCCGTTTTCTTTTCGGGGTAATAATTGACGGCACAAGGATTTAATGATATAATCAAAACGGTGATTAAATTGAGTATGAGAAAACAGATTAAATTCAATAACGGACATCTTAAGGTTTTGCAGATTTCCGATTTGCAGGACAATCGTTTTACCTGCGTTGATACGCTCCGCTTTATGGAAGCGGCGGTAAAAAGCATAAAGCCCGATTTGATAGTTTTTACGGGCGATCAGCTTGATGTGGTTGACCTTTGGGGCAAGGGCGAAAAGTGCTGGAAAAATGTCGAAACGGCAATCAATCGGCTCTTCAGCGTTTTTGAAAGCTTTGATATTCCGTTTGTGTTGACCTTCGGCAATCACGACCGTGAAACGGGACTTCCGAATGAGGAGCAGGCGAAAATCTATGCGAGGATGAAAAACTGCATATGCTTCGACGATTTGAACGACGGCAGACCCGACGCCGCAACATTCAATGTGCCCATTTTTTCCTCCGACGGAAGCCACACGGCGATGAATATTTATGTCGTTGATACGGGTACAAAAATTAAAGGAGCTTATCAGGGCGTCAGGAAAGAGCAGCTTGAATGGCTTGACAAAACAAGCCGTGAGGTCAATGCGGAGTCGATCGTTTTTCAGCATATTCCGGTTGACGAAATCTATGAATTACTTGAAAAGGTTCCGAAAGGAACAAAGGGCGCCGAGCCTGCCTACGGAAACCGCAGCGGAGAGTTTTACAAGCGCAGGGACGGCATAAAATATATGGGCGAATACGGTGAAACGCCTGCGGCTTTGCCCCGTGAGTGCGGCGAATTTGAACAGCTGAAAAAGCAGGGAGATGTTTTTGCCGTTTATTGCGGTCACGACCACTATGACAGCTTTGTCGGCACTGTTGACGGAATCGACCTCGGCTATTGCCCCGGAGCAGGCTACAACACCTATGGCTTACGCCAAAGAGCGGTCAGGGTGTTTGAATTTGACGAGAATGATGTGAAAAATTATAAGACCTACACTGTGAATTACGGCGATGTTTGCGACAAACCGCTCGCCGAGCCGGTCAAAACATTTATTTTCAGCGTGTCACCGTCATGCACGGCGCAGCTGCCGATGTTTGCCGTAAAGGTTTTATTGTCGCTTGCGTTGATTGCCGTTTTACTTGTTCTTTTGGCTAAAGCGATCGGGTCTGAAATTGTTATCGGTGTACTGCTATGTATACTTGCCGTTGCGGTAATATACTTAGGAGGAGCTTTGATTTACAACACGGTTACGAGAAAAAAACTGATTGGGAGGTTCGGAAAATGAACGAGGTAATTAAAACAATTCTTGAAAGACAGACGATAAGATCATATAAAAAGGAGCAGATTACAAATGAACAGCTTGACCTGCTCATGCAGGCGGCGAAGAAAGCTCCGAGCGGACGAAATATGCAGCCCTGCCATGTTCGGTTTATTCAGAACAGGGAAATGCTTGATAAAATGAATACCGATTTTAAGGAGCTTGTCGGTTATGATACACCTGCTTATACTCGCTGGGATGTGAACCCCGTTTATCACAATGCACCGACCTTTGCGGTTCTTTTTGCAGAGAATGAGAGCTATATGGACGGCGGACTCATGTGCGAAAATATTTGCATTGCCGCTCAGAGTCTCGGACTCGGAACGTGTATAATTGCAAGCGTAGGCGCACTCTTTGCCGACGGAAATGCAGAGGGTAACAAATGGAAAAGGGCATGGGATATTCCCGAAAATTATAAATTCCTTATCGCCATAGCAATAGGCTATCCAGACGAAAAGCCCGAGGAAAAGCCGAGATTTGACGACCGTATAAAGGTAATAAAATGAAGTATTCGATAGATAGGATCGAGGAAAATATCGCCATTTGCGAGGACGATGACGGCAATACTTTGAAGCTGAGCACTGACGAGCTGCCGCAGAATATCCGTGAGGGCGACATAATAGAAAAAAACGAAAACGGCTTCGTAATCGACGCCGCCGAAACACGATTCCGCCGCCAAAAAATGGCGGAGAAGCAAAGAAATTTATTTGGGAAGAGAAAGAAATAAAACCGAAAAGAGTGATTCCATGAAAAATCTTGAATGTCATCTTTCCTTTGACAATACATGCTGCTGGATGTGGACGCTGTCGTCTATATTCGTCGGCTTTAAGGTCTTGGAGGAAAAGGGACTTTTGAAGGTTAAATCCGTTTCGATGGACAGAAATTTTCGTGCCGACGGACGCTATCCCGACCGAATGGTTGTTGAGCTGAAGGCGGATGGAAAAACGGTTGCTTATGATATGTCAGACGGATATCAAAGCATCAATATTCCCGAATTGTTTGATACCCAGCTGGATCGGCTTGATTAATATTTCAAATCGAGCTATGATCCGAAATTTGCCAAAAAACTCAGGAACAATGATAAATTTCTTCCTCTCGGAATTGCTTATGAATGTTCCTGCCCCGGAAATTATTTTGAAAGAGCGAATATCAACGATGCATTAAAAAATCACAGATATAAAGAATATATTTTTCAGTCGTTGACGAAGGCGAAGCGGCAGAAGCTGCTTTACTACAAGAATTTTGAAGGCCATGAGCATTATGATGAATATAAAATCCTTTATTGGTCAAGGCTCTGGTCGGGACATACAACTGCCGAAGGTGTTTTGAAGGTGTATTCAGAGCTTGACTACAATGCGGCCAAGGAAAAAGCTGAAGCTCAAAACCAAATGTTTAATGATGTCAACAATCAAAGAATTCAATGTGTTCGAATTTTGAAAAAGGAATTCGGTTCACGCTTTGTCGGCGGACTGAGCGACAGTGAGGACAGTCGAAAGGTAGCTCCTGAGTTGATTACGCATGATTCGGCAATAGAAACGAGAGAGGAGTATCTCGCTTCTTTGAAAAAGAATTATATAAATGTTCTTTCAAAGGGATTGCATGGCTGCATAGGCGCACGATACGGCGAGACATTTGCCGCTGGAAGAGCATTTATGACCGATCCGCTTGTGTATGCGCCGGCAGGTAATCCGCAAAAGGATATCAATTATCTTGAATATATCGATGCGTATTCATTGGCGGAAAACATGAGTCGGCTTATTACCGATGTTGACAGAATACATGAAATCGAAAATGCAAATTTTGAGTATTACAATAATTATGTAAGACCCGATTCGAGAATATTGAACACGCTGAAAATTGCTTTTCCCGAATATTTTTAAGGCAATACCGCACACCTCGAATGTGCGGTATTGCCTTAGCCATTTTGTTAATTATTTCAGCTTTACGACAATGTATTCGTCCGTTTCAACAATGCAATTTTTGCTTGGATACGGGTCTATATTCGAATAATTCTTTTTGGCTTCGTTATATTGCTCCCGTGTGCAATGCTTAAAGTCGACGCCGATATAATTGCAGAATTTGTAAAGCTCTGCTTCGGGCTCGTCATAATCGAACGAGTTGATTATGCTCCATTCAATATATGACCAGCCGATGTAATCATACTTGCGCTTGGCTTTGCCGGCCGAATCGGCATCTTTTGCCATACGATCGATAAGCTTGCCCAAAGGGGATGAATCCGAAACGGAAATCAAGCTTGACATATGATCCGACAGCTCGTAACCGCCGATGAAAACGACCGGTTTGCTCAGGTCACAGCTTTCCGTCAATCTGCTGTTAACTGTCAGAATGACATTTTTTTCTTCTTCAAAGCGCTGATTGTTTATCCAATACGATTTGTTGGAAGCACCGATTTGAATGATCAATGTGAAAACAAACAAAGCGGCAAACGCTCTCTTAGCGAGCTTCTTCCCCGATTGAACATTAAGACATAAAAGCAAGGCGGTAAAGGCAACGAAGAACGGCATACCCTGTTCGGTTCTGTATTCCGCACCGCCGCCACGGTATAATGTCATTGCAAAAACAGGAATAAGCGATCCGAGAAAAAGGAGAAAGCTTGAAAATTTTCTTGTCTTTTTTATATTGACGATGAATAAAATGAAGGACAGTATCCCGGCAAAAAACAATATCGTGAAAGCAGGGTTGCAAAAAATCTTAAGTCCCCAATAGCTGGCATATGAACGGAACAAATTCCGCACTGCCTTAGCGGTAGCCGTCCACAGGCTTTGAGTTTGGGCGTAATCGTTGACCTTTATCGAAAAGATTTTCATGAGCGCCTTGGTAATAACGGCTTCAAGACCAACTCCGAGCCCGAGAACCACCGCATGAAAGAGTCCTTTTGAAATAACCTCTCCTGTTTTTATACCGCCTTCCGTGCGCTCTTTCAGCATGAAAACGGCAAAGATCATTCCGACATAGGGGAGTATCATGCATTCGTACCACGAAAAAACAGCAATCATAAAAATCACGGGGACGAGTATGCATCTGACAAAATCCTTGTATTTTATTTCAAGATAAACGGCAAGGGAAAGCAGCAGCGAGCAACCACCGACGGTAAGAATAGCTCCGTTATAAATAAAATATTCGGTCAAAAGCGGGAATGAAATGTAAACGCAGGTGAACACGATCGATGGGGTTATGCTTTTTTGTTCATAAAAGCCGTCAAAAACGGCAAGCATTACGAGCGTACCGAGAATGAAGCAAACGAGCCCGAGAATCGGTTCAAACCACACGGGACAATTCCACAGCCCCAAAGCCCGCTCAACGATAGTTGCCGTAAATCGTCCCTGACCGAAAAGTATGCCGCTGTAATAGCGGTCATAGGACAGCCAGTCAATGGACGGCGACGGGTTGGCAAGATAAAATCCGTATGTTCCGACAGCGGTCAAAGCGACAGCGATCAGATAAAACGGATTGGTTATTCGTTTGTATATTGAACCTTTCAGATTGAGCGATTCATTTGTCAGTTTGCGGTCAATTTGCATTGTACACATCTCCGAGTTTAACCACAATGTAGTCGTCATTTTCAGCGGCATAGCCCTTGTTCGGATATGACGGCAGATCAGCATATCTCTGCTTAGCATCCTCAAACTGCTCCTTGGTGCAGTGCTCAAAGCTGACGCCGATATAATCGCAGAATTTGTAGAGCTCCGTCAAAGGATAGTCTTCCTCAAAATAGCCTACGCTCCAGCCGAGATATGATGAACCGACAGATTCAAATTTTACTCTTATTTTTGCTATTTCCTGAAGCTGATCCTGATATACAGGGCTTTTAGAGACGGCAAAGGCTTTGAGCTTTGCGGCGAATGAGCCTTCGGGATAGCTTCGCTTTTCCTGCAGTGAATCCGAGATCTTATATTCGCCGATAAAGACCACGGGCTTGTCGGATTCAAATTTTGACGTGATTTCGGAATTCACAGTTAGAATTACATTTTTCTCCTCCTCATATCTCAGAGAGTTTACGAAGTAAGAGTAATTTGAAGTGCCGATCTGCACCGTAAGCAGAAAGCAGAATGCCGCGGCAATAATGCGCTTAACGACAGATTTTTTCTGATTGAGTTCAAGGCATATCGCATACGAAACAAAAGCGATGAAGAACGGCATGCCCTGCTCGATACGGTATGACGCACCGCCTCCGCATCTTATCATGGTCATAGCAAAGACGGGGATCAACATTCCGAAAAATATAATAACGCTTGAAAACTTTTTGTATCTCACAAGCTCAACTACGGACATGATCAGGAAAATGAACAAAAAAACAAATAAAATGGTGAACGGAGCATAACAAAAGGCTTTGATGAACCAATAAGATGCATAATTAGCCAGCAAATAAAGAACTGACGAAAGATTTTCCCAGTGTATAGCCACATCGGCTCCGTTATGCAACGGAATTGAAAAGATTTTTATTGCGGCAGTCGTGACAGCATATTCAAGCACGATGCTTGCAATAAGTATCATTGCAAAATAGAGACCCTTGGTAATTACAAATTTTGTTTTGAGATCATGATTTTCACGGTTGAGAAGGTAAAAAATTGCAAACACCGTTCCGACATAGGGAAGTATCATACATTCGTACCACGAGAAAACGGCGATCATGAGAATTGTCGGAATGAGCATGCTTCTGAGCAAATCCTTGTATTTGATTTCAAGATAAATTGCAAGCGAAAGAAGCAGGGTGCTTCCGCCGACCGTCAGTATCGCGCCGTTATATATGAAGTATTCGGGCAGGAGCGGAAATGTGATATAAATGCAGGTGAAAACGATTGACGGAACGATGCTTTTGTACTCCGTGAAGCCGTCAAAAACGGCAAGCATTACGAGCGTGCCGAGAATGAAGCAAACGAGCCCGAGAATCGGTTCAAACCACACGGGACAATTCCACAGCCCCAAAGCCCGCTCAACGATAGTTGCCGTAAATCGTCCCTGACCGAAAAGTATGCCGCTGTAATAGCGGTCATAGGACAGCCAGTCAATGGACGGCGACGGGTTGGCAAGATAAAATCCGTATGTTCCGACAGCGGTCAAAGCGACAGCGATCAGATAAAACGGATTGGTTATTCGTTTGTATATTGACCCTTTGAGGTCAAGGCTTTGATTTGTAATTTTGTGCTTTATCATTTTATTCAGCCTCGTCATCATTAAAGTTTATTCGCTCCTCTTCAATAACAAGCGGTCGGTTCATGACCCTTGTGTTGATGTTGAGGACATATTCTCCGAGAAGTCCGATGAAGAAAAGCTGAATGCTTCCGAGAAAGCACATTCCGATAAGCACGGGTGCCATGCCCATCGGGAAGTTATCCCACATGATGAGCTTGAGAATGAGATAAACCATTCCGACGATGAAGCTGACCGCGCCGACACCTACGCCGAAAAAGGTCGCAAGTCTGAGACCGATTTTTGTGTACGAGGTGAAGCTGAGCATCGCCGCATCATAGAGAGTATAGAAATTATTGTGCGTTTTTCCTGCTCTGCGCTTCGCCTGCTCGTAGGGGATATCCTTTCGTCTGTAGCCCAGCTCGGCAACAATGCCTCTGAGGAACGGAGTGGGGTCATTGAGATTTCGGAGCACCTCAATGAACGATTTATCATAAAGGCCGAAGCCGGTGAAATGCTCGATCTGTTCAACATCGCTCATTTTTTTAATGAGCTTATAGTAACAGGTGCGCATGAATCTGATCAGCTTATTCTCCTTGCTTGTTGTTTTGATGGCGCAAACGATTTTGTAACCGTTCTCCCACTCGTGAACGAGCTTAGGAATCATTTCGATCGGGTCTTGAAAATCGCAGCACATACAAATTGTGCAGTCGCCCGATGTTTGCAGCATTCCGTAATAGGGCGAATTGAACTGTCCGAAGTTTTTTGCGTTAAAAATTGCCTTGATTTTCGGATTTCTTCTGCAAATTTCACGGAGGAGAGGACGGGTGCTGTCCTTTGAATCGTTGTCTATAAAGAGAATTTCGTAGTCATATTCGGGCAGGGAATTTGCCAGCTCCTTCATGACAGCTTCGCTTATCGGAACAACATTTTCCTCCTCGTTATAGCACGGAATCATTATGCTTATTTTCTTCATATCCGAACCCCTCAATTCAAAAGTTCTTTTATTCCTGTTTCAAAGTCGATTTCGGGAACAAATTCCGTGTCGTTTGTCAGCTCGGAAATGTCCGCCTGTAAAAACATGATCTGATTGCGTGAGTAGGGGATTGCGCCGAAGTCAATCTCCGAATCACTTTTGCACAGCTCATGTATTTTTTTTATATATTCTCTCAGCGGTGCGGATTTGCCGCTGCCGAGGCAATATATTTTTTCGTTGTGTTCGCAGTCGCAGCCGATAAGATAAAACGCATTTGCGGCGTCCCTTGCGCTGAGAAAGTCCCAAAGCTGCTCGCCCTTGCTGAATTCCGCCTTTTCGCCGGCTGTAAATTTATTTATTGCCGATTTGATTACGGAATTTTCGGGGTCGTATTTTCCGTAAACGCTGAGAATTCTCACCCATGCATGGTCAATGCCGAGCTTGCGGCATTTCAGCCTGCTGAGCTGACCGGCGGCGAGCTTGGCCATACCGTAGCCCGTGAAAGGAAAGGTCGGCGTGTCGGGCGTCAGCGGCTTGTCGCAAAGACCGTATTCCGCCTGCGAGCCTGCGCCGATAAATTTTCGGCAGCCCATTTTTTTTGCAAGCTCAACGGCATCAAGCGTGTATTCGATATTTTTCAGCTGGAGGTCTGCGTCGTCCCTTGCCGCCCCCGTTGTGCCTGCCCACGCAAGGTGATAGAAGACATCATAATCGTTTTCTTCGGGAGAAAAGCTTTTTATTTCGTCAAGGGAACAGCAGATTTTTTTAATGAGCCTGTTGTTCGGAATACAGTCGGCTCTTTTTGAGCCGCTGCGGTATAGCACGGTGACCTCAACATTTTCCTTTATGAGTTTGTTGATTATCGCACGCCCTACCGAGCCTGTCGCGCCCGTTATTACGGCTTTTTTCATAATATCACTCTTTTATCAGCGGAATGTACATATTCTGAGCCAGCTCTTCTCTGTCAAGGAACGGAGCAAGATCCTCAAGAGGAGGGCTTACAAGCGTTCCGTCGGGCAGACGCCTCGTGCTGCTCTTAGGCTCCCAAACCTGCTTTGTATCCGTGAAAATTTCGCAGAAGGCATAGCCGTCGGTTGCCAGTGTTTTTTTGACGGCCTCCTGCATTTGCGCATTACTGCTTGCGGAAAAGTATGGGAAGCCGAAGGCTTTTACTATATTCTCAAATTTTGGGAAGGAAAGATCGCCGCTTTCCGGACCGATGCCAACCTTCGTATGCTCTTTGAAAAGATTATTCTGAGTTATTCTGATGCTGTGGTAGCCGCTGTTGTTAATAAGAAAAAGCTTGATCGGCAGCTTGTTTGTGATTATCGTCTGAAGCTCCTGAAGATTCATCATTATGCTTCCGTCGCCCTCAAGGCATATCGTGTCCTGTTTTTTACCCGAAACGCAAAGACCGACAGCCGCAGGCAATCCGTAGCCCATGCTTGCGATTGCACTGTTGATTATAAAGCGTGAGCCGTTCTTTATCGTCCAGCACTGATGACCGGCAACGCAGCAAGCTCCGTTGCTGACCGCCGTAAGAGAGTTTTCGGGAAGCTGATCGGCAAGATATTTGATGAAAGCGTAAACATTGGCGGTTGCGCCGTTCTCCTCCCTATGACGGGGAAGGACGACGGGGTATTTTTCTTTCCATTCAACGCACTGTCTGCGCCAATCGTCACCGCCGAAAACGGGGGCAGCTTCATCATTGATGTTTCTGATGACGGCTTCAAGAAAATCCTTTGCGTCCGCCCAAACAGGCATATCAACATGGATCGTCGGTTTTTTCATTTCCGCTTTGTCGATGTCAACCATTATGACCTCGGCGGCTCTTGCCCATGTGCCGTAGTCATAGCCGACCTGACGAATGCTTATTCTTGTGCCGATTGTGAGAAGAAGATCGGAATTTTGAACGGCGAAGTTGCCCGGACGGTCGCCCATGTTGCCGCCTCTGCCGCAATAGAGATGATTGCTATTCTCTATAATGTCAATACTGTTCCAGTATGTTACAATCGGAACGCCGAGAAGCTCCGAAGCCTTTTTAAAAGCTTCATATCCGCCGGAAAGACGGATTCCGCCGCCGGCATATATGACCGGACGCTTTGCGTTCTTTATTTTTTCGAGAATTATTTTAATTGTATCGTCATCAATTTTAGGAGGAAGCTCGTTGTCGTCTTCTGCCGGGTCGTAGCCTTTGAGATCGTCGGTTTCGATATAGCTGCCCTGATAGTTGACGGGAACATCGATCCACACGGGACCCGGTCTGCCGGTTGAGGCAAGATGCCACGCCTTTTCAAGCATATATCTTATATCGTTGATATCTTCAAGCATGGCGGCATATTTGCACATGCAGGAAACGGCTTTTGTGATGTCGAATTCCTGATCGCCAACCGCCCTGAGAGAAAGCCCCTCAGTGAATTGTTCGGCATAGCGTGCGGTTGTGGTGTATTTGACCTGACCGCTGACAACAAACATCGGGATAGAATCGAGCCAGCCGCCGACCACGCCCGTAATTGCGTTTGTGCCGCCGGGGCCTGTTGTAACGCAGAGGGCGGCAATTTTATTGTTGAGCCTTGCGTAAGCCTCCGCTGCGATTGCGCTTGCCTGCTCGTGATGATTATAAGTGCAATGGATTCTTTCGTTGTGACCGAAAGCGTCGTTGAGGTGCATTGCGCCGCCGCCGACAACCGTAAAGCAGTCGGTTACTCCTCGGTCGGCAAGAAAGTTTGCGATATAGTCAGCAAGTCTTATCTTCATCTTTTTCATCCTTTTTCGGTTTTGATTTGAATGCCCAGAATTTGTTCATGACAAAGTTGAGCGGAATTGTTATAACGAGTGCGCCGAGGCTTGCAAGAAAGAACGGAACATTGATTTTTGTAAGCAAAATTTTAATAATCGGCGAAAGTATCAATCCGGTAATGCCGTAGCAGGCAAAGGTTTTGAAATAGGTCTTGAAATGTTCGGAGAAGCGTTTTTTACCCGTGCCGAAAACATATCTGTTGTTCCAAAAATAAGAGTTGCTGACGCTGATTACGAATGCGATTATTGTTGTTATAACTATTTTTACATTGTTGCCGTCGGTCGAGATGCCGAGCTGCGAAAGCAGATTTAAAATGCCGATGAATTTTGTGCTCTTGAAAAGAACATAGTAGCAAAGCATTTCTGTGCCGTAGGAAATCGCAGTGTTCGACACGCCGACAAGTCCGAATTTTATGAACTGAATCAGTGGAGCCAGCTTTTCATTTTGCAAAAGTTTTTTTATCTTATTCATCTTTCAGTGCCTCGATAATTGTGGCTGCCATGTATTTGAGCTTTTCGTCCGTCATGCCCGGATAAACGCCGACCCAGAACGAATCGTTCATGATCCTGTCGGTGTTTTCAAGCGTGCCGACTACACGGTGACCCTTGCCGCTTGCACGCATTTCGTCAAAGCAGGGGTGCTTGATGAGATTTCCGGCAAAGAGCATTCTTGTTTGAACGCCTTTGCTCTCGACATATTGAACGAGCTTGTTTCTGTCAACGCCTTTTTTGCAGGTGATGAAGAAGCCGAACCAGCTCGGGTCGGAATTTTCGTTTGCTTCGGGGAGCATGAGCTTGTCCGAAACACATTCGAGAGCGTCATGAAGTACCTTGAAATTGTGCTTTCTTTTTTCGACGAAGCTCGGAAATTTTTTAAGCTGAGCACAGCCGACTGCCGCCTGCATATCGGTCGCTTTAAGGTTATAGCCAAAGTGGGAATAAACATATTTATGGTCATAGCCGAGCGGAAGATCACCGTACTGCTTGTCAAATCGATGACCGCAGAGGTTGTCCTGACCCGGTTCGCACATACAGTCGCGACCCCAGTCACGCATCGAACGGATGATTTTGTGAAGGAGCGGATCGTTTGTGTAAACTGCGCCGCCCTCGCCCATTGTCATATGGTGCGGCGGATAGAAGCTGCTGGTACCGATATCGCCTATCGTGCCCGTGAATTTCGTTTCACCGTCAATCGTGTAGGTTGAGCCGAGCGAGTCGCAGTTATCTTCAACGAGCCAAAGCTTATGCCTGTCGCAGAAAGCCTTAACCGCCTTGAGATCGAACGGATTACCGAGAGTATGGGCAACCATGACAGCCTTAGTTTTATCGGAATAAGCTTCTTCAAGCATCGAAGTGTCAATGTCGGCATTCGGAAGCTTTACATCAACAAAAACGGGAATTGCGCCGAATTGGATCATCGGCGTTACGGTCGTCGGGAAGCCTGCCGCAACGGTTATGACCTCGTCGCCCGGTCTGATCGCCTTTTCCTTGAGTAAGGGAGAGGTGAGGGTCATGAAAGCGACAAGATTTGCGCTTGAGCCAGAATTGACGAGCGAGCAAAACCTCACGCCGAGATATTTGCAGAAATTGCTTTCGAATTGCTTTGTATATCTTCCTGCCGTGAGCCAAAATTCAAGCGCACTGTCAACAAGATTCACCATTTCCTCCGAGTCATAAACTCTTGAAGCGTAGGGGATTCGCTGACCCTCCTTGAATTCGGTAGGAACATTGTGGTATTTGTCGCAGTATTCCTTTACCTTTTCGAGTATTTCGTTATGCAACTGTTCTTTATCATTCATCGCCGTTTCTCCTGAAAAAATCTTTTATCTGTTTGTTTGTGTATTCTGCCATGTTTTCGTTATCGGCATAAGCTTTTGTCCATTCAACGGTTTTCTCAACCGCTTGACGAGCCGACCATCTCGGATTCCAGCCGAAAACGGATTTGACCCTTGAACAGTCAAGCTTGAGAAAATTCGCTTCGTGAGGACCATCCTTATGCTCGGCGACGAAGCTCTGACCGCCGCCCCATGCGTCGCAAAAGCAGCCTGCCAGTTCGCCCGTTGTCAGGCAATCGGATTCATTAGGACCTACATTGTACCAGTCGGCGACATCGGCATTGTCATACTGCGTCGCAGCTATCATTAAATAGACATAAAGCGGTTCAAGCACATGCTGATACGGACGGATCGAGTTTGGATTTCTGACCTTGATATCCTCGCCGTTCATAGCCGCTCTTACGCAGTCGGGAATGATTCTGTTTGCGGCAAAGTCACCGCCGCCGATAACATTTCCCGCTCGTGCCGTTGAAATTCTGACATGGTTGTCTGAGAAAAATGAGCTTTTGTAGCTGTGCGTCACAAGCTCGGAGCAGGATTTTGAATTTGAATAGGGATCAAAGCCGTCAAGCGGTTCATTCTCACGGAAGCCCCATATCGTTTCATCGTTTTTGTAAACCTTATCGGTCGTGACATTGAGAAATGATTTGACCGACCGGCTCGTTCTGATGCATTCGAGAATGTTGACCGTGCCCATTACGTTGGTTTCGTATGTATATTTCGGGTTGTTGTAGGACTCGAGCACGATCGGCTGAGCCGCAAGATGCAAAACTATTTCCGGCTGAACCTCATCAAAAACTTTTTTAAGATGCTCATAGTCCCTTATGTCACCGATTACGGAATTCATTCTTTCGCCGAGCCGTGTGATTTCAAACATACTCGGGTCGGTCGGCGGCTCAAGCGAATAGCCCGTCACATCTGCGCCGGCAAGCAGGAGAATGCTGCAAAGCCATGTCCCCTTGAAGCCTGTATGACCCGTTACAAGAACCTTTTTGTCTTTGTAAAAAGAAAGATTAAACATAATAATTACCCCGTTTAGGTTTAAGGCAATATCGCACAATCGAGGCAAACACATCAATTGTGCGGTGCCGCTTTAATTTCACCAAATTTTCCATGGTGCAGTTGAATCTGCCCACATTTTTTCAAGCTGCTGTTTTTCTCTGAGGGTATCCATCGGCTTCCAGAAGCCGTCGTGCATATAAGCGTCAAGCTGACCGAGAGAAGCACAGGTTTCAAGCGGCTTTTTTTCAAAAACAGTCTCGTCTCCGTCGATAAAGTCAAAAATTTTCGGTTCAAGCACCATGAATCCTGCGTTGACACGACCGCCGTCGTTGTCACTCTTTTCACGGAAAGAAGAAATTTTGTTGTCGTCCTCGATATCAAGTACGCCGAAACGCTGACCGATGTTAACGGCGGTCAGTGTAGCGATGTGTCCGTTCTTCTTATGAAATTTAACAAGCTCGTCGATATTTATGTCGGCAACGCCGTCACCGTATGTCAACATGAACGGTTCGTTACCGATGTATTTTTGGATTCTTTTAACTCTGCCGCCGGTCATCGTGTTGAGCCCGGTGTCGACAAGTGTAACCTTCCATGGTTCGTTTTCGTTTGAGTGGACTATCATTTTTCCGTTATCGGTAAAGTCGAAAGTTATGTCGCTTCTGTAAAGAAAATAATCGGCGAAGTATTCCTTGATAACATGCTGCTTGTAGCCGCAGCAGATAATGAAATCGTTGTAGCCGTATGCCGAGTAGATCTTCATTATATGCCAAAGAATAGGCATTCCGCCGATTTCAACCATCGGCTTGGGGATAAGATGACTTTCCTCGCTTATTCTCGTTCCGAATCCGCCTGCAAGGAGTACTGTTTTCATAAAATCGCCGCCTTTTCATGTTAGTTTTGATATTGCAATCTTCCAGTACAAAATATCAATATAAATATAACACATATCAAAGCGGAAATCAAGAGTATTGCCGTGCAAATTAACTGCCGAAAATTCACGGCTAAAAATTTGATTCGGCTTCATTGATTTTTGGGTGAAACTGTTATATAATACTTTGTGACTTTACGATAACGGGCGTTTTTGAGAACGGAGGCGGTTGAATGATAAAAAACATTGTGTTTGACATGGGCGGAGTTCTGATTGATTTTGATCCGAGGCGTTCGGTTGGAAATCATTTTGACCCCGAGGACAGAGAATCCGTTTTTAAAAATGTTTTCCGTTCAAAAGAGTGGTTGGCAATGGATAAGGGAGATATTTCCGTTGAAGAAGCTCTGAAAAAAATGACGAGCCGCCTGCCCGAAAGGCTTCACGCCGAGGTGCGCAGAATGGTGCTTGAGCGCGAAGCGGAGATGCCGCCGATAAACGAGATGTACCCCGTAGTTGAAACGCTCAAGGAAAACGGGTACAGGATTTATCTGCTTTCAAATTGTCCCGATTGGTTTGACGAATTCAAAAAAAGCGTACCGGCGTTCGCGTTTTTCGACGGATTTATTGTTTCGGCATATTATAATGAGATCAAGCCGGAGGAAAAAATTTACAAGGCTTTGTTCGACGAGTTTTCATTGAAGCCCGAGGAATGCTTTTTTATCGACGATATGCCGGCGAATACAGACACCGCCGAGCGGCTCGGCATGAGTGCACACTGCTTTGTCGACCGTGATTTTGAACAGCTTAAGCAAGATATGAGAAAGCATAATATAAACATATAAACTAAGATTGGAGCTAAGAATGTCCTGTTTTACAAAGGCTCTGAAAGGTCTTAACGAATATCGTTCGCTGCTTTACAATGTGACGAACCGACGATTGCCTGCGGGTGCGCTCGGACTGTCGCAGATTCATAAGGCGCACATTATTTCGGCGATTTGTCAAGATCTTTCACCTCACAAAGCAATAGTTATAACGCCCGACGAAAGCTCGGCGAATAAGCTGTGCAAAGATCTCAATGCCTTTGGCTGTGATGCCGCAATGTATCCTGCCGGAGACATATCGCTGCGCCCGGATGACATAAAATCCCGTGATTACGAGCATTCAAGACTGAGCGTGCTCGGTCATCTTGTTGACGGCAGTGTGCGTGCTGTTGTCTGCTCGGTTGAGGCGGCATTGCAGCTGACCATTCCGCCGGAGGAGCTTATTGCCAAGAGAATAACTCTTGCCGTCGGCGAAACGGTTGAGCAGGATGAGCTTATCGACAGGCTCATTAACGCCGGCTACACAAGGAGCACCCAGGTTGACGGTTCCGGTCAGTTCGCCGTCAGGGGCGGAATAATCGATATATTTTCGCCCGATTGCACCAATCCGTACAGAGTTGAATTCTGGGGCGACAGCATAGACTGTCTTTCGACCTTTGATGCCGAGAGTCAGCGGCGCATTGATTCAACCAATTCCGTGGTGATAACGCCGGCAAATGAAATTTGCTGCAATCCCGTCAAGCTTGCCGACCTCATCGAGGAGCAAATTGCAAGGACGAAGGGTAAAGGCTCGGTTCAGGCGAAGCAGCTGCTTTCGGCTGATCTTGAGAAGCTCAACGGCGGGATTCACCTGCCGAATATTGACAGATATTTGCCGCTTATTTATCCGTGTGCGGCAACGATTTTTGACTATATCGATGAGCCTCTTTTGTTCGTCAGCGAGAGCTTTGCCGTCAAGGAGCACGCAAATGCTTCGATTGAGCTTTTTCATGAGGAGCTGAAGGCTTTCCTTGAGGAGGGCGTCGTTTGCAAGGGGCTTGACCGATTTATGCTCGAATTCGGCGAGCTTTTGAGAGTTTACGAGGATCTCGGTGCTGTTTATCTTGACAACATAGCAAGAGGCTCTTTTGATACGCCCGTCAAGGGACTTGTTACATTTAACGCACGGCAATTTTCACCATGGAATGGCTCGATGAGCGTGCTCGTTGACGATATCAAGCCGATGTATCAAAAAAAGGGACATTCAGTCTTTGTTATTGCCGGAACGGATAAATCGGCGCAGGCTTTATCCTCCGATTTGCAGGGCGAGGGCTTTTCAACGACATATATGCCCTCCGCTCCCGACGAGCTTATTCCTAACAAGGTGATTGTGCTGCCCGGTGGATTTTCGGCAGGCTTTGAATATCCCGACGCAGGGCTGACCGTCATAACCTACGGCAGCCGAGCGGCTCTGCCTGTAAGAAAATCAAACAAAAAAGTTAACAAGGCGGCTGTTTTTAATTCGCTTGAGGATCTTCACAAGGGTGATTATATTGTTCACACCGCTCATGGTATAGGTATTTTTGAGGGAATAACAAGCCTTGAAGCCGACGGAAATATAAAGGACTACATAAAAATAAAATACGACAAGGGCGATATTCTCTATGTGCCCGTAACTCAGCTTGATCAGGTTTCAAGATATATAGGCTCAAGGAGCGAAAACGGCACGGTCAAGCTCAATAAGCTCGGCGGCAAGGAATGGCAGAAAACCCGTTCCCGTGTTCGCTCGGCGGTCAAGGATATTGCTCAGGAACTTATTGAACTCTATACAAAGAGAACGCAAATTAAAGGCTTCGCTTTTTCGCCCGATATTGATATGCAGAATGATTTTGAACGCCGCTTTGAGTATGAGGAAACGGACGATCAGCTTCGCTGTATTCAGGAGATAAAGAACGACATGGAAAAGCCGTACCCGATGGACAGGCTGCTCTGCGGCGATGTCGGCTTCGGCAAGACCGAGGTTGCGCTCCGTGCGGCATTCAAGTGTGTTGCCGACGGCAAACAATGCGCAATTCTTGTGCCGACAACTATTCTGGCTCTCCAGCATTATCAGACAATTTGCAAGCGATTTGAGGGCTTCCCGATAGAAGCGCAGATGATCTCACGCTTTGTTCCGGTAAATCAGCAGAAAAAAATCAAGCAGGATCTTAAAAGGGGATATGTCGACATTATTGTCGGAACGCACAGACTTATTTCAAAGGATATTGAGTTCAGTGATCTCGGACTGATAATCGTCGATGAGGAGCAGCGTTTCGGTGTTGCCCAAAAGGAGAAGCTCAAGGAGCAGTACCCAACCGTTGATGTGCTCACACTCAGCGCAACGCCGATACCGAGAACGCTCAATATGGCGATGACGGGAATCAGGGATATGTCTATCCTTGAGGAAGCACCGCACGACAGACATCCGGTTCAGACATATGTAATTGAATATAATTTCGATGTAATCGTTCAGGCGATTCAATCCGAGCTTCGCCGAGGCGGTCAGGTCTATTATCTGCACAACAGGACGGAAACGATTGATAGAATGGCGTCGAAGCTCAAGGAATTTTTGCCCGAAGCGAATGTTGCCGTTGCTCACGGTCAGATGACCGAGGATGATTTGAGCGACATTTGGCGGGATCTGATAGAGGGTGATATTGATGTGCTCGTCTGCACGACAATTATAGAAACGGGCGTTGACGTGCCAAATGTCAACACGCTGATAATCGAGGATGCGGACAAGCTCGGTCTTGCGCAGCTTCACCAGATAAGAGGCCGAGTGGGTCGTTCGTCAAGGCGAGCGAGCGCATATTTTACATTCAGGCGGGGCAAGGAGCTGACCGAGGTTGCCGCAAAGCGGCTGACGGCTATCCGTGAATATACCGAGTTCGGTTCGGGCTTCCATATCGCCATGCGTGACCTTGAAATAAGGGGAGCAGGAAACATTCTCGGAGCGCAGCAGCACGGACACATGGAGTCAGTCGGCTACGATATGTACCTGAAAATGCTCGACCAGGCTGTTCGTGAGGAGAAGGGCGAGCTTGCGGTTATTCCCGAAAAAGAGTGTCTTATCGACCTGCCGATCGATGCGCATATTCCCGCCGATTATATCGAGGATATTCCGCAAAAGCTGGCAATGTATCGCAGAATTGCGGACATTAAAAATCACGACGATGCGGAAGATGTTTTGGATGAGCTTATCGACCGTTTCGGAGAGCCGCCGCAGTGCGTTCAGGGTCTTATTACGGTTTCGCTTCTCAGAAACACCGCCTTGCAGCAGGGAGTTTATGAAATAGGAAGAACGGGAACAAATGTTAAGCTCTTTATTGAAGCGCTCGATATGGAAAAAATCTCAAGGCTTGCAAAATATATGCGTGGCAGGATAACGGTTTCCGCCGCAGGAAAGCCGCACATCGCCGTCAAGGTCATTCCCGGCGAGGATCAGCTGGCAGTTATAAATAAAGCTCTTGAAATAATGTCGAAAACAGAATAAAAATGTCGCAGCTCATATCGTTTTGTGAGCTGCGACGCTTTTATTTTTTGGGAACGGGACATTCGCAGCTTACGAGGATCGTATCGTCTCCGATAACATCAATATCGCTCCACGGAATGACAATATCCTCACTTTTTCCGAAAACGCCCATTATCTTTCCTTTTCCGTAAATAATGATCGAAACGAGCTTGCCGCTGTTGACATCCAGCTCCACATCGTCAACATTTCCAATCCTTGTACCGTTGAGCTTGCAGATGACCTCCTTGTTCCTAAGCTCGGCGATAGAACAATTCATACAAAAAACAGCTCCTTTTTTCAGCAATTTTTCACAAAGCCATTTTTGTTGTAAATTTACAGGTTTTGTGATAAAATTATACTCACAGAATTATATTCAGAAAGGTGATATATTATGAAAAAAATAATATCATTGCTCCTTTGCGTCGTCATGGTTTTCACCGTGTTCAGCGTTGCTCTGACGAGCAGTGCGCTTGCGGTTGAGACGACGGCGGACGAGTCAGTTGCCGTTACAAGTTTCGACTTCGGCAGCATTAAGATCCCGACCTCGTGGGACGAGCTTGGCAATATGATGCTCAAGTCGCTCTACAAGCTTGCGGATCAGATCATTGACGCTCTCGTTAAGGGTCTTAACAAAAGCGTTCCGTCGTACAAATTCGAGCAGAAGGAAAATTTTACAAGCGAGATGTTCTTTGAGGGCATGGAGGATTACCTCAGCACTCCTGCTGCAAACGCAGCTTGGAGTCTCGGCTACGGCAGCGCTTCGCTTCAGACGGGCGATGAGCTTGACGGCAAGCATTATGTCGGTGGCAGTCTTTCTTTCCCGAAATCCAAGGCGGCAACCGCTATCTATGACGATCAGCGTGTCCGTGTTATTGCCATAAACGATGACAGCGGCAGGGGAACTCTTGTTTTCGCCGTTATCGACGGCTTTGGAATGTCGAGCAGCGATGTAAGAGGTATTCGTAAGGAGCTTGCGGATTTTGCAACCGCAAACAATATTGTCGGCATCAATATTTCCGTTCTCCATCAGCACAGCTGCGTCGATACATTCGGCATGAACGGCGATCTTGTGAAGATGATTTTTGCAAACCCCGCTCTCAATGCGCTTAACAATACATTCGGCACAAGCTTCAAGCTTCTCAACGGTCAGAATTCGAGCTTCATGAAGCATCTTTATGATGTTACGGTTGATTCCGTGAAAGAAGCCGTTAATTCAATGACAACGGGTAAGATGTATTATTCCGAAATTGAGTCAGGCGAATTTATTCGTGATAAGCGCGAGCCTATGGTATATGACACAATGGTTCACCGCTTCCGCTTTGTTCCCGATAACGGAGCAAAGGAAACATGGCTTTGCAACATGTCTATCCATGCCGTCGGCAACGGTGCGGGAGGAACTGAGATTACAGGCGACTATCCGTACTATGTTGAGCAGGAGGTTAACAAGGCAGGCGCAAACTTCATTCAGATTCAGGGTGCGGAGCTTGCAATCAGCTCCCAATATGACAGCCTTGAAATCCCCGAGGGAACCTCAAGACTTGATTCTCTCAAGATTTACGGTACGGCTCTGGGCAAGCATATAGTTGAGTCGAATGAAGCCGAAACAGAGGTTGCTCCTCTTCTCAACTACAGAATGAAGGAATATTATGTTCCCGTTACCAATCAGATCCTTGCGTTCGCAGGTAAGCTTGGTGCGCTCACAAACACCGTTGTTGCAACGGACGACGCAAACAATGTGCTTGAGGTTGCGACTGAGCTCGGTTATCTTGAAATCGGCACAAAGCTTGCGATTGCGATCATTCCCGGTGAGCTTGAGCCGGCAATCGCTTACGGCGGATATCTTGACGCAGACCATTCATGGACGGGTACGGATTTTGACTATCCGTCGCTTCAGGACATCGTCGGAACGGACAAGGAGCTTCTTGTATTCGGACTTATGAACGATCAGATCGGTTATATCCTTGAGGATAACGACTACAGCAGTATTCTTTCGGGAGTTAACGAGGAGATCGTTGCAACGGGTAATGTTGCGGGCTCTGCAACGATAAACACATTTGAGGAGCTTATGGACTCGATCCGTTGAACGCTTCGCAAAGCTTGATAAACAACAAAAGCTATAATTCACATCGTATTGTTCGGTGATGAATTATAGCTTTTATAATTTTAAATTGCGTATTGTTTTAATGTATTTCCGTCAAAATCCTTCCATAGGAAATTACCGTTTTCGAGGGTCATATATCCGTGACGGCTGTTTTCCTTTGGTATCGAAACAGAACCCGGATTCATGTAAACATAGCTTTCGTGCTCAACGCACTTCGGCACATGGGTGTGTCCGTGCAGAAGTATATCTCCCTCCTTGATCGGCGGAATGTTATCTTCGTTGTAAATATGACCGTGGGTGAGAAAAATTGTTTTTTTGCCTTGAGCAAGCAGGGCATAATCCGCAAGAACGGGAAAATCCAAAACCATTTGGTCAACCTCAGCCTCGCAATTTCCCCTGACGCAAAGAATATCGTTCTTTATTCCGTTAAGCATTGAAATAACCTGCTTCGGAGCATATTCGTCCGGTAAATCGTTTCTCGGTCCGTGATAAAGCAGATCGCCGAGAAGGATAAGCCTGTCTGCCTGTTCCTCTTTGTATTTTTCAATGAGCCTGCGGCACCAATATGCGCTGCCGTGAATATCGGAAGCAATCATCCATTTCATGCGTCACATCTCCTCTCCGAAGGTTTCTCTTTTGGACTTCACAAGCTCCTCGATGAACATATTATCAATTTCGGAAAGCGAGTAGTCCCTGCGATGAATAAGAACATCCTTATATACACGCTTGTTATCGGAACAATAACGCTGAACCAAGCCGTAACGCTCAAGAAGCTGCTGCGGAATCGTCGATGACCACATAAATGTTTCGTGATTTTCGGCAAGAAGCTCGAACTGGCTCGCACGCTCGAAAATTAGAATTTTACGGTCGGAATTGTCCGGAAGCTCCTCCTTTTTTACCTCCGAGAACGGAAGCGACGGCACATAGGGGTCGGCGTGGGCAATCATAATGAGGTCACGCAGGTCGTCATAGGTTACCTCGTCCTTTTTTGCAAGCGGACTGTCCTTATGGAAAAGCAGCATATATCTGAACTTGGTTATCAGTTCATATTCAAGCCCTTTTTCGTCCATCATATTTTTATAGTATTTGTCAAAGCTTTCGGCGTAGCGAACTATTCCCAGCTTAAATTCGTCATTAAGAATGTTTTTGATCGCACGCAGCGCATTTGTTTCCTTATAGAAAAGCTCCGCTTCCGAGCCTTTTTCGATAAGCTTTGAAAATTTTGCGAATGCGTCGGCAATATAGCTTGCCCTCGGAACGGAAATTGAAAACTGAGTTTTGGCATTGTGATCGCCGCTGAACATACTTTCGATCGCATCAACCTGCTTCAGTACCGTTTTGGCATAGCGAACAAAGACCTCACCGTCGGGAGTCGGGAACATTCCTTTTGCGCTTCTTTCAAACAGCGTAACTCCGAGGTTTGTTTCCAAATCCTTTACTGCACGGCTAAGTGCCGATTGACCTACAAAAAGCTTTTCCGCAGCTTTGTTGATGGATTTGGTTTCTGCAATTTCCACGGCATATTTCATGTGTAACAGGTTCATACCCCGACCTCCGTTTACATTCCGATATTTTATAGTATACCATAAAAAGCATTTTTTTCAATAGGAACAGCGTTATTTTACTGTTTGCCAAGCTTGACGATGCCGCAGCTAAGCGGCAAAAGCGACAAATTTTTTAAAAATAACAAATTTTCTCTGATTTTTTTCTGAAATTATTTAAAAGTAGTTGCAATTTTTATTGTTTTATAGTATAATGAATTCAACGAACATTTGTACGGATACGGAGTGTGATTATAAATGGCTGATAAACAAAAGGCTCTTGAAACAGCTATAGCTCAGCTTGAAAAACAATACGGAAAAGGAACGGTCATGCGTTTGGGTCAGAATGTTGCCATGAATGTTGAGGCTATCTCAACCGGTTCAATGGCTCTCGACGCCGCAACGGGTATCGGCGGACTTCCCAAGGGCAGAATCGTTGAAATTTACGGTCCGGAGTCATCGGGTAAAACCACGCTTGCCCTGCATGCAGTTGCTGAGGCGCAGAAAGCCGGCGGCGAAGCTGCTTTCATTGACGCGGAGCACGCTCTTGACCCGATTTATGCCGCAAATCTCGGTGTAGATGTTGACTCTTTGCTTGTTTCGCAGCCGGATAACGGTGAACAGGCTCTTGAAATTGCCGAAGCTCTCGTTCGCTCCGGCGCTATTGATATTGTTGTTGTTGACTCGGTTGCCGCTCTTGTTCCCCGCTCGGAGATTGAGGGAGACATGGGAGATTCCCATGTCGGTCAGCACGCAAGACTTATGTCGCAGGCACTCAGAAAGCTTGCCGGTGCAATCAACAAGTCGAATACGATTATTATTTTTATAAATCAGCTCCGTGAAAAAATCGGCGTAATGTACGGTAATCCCGAAACGACCACAGGCGGTCGTGCGCTTAAATTCTATGCCTCAATGCGTATGGATGTCAGAAAAGCCGAAACGATCAAGGGCACGAACGGCGAATTTATCGGTTCGAGAACAAGGGTTAAAATTGTTAAGAACAAGGTTGCTCCCCCGTTCAAGGAGGCGGAGTTCGACATCATTTACGGCGAGGGTATTTCCAAGGTCGGCGAGCTGCTTGATATCGCAGTTGCAATGGATGTTATCCACAAGAGCGGAGCATGGTTCTCTTACGGTGATTCCCGTCTCGGTCAGGGTCGTGAAAATGTTAAGGAGCTTTTGAAGAACGATCAGGCTCTTTATGATGAGGTCAAGGCAAAGGTATATGCCGATAAGGATAAGATGCTTCAGGCTTGCAAGTCCGGCGTTTCCAAGAAGGGCGCAAAGGGCAAGGCTTCGGCAAAGTCCGCTTCCGAAGAGACTCCGGCTGAAAATATTTCCGCCAAGGCAAAGCTTGACATAGCGGTAGATGACGAATAATGAAGATCACGGCTAAGGGCGGACGCAAGGATAAAATACACATATATATTGATGGGGAATATTTGCTGACGGTTGACGATAATTTTTGGTTTTCAAGCGGCTATATTTCCGGAGATGAAATAAACGAGGAGGAGCTTACTGCCTTTGAGGAGGCGGCAGGCTCTCGCCGTGCTTTTAACAGCGCATTGAACAGCCTTGATTACCGTGACCATTCCGAGAGGGAGATTCGCACAAAGCTGCTGCGCAAGCATGATGCGGAATATGTTGACGAAGCGGTTGAAAAGCTGCTTGAGCTTAATTTGATCAACGATGAGCGATATGCCGAAAATTATGCCCGTGAGCTTTTTGAACATAAAAAATTCGGGAAAATGCGTATCAGAGCCGAGCTTAGGGCAAAGGGAATATCCGCAGATATCGCAAACGAGGCGGTTGAAGCCCTTTTTGATGAAGAAGACCCCGATAATATTCAAAGAATAGTTGATATTATCGACAAAAGATATTATAATAGAATGAATGACGAGGTCGGACGAAAAAAGGTTTTTTCCGCTTTGCAGCGAATGGGATATTCATTTTCCGATATCCGTGAAGCGATGACCGAATTCTCCGACGATGAATATTACGAGGATTACTAAGGTGATTTTATGAATTACAAGGTTGGAATGATTTCTCTCGGCTGTCCCAAGAATCAGGTTGACGCCGAGCATATGCTGGCACTTATGGATGCCGAGGGTTGGGAAATTGTTGATTATGTTGACGGCTGCGACGCTGTTATCGTTAACACCTGCGGCTTTATTGACGACGCCAAAAAGGAAGCAATAGAAAACATTCTTGATATGGTCGAGCTGAAGAAGGAAGGCGTTATCGGTAAGGTTATCGTTACCGGCTGTCTTGCGCAAAGATATAAGGAAGAAATCGTCCGGGAAATTCCGGAGGTGGACGCCGTCGTGGGTATCGGCGCAAACGGAGATATAATCCAAACTGTCGAGGAGGTCATGACCGGCGTTGACACGGTTGAAAAATATCCGCCCCAGTGCGAGCTTCCGCTTGAGGGTCAGAGGATTCTCACCACGCCGCAGTATTGGGCATACCTCAAAATCGGAGAGGGCTGCTCAAATCGCTGCACCTATTGTACGATTCCGTCAATCAGAGGAAAAATGCGCAGCCGCAGCATAGAAAATGTTATTGACGAAGCAAAGCAGCTTGCCGAGACGGGGGTAAAGGAGCTTATACTTATCGCTCAGGATACAACGAGCTACGGACTCGACCTTTACGGCGAGCTTAAGCTGCCGGAGCTTCTCAATGAGCTTTGCAAGATCGATTCTCTCGAATGGATAAGATTGCTTTATTGCTATCCCGACAGAATTACGGATGAGCTTATCGAAACGATGAAAAATCAGGAAAAGATCGCCAATTATATTGATCTTCCGCTCCAGCACGCCGACGACAAGATCCTCAAGGCGATGAACCGCAGAGGGGATCAGGCTCTTATACGCAGCGTTATTTCCAAGCTCAGATCCGAAATCCCCGATGTTGTTATCAGAACTACCTTTATTGTTGGCTTCCCCGGCGAGGGCGACGAAGAATTTGAGACTCTTGCCGAGTTTGTCAATGAGATCGAGTTTGACCGCTTGGGTGTGTTCGCATTCTCGCCGCAGGAGGGAACTCCGGCTTATGATATGGAAAATCAGGTTGACGAGGAGGTAAAAAGTCGTCGAGGCGAGGTTATAATGCAGGATCAATACAGCATTATGGAAGAAAAGAACAACGAAAAAATCGGCAAGACCTACAAGGTAGTCGTTGAGGAATATGACGGATATTCCGACAGCTATACAGGCAGAACCTATATGGACGCTCCCGAAATTGACGGGCTTGTGAGGTTCACCTCGCATAAGGAGCTCGATATCGGTGATTTTGTCGAGGTTGAGATTTTCGATGTCGAAGATTACGACCTCATCGGCGAAACCAAGGCTTAATCAAGAGCTTACGCAGTAAATTACTAAGGCAAGGTATTAAAATGAATTTACCGAATAAAATAACAGTCGGCAGAATGTTTGTCGCTCCGATTTTTCTTGCGATATATTTTGCCGGCATCGAACATAAATTTCTGATTTCCGCCGTTATTTTTGCCCTCGGCGCAATAACCGATGCGATTGACGGACGGATCGCACGAAAAAATCATATCGTGACGAATTTCGGCAAGCTGCTTGACCCGATCGCCGACAAAATGCTTGTTACGGCGGGCTTGCTCGCATTTATGCAGGACGGACTTTGCAACATATGGATAGTCATGATAATACTTACCCGTGACTTTGCGATAACATCGTTGAGAATGATTGCCGCATCGCAAAATGTTGTTATCCCTGCCAATATCGGCGGAAAAATCAAAACCGTAACGCAAATGGTTTCTTTTATAGCTGTTATGCTTCTTTGCGAAATTTCCGCCGTATTTTCGCTCGGCTTCAATATGAGCCTCGTATCGAATATTCTGATGGGAATAACCGCAATAATTTCCGTCGTTTCGGGCATTGTATATATTGTCGACGGTTGGAAAATAATTGATTTTAAAGAATAAATCTTTCAGAACGAAGGTGGTTTTATGGTTGTTTCTTCGGCACGACTGATGAAAAGAGCCGAAAAAGAGAATTATGCAATTCCTGCGTTTAATATTGATAATCTCGAATCGGCAATGGCTGTTTCGGAGATCATGCACGAGCTGCGTACTCCGGTCATTGTGCAAATGATCCCGAGAACATTAAACTACGGCGGAATTGCAATTTATCCGGCTATGATGCGTGAGCTTATGGCGGATTGCCCGGTGGATTATGCGTTGCATCTTGACCACGGCAGCAGTCTGAGCCTTGCGAAAAAATGCGTCGCCGGCGGCTTTTCTTCCGTTATGTTCGACGGAAGTCTTATGCCGTTTGAGGATAATATAAAATTCACAAAGGAAGTTACGGATTTTGCACTCCCGATGGATGTTTCTGTTGAGGGCGAGCTTGGAACCATTGGCGGCAAGGAAGAGGGCGACACGGATCTTGAAGCGAGCTACACTAAGGTCAGCGAAGCCGAGGAATTTGTCAGAAGAACAAATGTCAGCACGCTTGCGATCGGAGTCGGCACGGCTCACGGTGTCTATAAGGGTACGCCGCACATCAATGTCGAACGCATAAAGGAAATCCATGCGGCAATCGACACTCCGCTGGTTCTTCACGGTGCTTCGGGTCTTTCGGACGAGGTTCTTAAGGACTGCATCACCGCAGGAATTACAAAGATAAACTTTGCGACCGAGCTTCGTCAGGCTTACACAAACGGAATAAAAGCGGAATTTGTCAAGGATCCCGAGGTCTTTGATCCGAAGATTTATATGAGAGGCGCAATCGACAGCATTAAAGAGGTTTTGAAACATAAAATAAATATTTGCTACAACATTTAAGGGGGTAAAAATGTTGATTTATTCAGAATGGATGTCTTACATCAAGGATGATGTAAAGCTTTGCAATGTCGTTATGCCCAGCGCACACAATGCCGGCAGCTTTAAGATGAAGCCCATTGCCTGCTGCCAGGACGGAGATCTTGCTCAGCAGTTTGAATACGGTATTCGTCATTTTTGCGTTCGCATAGATACCGACAAAAACGGTCAAATCGTTTTTTGTCACGGAATAAAAAAGGGCTTGCCCTTTGAGCCGGAAATGATGAAGCTTCGCAAGGTTATGGACGAGCATCCGAGTGAGTTTTTTGTCCTTGATATCAGGGAATATCAGCCGCAGAAGCTCGGACCGATCAATGTCAGCTTTTATGCCGATCCCAAAAAGGTTGATGAAATTCTTGAAAGAACAATTGAATCGTCGAAGTACGCTTTTACCGAGTTTGAAAATGTCGGCGAAGTTACGATGAACGATATGAGAAAGTCGGGCAAGCGATACATAATGATCAACTATTGTGAGGAATACAAGTACAGCGTCAATTGTCCGCATATTCTTCCATGGGAAAAGAAGCGTCACGGCAAGCATGCCCATGAATTTGCGACGGAGGCTACCGAGTTTTTCGACACAAATGACACGAGCGGTTTTTACTGGTTTCAGACTCAGCAGACGCCGAATCTCGGAACCGACATCGGCATTGTTTTCCCGAGAAAGCTTGATAAGGCTTTACGCTGGCACTTTAAAGGGATTATCAACACAATAGCCAACACGCCGAAATATCTTGCACGGGCAAATATAATTGCAGGCGATTTTATGACGGAAGACTTCTTCAAGGTCAGGGAAATTCTCAACCTGAACCTCAACAAAAACAATGTCATAGAAAGTAAGCGTGACGAATATAAAAGCAGACTTAAATCGTGCACTTGATTTTTGCAAACATATTTATAGACAAAATTAAAAAGGCGTTTCGGGTTGTTTCCGAAACGCCTGATTATTTTCAGCTTTGATCTATTTCAAAAATTATTTTGCAACGTCTGTTACGCGGTTTTCACGAATAACGTTGACCTTGATCTGTCCGGGATACTCCATTTCATCCTCGATTTTCTTGACGATATCTCTGGCAACAAGCACCATCTGATCGTCCGAAACCGCATCCGGTTTAACCATGATACGAACCTCACGGCCTGCCTGAATGGCATACGATTTTTCAACGCATGGGAATGAGTTTGTGATCTCCTCAAGTTTTTCAAGTCTCTTGATATAGTTCTGAAGATTTTCTCTTCTTGCGCCCGGTCTTGCAGCGGATATTGCATCGGCTGCCTGAACGAGACAAGCAACGATTGTTCTTGCTTCAACATCGCCGTGGTGAGCTTCAATAGCATGAACAACATTTTCGTTTTCCCTGTATTTTTTAGCGTATTCAACGCCAAGCTCAATGTGAGAGCCTTCCATCTCGTGGTCGAGAGCCTTTCCGATATCGTGGAGAAGACCCGCACGTTTTGCCGTCTTAACATCTGCACCGATTTCGGCCGCCATAAGACCGGCAAGGTAGGAAACCTCAAGTGAATGATTGAGCACATTCTGACCGTAGCTGGTACGGTATTTCAGCTTGCCGAGCTGTTTAATAAGTTCGGGATGAATTCCGTTGACGCCTGCGTCAATAGCGGCTCTTTCACCCGTTTGCTTGATGGTATGTTCAACCTCACGCTTTGATTTTTCATAAAGCTCTTCGATTCTGGTGGGATGAATCCTGCCGTCCGCAATGAGCTTTTCAAGGGTAAGTCTTGCAATTTCACGGCGAACCGGGTCGAAGCATGAAACCGTAATCGCTTCCGGAGTATCGTCGATTATAAGATCGACGCCGGTGATTGTTTCAAGCGTTCTGATGTTTCGTCCCTCACGGCCGATTATGCGTCCCTTCATCTCATCGTTAGGCAGAGCAACGACGGAAACGGTAGCGTCCGCACTGTGATCTGCGGCGCAGCGCTGAATTGCCGTTGCAATAATCTCGCGAGCTTTTTCGTCTGCTTCATCCTTTGTTTTCTGTTCATATTCCATAACCTTGACCGCTTTTTCATGAATGAGGTCGGATTCAAGGGTTTTGAGCAGATAATCCTTAGCCTGTTCCTTGTTAAAGCCCGATATCTTTTCGAGCATCTCGATCTGGCTGCGCTTAACAAGCTCGATTTCTTCCGATTTCTTTTCGGCTGCCTTGAGCTTATTGTTGAGCTGTTCTTCCTTTTTCTCGATGTTCTCCGTCTTTTTGTCAATGCTTTCTTCTTTCTGAGAAAGTCTGCGTTCCTGACGCTGGACCTCGCTTCTTCTTTCTCGAAGCTCTTTTTCAAGCTCGTTGCGCTGGCGATGGATTTCGTCCTTAGCTTCAAGGATTGCCTCCTTCTTCTTGGACTCGGCCTTGGAAACGGCTTCGTTTACGATTCTGGTGGCCTCCTGCTGAGCGGAGCCTATCGTGGCTTCGGCTACCTTTTTGCGATATATTATGCCGATCACCGCTCCCGCTGCCGCCGCAACAACAACACAGGCGACTATGATCACTATAAAAAGTGATGTTTTGATTGTCAACAAAGTATAAATGCACCTCCTGTCTTAAAGTGTTATAAAATAATAAATCAGTAATTATCTCCGGCACACGGCTGTTCGTTACCGCCTGCCCGAGGATGATATTATAATCCGGCAAATCATAATAACATCTGTATTATTTTAATACATTTTAACGCATATGTCAAGGCGCATTATACATTTTCAATAAACTGTACTAATACTATCTATTCCATTTGTTTTAATTTGAAATAAATTCTGCAATTTTGTTTGACAAATGTGTTTTTTTATTGTATAGTAAATATACTTGCCGAACAGCCGCAGATTTTAATGCGTTATCCGCATGATCGGCAATGCGGTTCAAGGCAGGGCGTATAAAGACAATACCACGGTTATGTGGTATTGCATAAAAGTTTTTCATTAAAATGCCATAGAGATGAAAGGAGAAAACAATAATGAAAAAAATTCCGAGAAGAGTTTTGGCCGTGATAATGTCGCTGACAATTATTTTCGGCATGGGAACGGCATTTGCTTATGCGAAAACAGATGCGGATGTTCCCTCGGGAGAGGTTATCTTTGACGAAACCGATCCCGGCTACAACGCAGGTCAGGATCACCTGACAACGCAGCAGTTTTTTGATATTATTTCGTCAATCAACGCTGTTTTCAAGAAAACATTCGGATTTAATCTTTTCAATGAGCACAAAATCAAGTTTGAGGTTAACGGCGTGATGAATGATATCTTCACCGAGTGGGTGCGCAAAAGCGGCGGAACGCTCGATGTTATAAAGATAGTCAACTCATTGCCGGATTTCACATACGGTTCGGATAAGATGTGCGAGCTTTTCAGAATCGATGTTGAAACTCTTGCCCCAATAATGAAGGATAAGGCCAACGAGCTTTACGATCAGGATAAGGATATTCCGGGACTTATTATTGAGTTTTCGAGAATGTATCTTCTCGGAATTGACCATATGTCGGTCAATGCAAGACAGAACGCATCTCAACCCACGATCTATAATATTTATATAGAGGTTGCCTATAAAAACGGCACGGTGGACACATTCTATTCTGATTTTGTGTATGACGAAACCACTCATGAGCTTAGAAGGCAGAACGATAAAGGCATTTTCGGATTTAATCTTGATGCCGATGATTATGTTCTTTATGCCATTAAGAATACATGGCAGAGAAATTTCGGATTCTGCTTGACATATGATCTTCTTGCAAATCTTACGATTTATGACTATGATACAAAGCGTATTTACCTTAACTATGACGGTAAGGATTGGCTTTTCCAGATATGGAAGGGAATTTACTGGATCTCCAACGGCGCAGAGATCGGTATTTACAACCGTCCGGAGCAGAAGATCTGGACGACCGTGTTTAACTGCGCTCCCGATGAGGACATGATGGTTATGAGCCTTGAGCTTTACCAGGGCAACAGAAAAATCTTTTCCCGTGAGGCGCAGCTTCATTGGTGGGTTATCGGTTTCTCAATCGAAGAGAAAGTATACGACAGTAAATACCTCACTGCCAAGGGCACGATAGAATTTCCCAACGAGGAGTTTGCCGAGCTGTTTGTCAATGCGGCAAAGAAAAAGGGTGTTGAAGCAGACCGTGAGGGCGTAAATGTATCGTGGTGCTGGGCGCAGAGCGCATAAAAATATGATTTGAAGCTTAAAAAGCTGTCTCGTTGTGAGGCAGCTTTTTTTAGTCATTTTATCAGAGCGTCCGCACGCAAAAAGAATAAAGATAGAACCCATGCCGAGAATTGCGCCGGAGACAGCAGCTCGGAGCGTTTTACATCAGCATAACAAGGTTAGCAGGTTGTTTGCAAAAGACGGCCGATAACCGATTTGTCACACAAAAAACGGAGATCAGAATGACCTCCGTTTTTAATATGTATGATTTGTAGGATTTATTTTGTAAGAGTGATGCCGGCAACGGGAACGGTTGCACTGACTGTCTGAGAGAGCGTGCCGTTGAGGATCATTGCCTCTGCATTGTCAACAGCCTGCTGTGTGCCTGCCGCTGCGGCTGTACCGAGCTTTGAAAGATATGTTGCGCCGGTTTTGTAATCTCCGTTGTAAGCGGGAATATCGGGAAGTCTGTCGGACTTGTCGATTTCCTTTCCGTTTTCGTCGTACTCGGTGTCATCGTAATCGATTACTTCGTCGATCGTGTTGAGATAATACTGAGCAAAGTCATAACGGGGAGCGCAAAGGTAGCCTTCGTTGTCGGAAAGCTTATCCGAACCGAAGCCGCAGAAGAAAGCGTCCTCACGGTTGTCGGCAATCTCCTGGCTGTAGAAGTCGGAGGCGATGACAACATTGCCGTTTGCAACGAGAGCGTGGCAATCGCTCTTTACATCCTTGCAAACTCTTGCGTCGATTTTGACCTCAGAGTAAACGGACTCAGCACCGAGGGCAAACGCATTGAGAAGTGTAAGATCATCGGCCGATTCAAGAAGATAACCGATTTTCGGAACCTTAAGCTCCTTCGCTTTAAGTCCTGCGGCAATACCCGAAAGGTAAACTGCGCCGGAAATATTGGCGGTATAGGAATGTATGTTGGTTCCGTTATCCTCACCGTTAAACACGATGTACTGAGTCTTTGAAGTCTGACCCGAAAAATCGTCTTCGGAGGAAGATGTTGAAATATACTTGTTGATAGCCGTCATATAGCCGGGATCGGCAAAGAAGATTATTGAACATTCACGATTGATAAGCGTATTGATGGCGTCATATGATGCCTGCTCATCGGAGGGATCTACCTTTTCAAGATATTCAAACTTGTCGCTGTAAATACCTGCGCCGAAGGAAGTAACATCGTTAATGGCGGAGATACATTGAAGCGTTGAAAGATCGGGAACATAGTCGTCCGCATCATCACGCTGTCCGGGCAGGACAACGCCGATTTTGATGTTATCCTTTGTGATGTCGGCGTCCTCACCCATGCTGCATGAAGCGAGCGAGAAGCAAAGCACGGCAACAAGGACAAGAGCCAAAACTTTTTTGAATGTTTTCATTAAGAGTCCTCCTTAGAGAATTATACTTATAAAATATAAATACATTATAATTTATTTGCACAGGAAAATCAAGGAAAATTTTTAAAACTGCACGGCAATATGCGGAACAATCGGAGCATTTTTATTCATAAGGACATATCTGTATAAAAATATTTTGCGTTCGGCAAGTTATTTCTTGCAAACGGGGGCTGCGTGTTGTATAATTATTGTGGATATTTTTATAATGCCGAAAAAGGCGGTGTATTATGGGTTACATTGAATTCGAAGATGTTTATAAAAGGTATAGATCCGGCTCGGAATTTGTGAACGCTCTTGACGGAGTCAGCTTTTCCATAGAGCAGGGCGAGCTTTGCGTTGTGGTAGGACCCAGCGGAGCAGGAAAAACCACGCTTCTTAATGTTCTGGGAGGCATGGACAGATGTTCGGGGGGACAGATTGCGGTTGACGATAAGATAATCACCGATTTCGGAAAGCGTATGCGTATGCTTTATCGCAGACAGGAGGTCGGATTCATCTTTCAGTCATACAATCTTGTGCCCAACCTTACTGCGGTTGAAAATCTTGAGCTTGTTGCGAATCTCAGCGATAAGGCTGTTGACTGTATGGCGCTTTTGCGGCTGGTCGGACTTGAAAAAAGGGCGAATCTTTTCCCGTCGCAGCTTTCGGGCGGTGAACAGCAGCGTGTTGCCATCGCAAGAGCGCTGGTCAAAAAGCCGAAGCTTCTTCTTTGCGACGAGCCGACCGGAGCGCTTGACTATGAAACCGGAATTCAGGTTCTGAAGCTTATCAAAAAGGTTTCGGAAATAATGAAAATGACGGTCGTAATAATAACTCATAACCATGCTATCGCACCGATAGCGGACAGAATAATTTCAATGAAGAGCGGCAAAATCAGCAAGATCGAAATCAATGATACGCCGATGCCGGTTGAAAGGATAGAGTGGTAATGACCAAAACCCTCATTAAGGAAGCTCTTCGTTCCATCGCCGTCAATAAGCTCAGGTTTCTTTCCGTTGCAATTATTATTGCGCTCGGAATGAGCTTTTATGTCGGAATAAACTCGGCAAGCCCTGCAATGAATTATGAGGCGAACGAGTATTTTAACAGGAATAATTTGATGGATGTTTATGTTTCATCGTCGATTCCTTTTACGAACGAAGATATAGAGAAAATAAAAAATATAAAAAATGTAAATCAGGTCGCCGCATCGAGCTATATCGACGGATATGCTACGCTCGGCAGAGAGACGCTTGTCAACAAAAACGGAACAGAGCTTATTCTGCGAATCAATTCGCTCGATGTTGAAAAGGAAAAGAGTTTCCTCAGAGACGAGGAAGATCCGTCGTTTCTCAATTGCCTTGACCTTAAAGAGGGTAGGCTGCCCGAAAAGGCGGACGAGTGCGTTGTTGATGAAAAGACAGCGGAACTTTATTCCGAAATCGAGATAGGCAAGACCCTCAATATAACCGATGTTGACATCTCCGCCGGCGTTTCGCTGGCGAATGACAAGTTCGTTATCGTCGGAACGGTCACCTCGCCGATTTATATCTCGTCCGATAGGGGACAGACGAAGCTCGGCTCGGGCAATCTCGATTCCTATATTTATGTTTTGCCGGAGGCGTTTTCCTCAAAAGAGGTTAATATGCTTGCGGTCAGAATGAACTATTCCGATTCAATCGATACCTTCTCCGAGGAATATTCGGAGCGTGCCGCCATTATCGCCGGGCAAATCAGCGAGCTTTCCAAAGAGGCGATCTCTTCAAAGCTTGCCGAGCTGAAAAACGAGTACACTCAAAAAATAAAGGATAAAGAGGCGGAAATTCAGGCTTATTCCGAGACGAGCACAAAACAGCTTGAGGAAAAGGAAGCGTCGATCAAGGAATTTAAGCAATATGTTGACAACGAGGATAAAATACTCAAGGATCTCAAAACCTCGAACGAGGAGAAAACAAAATCCGCTGCGGCAACTCTCAGCTCGCTTGAAAGTCAGCTTTCAACGCTTCAAAAGAGCTATGACGCCCATGTTAAGTCGAGGGACAGTCAAAGCTCCGAGATCAAGGGATACAGCGAGCTGAAAAAACTGTATGACGACCTCAACGCAAAGCATGCAACGGCTAAAACGGAGCTGGATTCACTTGAGGCGGCGTACCAAAGCAAAAAGACCGAGCTTGACGCCAAGGAAGCGGAAATAGCCGAGCATGAAAGCAATATTTCGAGCTATGAATCGAAAATTTCAAAGCTTGATTCCGAGATAGCCGAGCTTGACGCAACAATTTCGTCAATCGATTCGAACATGAGCTATTATAATCAGCGTATCCGGGAGCAGACCTCGGTGGTTGACGGGCTCAAGGAGGAAATCAAGGAGCAGAATGCGATCATTTCCGATTCGGCGGCGACGAACGAAGAAAAACTTTACGCAATAAGCACAAGGACAAGGCTCAACAGCGAGCTTACAACGGCGCAAAAGGAGCTTGATTCAAGAACGAGCGAGCTTGAAAATGCGCAGTCTCGGTTAACCTCAGCCAAATCCGAAAAGACGAAAAAAGAAAACGAAAAAAAGACATATTCGCTTGCGCTTTCAAACGAAAGAGCGGCTCTTTCAACGGCAAAATCGCAGAGAGATATATTGAAAACCGAATGCTCGAACGCTGCGTCGAATTACAACACGGCGATGAAGAACTACGATGCGGATTCGGCGACACTTGAAAAATATGTGTCGTCAATGAACGACCTGACCAAGGGTCAGAGCAGCCTGACAACTCTTATCGCTCAGGTTGAGAGTGAAGAAAAGGAGCTGGAAACGCTCAAACGCCGTGTTACCGAGGCTCAAATCAGCTATACGCTTGCTTCAAGAAACAGCACCGTTGAGGTTACAAAGGCGGAGTATGATCTAAAGGTGGCGAAAAGCCGCTATTCAACGGTTGACAGCGAATACACGGAGCTGAAAAATGACATTGACAGCAAGATTGAAAAGCTAAATTCGGAGCTGAAAAGCTATCGCACGACCTTCAGCAATCTTGAAAATCTCAGATGGAACACAATTACAAGAGATGATTTTTCGGGAATGAGAAGTCTTGCGGTGAGCCTGAAAAATATTAAGTCGATGTCAACGGTTTTTCCGATAGTGTTTTTCCTTACCGCAATGGTAGCCTGCCTCGTTATCATGATAAAAAATGTTGAGGAAGAAAGACGGGAGATCGGTGTTTTGAAAGCGTTCGGCTATTCGAACCTTTCCGTTATCTGCAAGTTTCTTCTCTATGCGCTGCTTGCGTGGGCGATAGGAATATTCGTCGGAACAGTAATGGGAACCTGCGTGCTCCCGTTTGTTATCTGCTCGATTTATAACATGACCTACAGCATTCCGAATGTCGGAACTGTTTTCCTTGAGGAATATGTTTTCTTAGGTGTTGTTATTTCGTTTTTAATGATCGTTGCCGCAACATTGGTTGCCGTAATCCATGAAATCAGGCATAATCCGGCGATCCTGATGCGGCCGAAAAACATCACATATAACCGCAGACATTTGCTGGAAAAAATCCCCGGCGTTTGGGGAAAAATGAGCTACGGCATGGTTGTTGTCGCAAGAACGATCTCACGAAGCCGAGAAAGAGTGGCAGCGGGAGCTCTCGGAATTGCCTGCTGCACGGCACTCATTCTCTCGTCGCTCGGACTGATAAATTCGACGACTGCCGTTTCCGGCGCACAGTATGCCGACGACGGAATATTCAAGTATGATATATTGTTCGTTTTACGAACTCCCCAGCAGGAGGATGCGCAGGTGCTCAAAGATATTCAAAACGACCAGCGAACCGAAAACGCTGCGATTATCAGCAACACGAGCGCATTGGCTTCCGCAGACAGCGACGGGCAGGTAAAGCGAACCGTCAGTGTTATCGCTTTGAAAAACAGCGATGAGATTTCGAACTATGTTAATTTAAAGACGGTCAACGGCAGCCTTGATTTCAGCCGAGGCAAGGTCGTTATAACCGACAAGATGGCAACGGATCTCGGAATAAAGCCCGGCGGAGAGATATACCTCGCCTCTTCCGACGGCACAACATACCGTGCGCTTGTCAGTGGGATTGTCAAAAATTATACCAATCACTATGTTTACATGACCGACGAAACCTATGAGGAGGTATTCGGCGAAGAACCGCAGCACAAGTATATAATTGTTACGGCAAAGTCATATGTTGAGGAAAACGACATAGAAAGCCTTGCGTCGGATTTTCTCAAGGAGGATATTGTAACGGGCGCATCGACCGCTTCGGAAATGGCAAGCTCAGTCGATGTTTCGATAAACCGAATTTTTGCGGTTGTTATGCTGTTCGTTCTTTCTGCATGCTTGCTGGCACTTATTGTTATGTACACGAACTCTAATGTCAACCTCAGCGAACGGACAAGGGAAATTGCCAACATCAAGGTTATCGGCTTGAGCGACCACGAGGTTCTGATTTATGTTATCCGTGAAAGCGTGATTTCAACGGCATACGGTGCTCTCATAGGTCTGATTGCCGGAATTTTCCTGCACAAGGTTCTTGTAGGATTCATTACGGTTGATAATATCGTTTACAGCAGCTCGATTTCATGGTGGAGCTACCTTGCTACGATTGTTGTGATTGCGCTGATATCCTTTGTTTCGTCAATGCCTATCAAGTTCAAGATAGACAGAATAAACATGGCGGAAACGCTCAAGGAAATTGAATAGCAAAGATATGTCCTCCCTCGACGCTTCGAGAGAGGACACGATTTTTTG
>CAVJIV010000020.1:0-44399 GCA_963649715.1 bacterium | reverse complement strand
TGTCACTGTCCTTTAAAACAAGCTGCATTTGCAGCGTATTGTCCGTCAGTACCTCACTCGGCAGGTCAAAGGTATTGTCCGCTACCGCATAAACAAAGCTGCCTTGTGAGGTCACACAGACAATGTTTTTGCTATACCCCTGCAACGCAGTAGGGAGCAGAAACGACAGCGTTGTCGCGTTCTTCTCCCCAATTGTGCCGAGGTTGCCGTATTCCGGAAACAAGCCCCTCTTTTCGCTGAATGTGATACGGTTAATCATCGGCGATCACCTCGATAAACGGCTCGATATTGATGATGTCCTGAGCCGAAAGCTCAAGATCGCTGATATCAATCGGCTTGACATCAAGGTCGATTGTCTGACCTTGCAGCACACGGATATCGGCATCGAATTTTTCACGATTATTTTCGTCAAACTCATATATGTTTTTATCCTTGTTGAGTGTGCCGTACTTTTCGCAGAGCTTAATGCGTTCGCCGTCATATATCTGTATCTCGTTACTTATGGCTTTAATGAGCCTCGCCAGCCTGTAACTTTGCTTAACGGGTAACGGCTGTCCGGCGAGCCGAGCCAATGTATTATCGGCTTTCAAAAATTGGTTGATTGTTATTTTCATTGTGTGCCTCCTTTAAATTGTGATTTCCCCGGTATACAGATTGACATATAGAGGGACTTTTTCATTTGATGACGAAGAAAGGTGATAATTGGCCATTTTTACCTGCCCACATAACCAAACCTGGTCGCCTTCGAGCAGAAGTGCATTTTTACCGTCATTTGCGGATACAATCAAAGCCGAATTTGCCTGTATCAGCTTCCGGGAGGCAGCAGTTATATTACCATAATACCAATCATCTGTATCTCTAATTGTGAGTAATCCTGTCCCAGTATCCTTCTTTGTAAACACCGAAAATTCGTCGTCGGTTATCAATAGAGCAGTCTTGTTAGTGTCGATCTGTACTCCGTATTTTCCCCATATGTTTTCTACTACTTCTGTCCCAACTGTGCGCGTTGTGGGAGAAAATTGAGCAATCTGTTCTCCATTGAATGAATGTAAAATAGCACCGGTAGCTATTGTCATGTTAAAGTTTTTATCACCGCATCTAATTACTCCGCCGTCGATCTGAGCTGATTGGCAGGTCATGTTTCCCTTTCCGTCAAGCGTAAAGTTGTCTGTTTTAATCGTTAACAAATTGCTGGCTATGTTAATTGCAGATATGAGATTATTATTCTCGTCCTTTTGCACACACATATCAATTTTTGCTTGTACTGATTTTTCGGTGTCCTCCACCGACGGAGACCAGTCCGTAGCAATGTTACCCTCTTCAAGTTTCAGGCTCGATATTTCGAGCGACACCTGACTGGTTGTCGTCGGCGAAAACCACAGGTTAAAAGTAGAAAAGTCGCTGGTGATTTTAAACACAAGGACAACCTTTCTCCATTCGTCCGGCGATATTGCGATGTTACCGCCGGAATCTTTGACATAATCACTCCTATTATCGTCATATGTTGTTGTAGTTCCACTGCCGCAATAGATCGGGAAGCTGGAACTTTTTCGGAGGGAAAAGCCGGTTGTCCCTGTGGTTGCTTTTGCGTAGAACGACAATGTATACTGTGTGTCCTTTTTAATTTTTGTTATGTTTTTTTCTTCTTCACCGATGATTTGTTTTGAGGTAAAAAAGGGACCTCCATAGCCTCCGCTCTTTTTCCAAACAATCTTTTTGTACTCTCCGGACGGAGTTTGACAGCCCGTTCCGTGATCGATGGTCAGATTCCCGTCAATTCCTTGTACTGACGGAGTAAACGACTTAAAGCACTCTGAATCAAGCAATATGTTTCTCACTCCGATTTTGAGGTTGCTTTCAACCGCAAGCGTGATTTTATCCGCCTGTGCATCGATAAGTGAGCTGCACTGAGATTCGGTTATATATCCTGCCTCTTCGAGTGCGGAAACTCTTTTGACCGCTGCCGAAATCGACTGATCTGTTTGATTGAGCTTTGTATTGTAATCTGTCTTTAATACCCAATCGTCTTTATCGTCTTCATAGCTTGCCTTTGTTACATAGTTACCGCTTATGCTCGATTCCACTTGACCGGCGAGAATTTTTATCGTGGTTTCCTTTGTAATCTCGGTCGAGACTTTATCGGCAATCGTATTGTCAAGCCCGTCAAGCTGACTGCTGAGACTTGTTATCTGATCCGTCACGCCCTTAATCTGACCATTGACCGTCTCAGTCTTGGCATATGTCGTTTTAAACGATTCCGCCGTAGCTGATATCTCGGCTTTAAGATTCTTCTCGGTATCGGCTATCTTACCCTCAAGACCTTCTGCGGTTTGCGTAAATTCGGAATATTTCTCAGCGGATTCCTTAACAAGTGCCGTTATCTGATTGTTAACATGGTCAACGCTCAGTTTCACACTTTTAAGATCAGTTTTTACGCTTCCGGCAAGGTTTCTGTCTGCCGTTGATGAGTCCTGCGTTCCTGCCTTAAAGGTCGAGCGAATTCGCAATGTTGTGCTCATGCCGAGGACATAAGACTTTATATGTGTTCCGTCTTTTTTCTTTATTAGTATTCCGTCGTTGATGTCAAACAAATAATCATCAATAAAATCAGTCAGGTTGAACGGGTACAGTTTCATGCCCTTTATTTTTGCAAATACCTTCGGCGCAATGCCCGTCCTGTCGTTTTCGACGAGTGGATTATCATTGATTTGCCACTCATGCAGACCGTTCGCTTGAATGTCTGTATCGTCCTGATAAACATATGAGTCGTCGTAATCGGCATGACCGAAAGATACAGCATTAACAGGACCGTAAAGAGGTTCAGCTGATAATGTCTTGTATTTGCTTTTATCCGCATAGGCTCCGCTTGAGTATGTTTTTCCTGTTTCTGTTACCGTTTCCTTGTATGTCGGTCTTGTAAATACGAGGCTTTGACCGTCACGGGAAATAATCGGGATACAGCCGCTCAGTTCGGCAATCCATGAAATCATTTGCCTATCCGTTGTACTCTCGGGCGTTCCTACGGCTTCGGTAAAGCGGTAAGAAATGATATTGGCTTTTGTTGCCGAATCAACAGATAAACCGTGCTTTAAGCAGATTTTCTCTACGACAGTTGATACCACTGTTTCTGCCGGAATTATTCCGTTACCGTAAACCTTTTCAAATTGAGTATCAAATAAGCGTGTACGGTCTGTTCCCTTGAATTGAATTGTGCGTTTGGTCGAATTGTTCGTCACATCTTCACCGTCAGCATAGAACAAGCCCATCGGCACCCACACCGTTTTTGTATCGCTGATATCAAGTCCACGATAAACCTGAACCTCTTTACCGTTGAGATCTAAGCTGCCGTCAAGATTATAAATCTCAAATTCACAGGTCTTTGCCGGAAAACCGCCTATCATCTTCTCTGTTTCATGTGTGATTTTCGGGAATGAAACGAGATGTTCCAGTCCTGTGTATGTTTTTCCGTCAACCTCAATTTTTGATCTCGGTTTTCGGATTATGCTGTCTTTTATGTAAGACAGATACTCTCCGCCCGGATTGTACATATATCATTCCTCCTTAATCTGGTATCATCTGAATAAATCGCAGCTCAAACGGCTCGACGATGAGCTCGTCGCTGTCCGTCATATATTTTGTTTTTATTGCGTCGGAAACAGGGTACATAGTTCGTGTAATTCTCGTTCCCGTGTACATATCATAATAATTGACCGTGCAGGTTTTGTAATGCCTGACGGTCAAAATTGTTCTCATGTCGGCTTCGGTCAGCCCCTCGCCCTGAAAAGAAAGAGAGATCTTATCCCTTTCGGGTAAAACCTCTCTTATCAGTACATTTTCATCCGTTGCACCGCTGCCGTCACCGTCGGTTTGCGGATATTCCCAGCTCATTTGATCAGCTTTCAGCTTAGTTTTTCCGTTGATCTATACTTCATATTTATCCATATGCAACGCTCCTTTATACCTCAAGAAGAATACGGCCTTCGGCTATCTGAGCCTCGTTGATTTGCTTAATGACCGTTCTTCCGTCGGGATATTTGATAAGCAGCTCAATTTGCAGCTTTATGGTCTGAATACCGTTGTTTACGGCAGCACCCATTTCCCGCATTGCAAGCTCGACCTGTTCTCTGATCTTCGATTCGGGAGTAACGATCTCGCCCTCTCGTTTGTTATCACCGACAACAGCAAGCGTCGGATTGTTGGCTTTGAGATAGGCACCTGTATAAAGGCGTGGCAATGTAACCATTGAAGCGGTCGAAATTGACGGATTCCAGCTACCGCCGCCAAACACATCAGGGATCTTGATGTGAATTTTGTTAATCGCTTTCGCAAAGAAATTAAATCCCTTAAGCATTCCGTTTATAAGTTTTTCAACTTGTGTAAGCGTTAGATTTATGGGTATCTTTACAAGAGACGCTATTTGCTGCCATTGACCTTTAAAGATATTTTTAATACCTTCCCAGGCTCTCTTCCAATCACCTGTAAATACGCCTGCAATAAACTGTACCAAGCCTTTCAGCGTTGTGATAAATCCGTTAAAGTAATCAATCAGACCGTTTATTATTGGCTTAACAAAATCAACGATATTTTGAAAAGCCCAAACAAAAATCGGATACAGCTTGTCCTGTAACCACATACACACCGGTGCGATAGCCTTGTTATAAATGTCAAGTGCTGCCGTTATCAGCTCCCCGACAAAATCGGTAATGTTATCCCACAAAGGTTTGAGATGCTCATCCCAAATCTCATTGAGCGTCTGCATTACAATATCAAGACACGGCTTAATAAATCCGTTCCATGCATTCAAGACAACATTTTTGATGTTATCGATTACTTCCCGCATTCCGTCAAAAATCGGCTTCCCGAACTTCGACCATTTGTCCGCAACAATATCAAGAGCGTCAGAGTAGACCTTTGAGAAAAGCTGCATTACCGGGATTATTCCCTCGGTCCATACTTTGTCGAACACTTCCTTAACTGCATTAAAAGCAGATAAGAGTGTTAACAGCCCTTGCTCCTTGAATTGAGTTATAATCGGCAACCCGACTGTCACAAATTTTTCAAGGCATGGAAAAATCAAGTTATCCCATGTAGAACCGAATACAAGATTGAGTGTATCCCATAACCCAAGAAAAATATCGGTAACAGTATGAGCAAAGGTTTCAAACAGCGAAAGCAAATCTGTTTCAGCCCAATTTTTGAGAGGTGATCCGAGAGATTTGATATCATTCCAAACTTTTGTAAAGGTATTTTTGGTTTGATTTATAAGCTTATCAAGCTGGGCTTTTTCTTTTACGAAGCCGGAAGAAAAACCTGTCCAAAAACCTTTCAGTTTGTTCTTCAAGTGTTCGATTTTCTTTTCGGTTTCACTCAAGCCCTTATCGGTTTGCTTTGTATCGAATGCACTTCCGGATGTTGTGCCACCTAAAGCACTGCCCGCATCTGAGCTGCCGCTGTCCGTGTCGGTCTTACTTAGCGTGTTAATTTCATCATAAGCCGCAAAGGCATTTCTGACCTTTTTGGCCGCCTTTTCCGCTGCTGTGCCTGTCGACATGATGTCGCTTGCGGCATCAACCGCCGAGCCCGAAAGTCCCGACATTGCCGAACCTGCTCCGGCCGTAGCCGTCACAACCGAGCCGCTGAACAGTCCTGCAATCGCGCTTGCCGCTCTGTTCGCATATTCAATAAGCGTGTTAAGCTGTTTCAACAGCGGCGTTAGTGCTGTAATCAGCAGTTGACCGATGTTTGACTTCAGCGAATCAAAATTCAAGGATAAAATTTTGACTTGGTTCGCCCACGAATCCGATGTTCGGGAAAAGTCGCCCTGTGCATCAGCGGTCACGGATAACAAATAGTTATACCGTAGCAGTGCTTGATCTGCCTGTGACATCTTTGTGAAAGCCGTCGTAATACTTTTCGACATTGCGTAAGCTTCCAAATTTGCCACCGACATATTTATACCGAGCTGTTTCAAGGGCTCGGTTTCACCCGAAATTCCTGACCTTATCTTTGTGAAAGCGTCGTCAACATCAAGATTGTAGAACGACGCAAGATCACCCGCAAGCTCGGTTATTTTTTGCGACATGTTCAGTGACGCATCTGTTGTCAAGCCCATTGACTTGAGCATTGCGCCCATTGTGCCGCTGTATTGCTTTGCCGACAGCTCGGATATTCCGAATGCCGACGCCGTTGTTTTTGCCCACGCATTGATCTTGCTTGCTCCCTGGCCGAAAGTGACATCAACAACATTCTGTACTTCCGTCAGGTCGGAACCGAGATCAATGCATTCCTTTGAAAAGGCCGTTATCGCTTTAACCGAAAAAGCAGCCGCCGCCGTAACGCCGATTTTTTTGAAAGCACCTGTGAACGCCGACGAGATACCCGTAGCGGACTGTCCGCAGGTTTTCTGCGCTGACTTAGCAGCAGAGACAACATCCTTTTTAAATTGGTCTTTATTCAGCTGGAGCTAAAAAGTGAGCGTTCCTACATTTGCCATTTTATTACCCCGCTAACGATTTCATCATCTGCTGGAACTGTTCGAGTGATATTGTAATCTGCGGCGTTTGGCTTTGAGAAGCTCTAAACTTCTGCCATTCTGAACGGATTTTCTTTTCCTGCACCGTCATACATTCAATCGTTTCACGGTCGGTTTCCGCCCTTATCCTGACAGCCTCACCGAGAGGCGTATCGCCCATAATTCCAACAAGTAATTTTCTGTATTCCGAGACCGAAATATCTTCCTGCATCAATCGTATTCCGTACTGTTTGGCAAAGCTCGATATAATCAGAGCCTCGTCAAAATCTTCATCGTAATACGATTCTTCTGTCAGTTTTTTCTTTCTCTTGCCGCCTTTTTCAGTTCGTCGTAATCATCACCTGTAATAGCGGACATGATAAAGAATGAGAGATTTGTAAAATCGAGGACGGAAAAATCCTCGTTGTTGAGGATTTCGTCGGCATTCTCTTTGCCTAAGGCAAGTCTGATGATTTCCTCTTCCTTTTCAATAATGCTGTCGTCGCTCTGAACAGCTTCGATTTTCTTCCATGTGGAACGGCGATCATCAACTGTATAGAGCTTGTCGCCGATTTTGAGTGACGGGTGGTTGTCACCCGAAAGAATTGTGCCCTTTGTATCAATGATTCTCATAATAAAAAGCTCCTTTTGAAAAGTAATCGGGGACAAGTTACCCTACCCCCGTTGAATTTAATCCAATGACGAATTTGTATTCTATGTTGTCACCGCTGTATATTCGGGCTTACCGTCGGATACAAGGTCAAATTCGAGCGGTGCAACATTCGTTGAATCTGCACCGGCAATACTCTTTACCTGAACTACGCACGGTACAACGAGAGTATCACCGTTTGGAAATGAAATCTTGTATGTTGTATTACAAGCCTGACCGTTCGTCCATGCCTTGCTTGCAACATAATCGTTACCGGCGTCACCGACATTTCGCTTGCCGGACATTGAAATCGTAATGGACTTAGCTGTCGCAAGTGCTCTTTGCCAGCCCTTCGCCTCCAAAGGATTCCATGTTTCAACCCCCGTATCAACGGATATTGACGCCGATTCCATATCGGCAATGGTAACATAATCAGAATCTGACGGACTTGTTGCACGTGAGCTCACCGAGCTCTTGTCAATCTTAAAGCCCATTTCATTCACGGGAAATACGCCCTTGAATTCTGTAGCCATAATCAATCACCTTTCTTTGTAATATATAAATCAAATTCGAGCGAATTTTCATACACGCCCTGATCGTCTGTACCCAAATCAATGGGTGCGTTATACGGCGATATAACGAAAACACGCTCGTTGTTAAGGTCAAATGTTTTCTCGTCAAAGAAATTGTAAATTTCTTCGGCTTTCTCTGCCGCTGCTTCGTAATTCTTACCGAAGCGCAGCAAAGCGGAAATCGGTAGCACGGTATATGACCTGTTACCCTTGCCGCCGATAGTGTTAATTTTCGGACGCGAAACCTTTGAATGATAAAAGCACACTGCCCGTTCCTTGTTCTTGTCAATCTTTCCGATAGAAATGCTTTCTTTCCACGGAAAATCCGACTTGAAATAATCTCTCAAATCCGAAAGTGTCATTTTATCCTCCTAAATGTTTTATTCCGTTGTGCATAAGCCTTTCAAAAGTCCGCTGTACATAGTCATGCTTTTCACCCGTTATATACGGTTCAAACCATTCGCCGCCTGCGTTTTTATTGTGTAAACGGCTGAAATTATATTCAGGGTGGAAATACAAACGCCTTGCATACGGCGTATCGGATACAATGCTGACCTTAAAATCCTTTGCCTGACTATTATCAACAAAAGTCGAACGGTTTTGTAGAGCACCCGTCTCGAACGGCATCGTTTGAGACTGTTGAATGTCCGTTTTTATGGCGCCCGCCGTTTTCACAAGAGCCTGTTCCGCAATATCCTCTATCGCCACCAAATTCTTGTGATTGATTTGCAGCTTAACATTCATCACATCACCTCAAATTCCGTGTGGTGCACCGTACTGTCGGGATTTCTCGGACGTGCGGCGGAATATATCTGCATTGTCCGTCCGTTGATCGTCACCGTGCCGCTCGATAAAACAGGCAGCGCAGGGGCAAAATCGCCCTTGACGATAACCGTTCCTGTGAGTGTTACTCTCTTGCCGTCAGCCGTAAACACAGTCTTCGACGCTTCGTCAAATATACACTTCATCGGTTCGGTCTTATATACGACCATTTCGCCGTCCTCGTTCAGTTCCTCTGTATCAACGGAAATAACACATTCGTTATTGAGTAGCCAATCGGGAAAGCCGAGTCTTTTAACTCTTTTTGCCATATCAAGCACCTCGCCACATAAGCCCCGATTTTCTGAGCAATGCAAGAGCGGTCGGGTTCATATGATATTTGCTTGATGTGCTTTCCTGCTGTCCCTGCGTGACGCTCAATTTGCCGACGGTATAGCTTGATACATTGGTTTCATCGTAGCCGTTCTCAACGACATACTGCGCCTGATAACAGGTCGCTTTGCGTATACACTCACGTTGGAACGGAGTGAGATTATCAAGCCCCACCCCGTTAATCCGTCCGAAAGTCATTTCATCAATCTTGACAGAGGCTAACTCCAAATTATCCTCTATCTCTTTTGTCTCGAGGATATCGTCCTCACCGATTATATTTTGATAATCCGAAAAGTCAGCATAAGCCATATTGATTACTCCTTAAGCCTCAATGTCGACATAAAGGCTGTCAATCTTGTTGTTCTTGCCGTTCGGGAAAGTAAAGACATCAGAGAACGCTCTGTTCTGGTAGAGATAGCAGTCGCCCTGAGTGTGTCCGCCCGGCGCAAAGTAATAAATGCTCGAGAGCTTCGGCACAAACTTGGTTGTGAGCGGTGAAGCAACGAGGGCATTGATCCTCTTTGAACCCTCAACAGCAGGCTTTGTCATTTCGTAGTAGGTCGAAATCGAGCCTACAGCGGGTGACTTGACCGCTGCATATGAGTATGACCCCTCAGAGCCGCTGCGTGTGTAATAGGTCTTGCTCGAATCAACCGCAACATCCGATGTAAGCTCATAAACGGCAGCCGAAGACGAAGTGGGAACAAAGCCGCCGTCCTCGGAATCAAAATCGAAGCTGTCGTAGAACACCTCATCGTCAATGACCTCAAAAATCGGTACACCGTCGATTGATGTTACTCTCGTTTCAATACCCATGCCCCCCTCTGCGATCTGAGTGAGCTCGATCTTGCGCTGAAGCTCTGTTGACCTTTCAAGCAAGTCCATAATGTCCGAGCGAACATACATGACAAGTGCGCCCATTGCTCTGTAACGACGAAGATGACCGATATAGCTCTTGAGCTTTGAATACACATTGTCTGCTGTGTATGCCGAGATTGCCGTCTCGCTGTGATAGCCTGCGAGCGACTTTGCCTTGGTCGCACAGCGGGAGAAGAACAGTGCATTTGCTTCGGGAACGCTCTGTGTGCTGGTGAATGTCTCGGAAATGTTCTTGATTGATGCGGTTGCGTTGCTCTCGTCCACATCAAGTCTGTCGACACAGAACTCAACATCTCTGTCGTGCATAAGAGTGAACGGCACATCAGCCTGAACGAAATTACCTCTGTTCCAGCCTCCGTTACGGTTATGGCTCTTGTAGCCCGAGGTCGACAGCTGAGTAAAGTGAAAAGTTTTTGCACCGAGCCACTTTACATTGGTTGTGATAAACGGAGAAATCATTGAACCCTGTATGAGGATATCAAGAAGCTCCGATGCCCACCGCTGAGCATAGTTAATGTTTGACATTTAAAATCTTCCTTTCTTAGTTAAATCTGTTCCAGCGTTTCTGCGGAACTTTCTTTTTGGGCGTTTTCTTCTGATCTGCGCCCTGTTTGCCGTCACCGCCGATAACAAAGCCGACATTGCCTTCGTCAGCCTTAACGACAAGCTCAGGCCATTCTTTCAAAAGCTCGGCAACCTGTGCCGATGCCTTTTCACGGTCAAAGATTCCGTCATCGTCAACGCATTTGTCATGTTCAACGAGCCGTGCGGCTTTCGTGACCTTCTTTGCGTCAACATGAGCGGCAAGAAGCAGGCTTTCAAGCACTGCGCCGTCCGCTCGTTCTCTCTCTTTGGCAAGTGCCTGCTGAATTTGCGACATTTCCTCGCCGGTACCGTTGTTCTCTGAGTTTGCCGCTTCCTCAGCTGCCGCCTTGGAAAGAATTTCCTTTGCTTTGACCCTGTCTGTTATGCCAAGCTCTTTGAGAACCTTGGCAACAGCCTTTTCGCTGTTTTTCTTGGAGATACCGTTCATCTCCTCCTCGGAATACTTCTTCTCCGGCTCCGTATTCGCCGCACTCGTATTTGTGTCCTGCTGTACATTGCCGTTTTCTGTATTCTCTGTGTTGTTGACTTCTTTAGCCATATACTCTCCTTTTTCACGGATAAGGACATCCGCACCCCGTTATTTCAGATACGGGCAAACTGTATTTTTGATATAAAAACAGCGTCACCTTTACGGCAACGCTGAAATTATAGGCATGAAAAAGCACCTTGATTTCTCAGGGTGCTTACAGATGTTCAATTTGAATATTGTTAATCAATTATTTCCCATTTCCCGCCTTTTGAGCTTCCATCAAGAGGCGCAGGATTGGTCATTGAATATAAATAATCTTCGCCGCTGTCATCTATAACACGGTACATTCCATCTTCTTCAATCGCATTATATATTTTTCCGTCAGTTAGACTATCAACGCCAAAGGATTCACCTTTATATCTTAACTTCATGATCAAAATTCCTTTCTGTGTTTGAGCTTCATTTCATACTGTATGCCGTCGCATTCGTACCAATGCACATCAAACAAATACTTGTCACTTTTAATTGAAGCAACTTTCTTTTCCCACTTTTCAGCAGTACCGCCATATTTTTTAATCAGGCTGTCAACGCATATTATTTTATCTTTTGCAGCTCCACCTGCAATAACTTTAGCTTTTGAACTAAAAACAGTGTGCTTCGGAATAAAGCGTTTTTCGCCGTTATAAATATAAGCTAATTGTTCCTGTAGATAGTTCTTGCTATTAACAAGAGCCTTTATCTTATTCCATTTATCCGAATCGGTATATTTAATTTGCAGAAAATCCTCAAACGTCTTTGGAGCATCTTTTCTAAGTACATTTCTATACCGTTCAAACTGAGCTCGATCAGTGCTAACAGCATATATGCTTTGCTCTTTTATTGTATCACTATTTTCGGAATTTGCAATACTTAATTGAGCTTTTCTGCCCTCCCACTCATTGAGCTTCACCCGATATTTCGCAATATTGGCAGGGTCAATACTTCCGACCACCAGCCGCTTGTACTTTTGGATCATATTTTCAACATGCGCCCTGTTAAGTTCCTCCGTGCCGTACTCGTTCAGCTTGTTATCTTCCGTTTCATAATGCACGATATCCTCAAGCTCGGGATAATATGTTCCGAGGCCGTGACGGCAGCGAGGGTGAAACAAGCCCTCTGCCATAGCCTGAGAGAGCAGCATATAATCTCCGTCGTCAGGCGTTCCGCCCGAATAAACATCATCAATCAAGACTTTATTCTCAAACGGCTTGCAAAGCTTACATGATGTTGCGTGGTGGGATATAATAACAAGCGTTTCGCCGAGATACTTCCGAAATTCGCCCTCACCTGCCATATATGCACGCTGATTGACCGTCCTGATTGCCATTGATGTGTAATCGGCTATGTTGACCCTGCGCCCGTCCTTGTACTCGATACAGTTAATACCACGGCTGAGAAAGTCCTTGACCGCCGCATCGTATGCCTGCTTCTCGGTGTAAACGCCGTTTGTGACATACATTCCGTACTTGAATATCGTACTCCGGTATGTATCGTTCATCATTCGCAGCACGGCTTTATCTGCCCTTAAAAAGTCCGATTGAACCGAATTTATCAGCGCATCGACCTTTCGGGTGTTGATTTTAAAGAAGCCGTCTTTCATGGCTACAGCTGATTTATAGCCTGCGCCCTTGGCTTCCTTAAAGCGCTTCATTTCGTGCAATGAACCCTGCTTCATCTCGTCCCTGATATGTTCCTTGATATCTTTTGCCATACCTCGGGTGCTGCTTTTAAGCAACATTTTATTGTGCCGCTGATATTTACGCAGCTCACGAATTTTAATTGCCTGCCACTGTGGATAATCAATACCCGCTTTGGCTTCCTCCGCCAAATGCAAACTGAGATTATGTTTCATAGACTCAATCATTTTGAGTTCCATATCCTTGTAGATCTCGGCTATTTCCTTATCAAAATCACTCATTATTCAACACCGGCGAATATCTCATCGCCTACGGACGGCTCGTCCGCCTCGATAATGCCCTTTTCTTCCTTAATACGACGAACTTCTTCTTCTTTCCATTCCTTGTCCTTATCATTACCGTAGAGCTCACCGACGCAGGCTTCTGTTGACATAATACCTGCGGCTGCTGCCTTACTGATGGTTTCAACCTGAGCCTCAAATGACGGATTTGCATAACCGCCACGGGCAACGGTGATGTCGATGCTGTCGTCCGTTGACTTGTTCTGCAATGTGTCGCTGAATTTGAGTGCCGTAATAATAATGTCCTTTATAATGTTGTCGAAAGCGGAAAGCACCTTGTTTCGGGTGTATAGCGTTGTTTTTTCTTTTTCTCGCTGTGCATCGGCGTTGTCGAGCTTCTTGACATCAATACCAAGCGTTGACGGAGAAATAATACCCTGCAAACAGAGATCGAGAGCTGTGATATATGAAGCCAAAAGTGCCTCATGCTGGATCGTGCCCTGCGTAGTCTCAACCTTGTTGACTGCACCCTCACCGCCGTCCGCTTCAAGTACGATGTATTCATTGTCAAAATCGTTGCTTTGCAGAATTTCACCTGTGTACGGATTGGACGGCAAAAAGTCTCTCGGAATATATTCCTTGATCTGACCCTTGCGAACAGCGAGCATCCACTGAGAATAAACCTCGTCAAGGCTGTCAAAATTGTCATATTTGCGTGAAAATATCGACTGTCCTCTGCCCTTGAACTTTGCCGACGGCAAAAAAATAACGGGGACGGCAGGAAGAAACTCCGCCTTGTTCATTACAGGCTTAAACTCGGCAAGCTCGGGGAAATCCGCCATATTGACCTCATTGCCGCTTGAATTCTCAAGGGTATATGTTATACCGTCTTTCCTGTAGTGCTCCTTAAAGGTGTAACAGTTCTTATTCAGTACCTTTTTCGTCTTGAATACAACTTCGATCAAGCGTCCTCGGTCGTATTCAAAATCCACTCTGTCAGCCTCGTAGAACTCAATAATCGGATATTTGCTTATGCTCTCATCAAATGAGAACTTGAAAGCACCGTCACCGAGTGCCAAAGTCTGCGAAACACATTCCTTCAAAAGGTCGGTGAATTTGTTATCCTTTGCGATTTCGTCCCACTCGTCCTGTCTGTCGGAGAGTGTAATATCAAAAAGATCGTCAATGCACACATTTGCGAGCACATCGACGATCATTCCCGGCAAGCCCGTATGTATCTTGCGGATTTTACAGCCCTTCGACGGCTTGGCACTCCAAAAATGCTGGTTGCCCATGCTGTCGTCAAGATTGTGGTAAAATTCGTGCAGTTCGTTCGGCTCACCCCTGTACCATATTCGATTTTTGAAAACCTCCGCATCGAAGCTCAGAAGCTGATCTATTTCTATACTCAGGCTCTGCGGATCTTTTATTCTCAGATAATTTCTTATCGCTGTAATCACCTTATCGTTCTAACTCATTGTTTGATCTCTCCTATCATCTTCACATATGGCAAAAAGCCGTACTGCGAAGCGTTGATTGTATGGTCGTTGCGATCCTCGGGTTCGTTGTCCTTATCCTGTGCCCAGGAATATGTCTCAAGCTCGGATATATGCACTCGGCAGGTATCGCACACGAGGTAATCGCCCGTATGGAACCAGCCGAGCTGCATGTTAATTCGGTCAATAATCTTCGTTTTTTTCCATGCTCCGTTAAAATTATAAAGGCACGGATTTTGCCGTTTGTACTTCTTCAACTCTGTAATGGTTGCCTGATCCGCCGAATCAATGTACACCTGACGGGCGAAGCCCCACACTTCACGGTTACGCTCCAAAAAATCAATGAAATGCCGCACCGTATCGGACGGTGCAATCGGATTTGACATATCGGCGTTGTTATACACTCGTTCATCAAGCACTATAATCTTTCTATCATGCGTGATACCTTGGAATATCATTGAAATCGTATCAGGCGATTTTGAAGAATAAGCCGTATCAAGGCCCGCCGAAAACTGAACAAACCGTATCTTTTTATCGAATGCGTCTTGCAAAAGCTGATTTCGGCTTACGATATGCCTTGAACGGTCAAAGTTGCTGAATACAAGACCCGTTGCCCTGCCTCTGAGACCAAGAATTTTATTCTTATACAGCTTCGTTCCCGGCGGAACCATGCTGATAATTTGCTCTTTCTTCGCCTGCGGAAGACCTGCATTGTGGTCGAATGAGAAATACCACCACACCCAGCCGCTTTTCGGCTCGGCATTAATCATATTCAGCAGATCGGGCGGCGCATCGTTTGCATATTGAGCTATCGGGCGGGCGTGATTGATATATTCCTCATACACGGGCAGGCTCGGATCATCGGGATTGAGCGTTGCCATAAGATAATCACATCTCATCGACGCCTCTCGGATATACTCCATATCGGCAATATTGATTTCGTCGATATACAGGCAGCCGTACTGTCCGCCGAGAGCCTTTTTCCAGCGTGCCTTGTTATCGTAGCCGAGAATATATACCACCTTGTCACCGCTCGGCGTGTGATATATCAGGTGCGGCATACTGTATTCGCCCCTGCCCGACGGATTGTATTCCACAAGCTCGCCGAATACATCAAGTATGCCGAGGTCTTTGTTAATGATGTTTTTTTCAATCGTGCCCGTATCAAGTCCGCTGATTATGTGAATTTTCTTCACGCTGTCTGCAACCTTGAACATAAACTTGACAATTCCGACAGTCGTTTTACCCGCTGCGGTTGTGCCCTCAAGGAACTCGACAGGAGCTTTATGTCTCAAAAAGTCCTTATACTTAGGACTGAGGATAAGATTTTCACTCATCGTCGCTCAACTGCCTGAGAATTGAATCGAGCTTATTCGTTGTTTCGAGAGTGCCGGAAAGGTTAACCTTATCCGACGGCTTATCGCCGGCACGGTCAAGAATATCCTTGCAGGCGGCAAGAGCAACTTTATCATCTGTACTCTCTATAAGCTCGATCAGCTTATTTATTGCAACCTGCGCCGTGCCCTTGTATCTGCGCTTTCTCTCGCTCTCTGCTTTTGCTTCTTCTTCATTCCTGATTCGCATAAAAAGCTCATTGTGATTTACCCACGCAGAAAGGGTCTGTTGGCTCACTTTAACCGCATTCGCAACATCCGTTTGGCTCAAGCCCCGATAAACCTACAGTTCAATGGCTTTTTTCTGCTTTGATTTTAGCTTTTTTTCTTCAAATTTCTTCAAATTTTCATTACTCACCTTTCCTCACCCCTTTCATGTTGGTTTTTGGTGGCAGAAGCGGGAGTCGAACCCGCGCGCCAAAGCAGGAGATTTAGAGGCTCCCGTGTCTGCCGATTTCACCATTCTGCCTTATTTTTTATAATAGTTCTTCAGCTTATAGTAATTCTCCATAGCTTCGCTCCACATATCCCAGAGGACTGCACGCTTGCGCTTAAGGACATAGTCATCGGTTTTTTCCGGGATAGCATCAATTTGAGATTTAATGTGATCTGCTTGTGCTTTGTAATCCTCTGCAAGCTCGACAAGTGTTTTCATGTAATTCGTCCCCACAAAAAGCCGCGTCGAGTAGGTGCAATCCGGCTCAACACGGCTTTTTTATTTTTCTCGTTATATTTATTTTAGCAGGGTTCTTGTTCCACATTTCCACAAATTAAATTTTTTTATCAAGCAGATAATAAAATTTGTGTCGGTATTTTGTAAATTTATTCTTGTCGCACGGAATGGACAGGGCAATATACGGTACGCCATAGCAAATATTTTTTCTTAGCTCGGAGATTACTCCCGTATCTCCACCGGCAGCATCATGCAAGCAACGCTCGACAATATCAATAAGCTTGCCGGACTTCATCGCCTTGTCTGCCTTCCGCTCGACAGCAGATGTTACGCTTGGCCCGCCTTTAGGCATCTCGCTGAGGCTTGTGGGCGCAAGCTCGTAGCATTCGTTTCGACTTTTTATCCATTCGGGATATTGATAGCATTTATGTTTTAGTTCGAGATAACGCTCTCTCGATATGGCATAGTCTGCAAGCGTCCGCGAATATTCTCTCGGCATGTTTATCCTCCTTTCAGGTATCTTTCAATTTCTTTTGCCGCCTCTTCCCAACCTTGACACCAAACGGCACGGTTGCCTAAAAGATTGAGGTTATCAATCCAATCGAGTTGCTGCAAGCTCGGTTTTTCTCCTTTGCGCTTCATCTCAATGTATAGAGCGTGATATTCTCCCGATGGGACGGGTAAGCAGAGATCCGGCACACCTTTTTTTAAGCCTTGGCGGCGCATAGCAGCACCGTGATAAACGCTGCGCTTACCCTCGTTCGGTATGTGGTATAAAAACTTGATTCCGGGATATTTGCCCACGGCAAAAGCAGCCCATCGAAACAGTGCCTCTTGTTCCTGAGCTTCCGTGGGTATCGGTATTTGATTTTGCGGGATATTGCTCATTGACTCACTCCTTATGCGTATTCTTCGTCTCGTAATATATATTTACTGTCTCTCTTGTAGAGACGAATCGATATGTACGGAAAATCTATTTTCTCGGCTTCGCCGTATTCGCCGATATTGACTAACTCAAAGCGAGGATCGGCGTCTACAAATACATAACCGGGATATAATTCTTCAAAAATTCGGGCATTGTGTTTGTCGTTTCTCAGTTCTTGGAGCTTCCGTCCACTGATTCGTCCGTCACGCTGACTTTCTCTCGGCTGTTTAAGATTTTTCGAACAGCAATATGAGCGATAACAAAACGACGGATCTTTTGTCAGATAAAACGCCGCTCCGGCAAGGCCTGTTTTTGTAAACTTGAGGTGTGACATATGGATCAGGTTTGCTTTAGAGTTGGTGGAAAACCGCTTGTTCCATTTCTCCTCAATGATTTTTTTGTCTATCCCGCTCGAACAAACAAGGTGGTAGTGTGGACGCCCGTTTTTTTTTCCGAGCTCGACATTGTGGATATACCGAAACTCTTTATTTTCTTTTTTGTAGACATTTTTGATATTCCGAAGGAAACAAGCGAACTCTCTGCCGGCCAGTGCTTTGTCATACGGAAAATCAGCAGGATATGAAAGTTCACACATATAGTCGTTCGTTCCGAAGTTCTCTTGAAGCAGCCAAGTGAGCCTTCGGGCAGCGTTTCGCTCGTTGAGCTTTTGCTGCACCGACCTTGTCGGCTTCGCCTTTGCCGAGCGTTTGCTTGCCGGCTTTCTTACCGGGAAGATGTCGACCTCGAGATAATCTCCCGACTTGTGTATGCTCTCTCGGTTGAGCTTTCGCATGTGTTCCCCTCCTTTTGTGTTGTTAATAACTTAATACACCATACTTCCCCGTTACGGACTTTTTCAGTCCGTCTTTTTGTGCTGAGGAGCTCGGGAAAAACCGAGCTCCGTGTATTAAGTTTGTTGCTCCGAGTATTGTAAAAATGTTACATTCGTTCGCTGCCTTTTCTCGGCAACCAGTTACCGCTTATCGTTCTCATTGAATAATCAATAGTAAACGGCTTTTCTCTTGTCTCAAAGTCTATTCCGCTGCTGTTTGCACAAATTTTTACCGAAATACAATCTCCCCAAAATTCCTTGAGCAGTTCAAAAATTGTATTCGCCGCTTCGTTTTTATTCTGTGGCTTCTTTATATCATTCATCTTCACGCCTCCTCTTGTTGTTTCTCATACGCTCAAAAGCAATGAATTTGTTTATCTTTTCTGAGCAGCGTTTACACATTGTATATTCTTTAAAAACCCAATCAAAATTACGATAATATTCAACCTTTACCGCATACTGTTTTGTACTCTTTTCAATATGTTTTCCACACATATCACAACAGATCATTTTTGTTCACGCTCCGTTTCTCAAGATTGGATAAATGCCACCGTCAAACTGCAACCCACCAATCCAATTTTCAAGTTCTTTTTGACATTTCGGGCATAAATCTAAACGTTCAAATCCGTTCGGGTGTCGGTCGATAGTTATTGTTGTTTTCGGAACACACTTTCTTTTAAACAATGCACCACATCGGTCACATTCCTTCGCTGTCAATGTCAATCACACTCCTTTAACAGATTTTCATCAATAGGTTTGATACGTCTGCCACACTTCGGGCAATAATCAAATGTTAGCTCAATTCTCCGTCCGTATCGTGTGATAACAGTTAAAGGCTTTTTAGTGTACGCTCTACCCTTGCAATATTCGCAGCCTTTATTATTTGACATCGTTTGCACCTCTTTCAACAATTCAGGGCTATCGTGAATGTTTCCGATGATTTCAATTGGTGAATTATCCAAGCCACTTAATGTTGTGAAGTTGAAATTATCCTTATCACGACCAATAAATGTGGCAAGCTCCTCATCGTATATGATTGCATAGGGTTTGTTTTGTTCATTATATTTCATTGATACAATATCACCCTCAAAAATCCTTTGACCGTTCTTGTCTTTCAGCCCTGTGTATTCTCCTACGGTCGAGGGTATAACTTCACACGCTGTCGGTATTCCTGCGCTGTTTGAAATATACCAAGCATTACCGATATGAGCTAAAAGACCTATATGCCAATGCTCTTTTACGTCTTTACCTCTGAACAATATTTCTCTCATTCTGCTTTCTCCTTTTCAGCAAATTTACATAACTCAACATAATCATATTTTTGCCCTTTATCGCAATCAGAATTAAAACAGTCGATTTCGCTGCTTTCACAAAAACTGTCTATTTCTTTTCTTATTACGTTAATTGCTTCTTTTTCCGTCATTCTTTAACACCTCCGTCCATTCGAGCACCACAATGTCCGCAAAAGAAGAAATCTTCGTTACCTAATCATTATTTGCCCCCCCCAATTCAAAGCCTGTCCGCAAACACAACAATAACCACAGTGCGGACAAATCCATTCAACCTCGGCAATGGCAGCTTCGATTGTTTCTATCGCTTTTTCCGTAGTCATTCTTTAACCTCCCGTATTGTTATTTTTAATTGTCTGCCGAAATAACATTCAGCTTGCTTTTGTCTTGCTTTTTCTAACTTATTGATTTTTGCCTGTTGTTCCTCAATACGGTCATCATTCATTATCTCCTTTGCTTTATAAAACCTGCACACATCGGGCTTCTGCTTAAGTATCGTGCAATACTTGCCGTCACAGAAACGACAGGTCTTGTCTTTACATTTTGGCTGCTGTCTTAAGCCCATGTTGTTACCTCCCAAAAATTCTAAATATTATTCAATCGAGGCCTTTCCGCTCATCAAATCCGGCAAAATCGCATCTCGAAGTTCCGATATGTATTGGTTCTGCATTACATTCAATAATGCAATTTGATTTTTCCATACAGGCAAGAATTGCAACAGTATTTCGGGTAAAATCTCTTTATCGTTGCACTTAAAAACAAATTCGTTTTTGTTCTTTGTAAATTGAATATAATCCTCAGCCTCAACATTGATTCCGATCGACTTCATTTTTTCTTTCGTGGATTTTGATTTTTCCTTATCCAGCTTAAAGATCTCAATATCGAAGCCGCATTCTTTTGCAATTGTTTCGTTGATGACTAATTTACAAGAGTTTTTCATTCTTGTTATGTAATTGATGTTATCTGCTATTTCTTGAAAATCTCGATGTTTTTGTTCTTCGTAAACAAATTCTATATACCTTGATGGCGTAAGCAGATAATCGTTTTCCACAATTTTGTCATTCGCTACGGTTGCCGAAAATCCAGCTTGATCATTAGGCGAGTTCAAAATCCTTTCAATGTTTTCGTCTGATAAAGCGTTATAGCTTTTTATATATGTTCTGCTTGTGTGACTTGCACCGCCGAATTGTCCATTTTGTTCTCTTTTCTCAACAATACAGTTTTTTCGACTGTCAATAAACTTAACAAAGCCCTTGTTTTTCTTGTGCTTATTAAGTACAAGAATACAGGTTGAAATGCTGGTTATCTCAAACATTTTTTCGGGCATTATTGCAACAAGCTCAATTAAGTCGTTTTCGATCAAATATTTTCTTACTTGCATTTCTGTCAATTCGCTACAAATGTTATTCGGCAAAATTAGAACAGCTTTATCTGCCTTAGATAAACAGTTCAGAGCAAATGCCCAATTCGCATTGCTCGAAGGTGGAACAATAGGAAATCTTTCATCTGCTAATACTTCTAATTCCGTGGGTGCAATCCACCTTATATTGAACGGTGGATTGCTGATTGCGACATCAAACCTTAAAACTTCCGGCTTGTTGTCTATTACTTCTACAAATGAGTATGTTGTTCCTTTTGTCAATCTGTAGCAACTTATAATTCTTTGACTTAAAGCATCACCGTTGACAACGTAACCGTTACTGTTTTGTAGCGATAAATTAAATAGGAGAAAAGGAATAACTCTTTTATCGAGTTCTTCAACGCATATGTTTATATCTTGGTTATTTCGAAGCATTTCAAGAGTTAGAGCTCCACTTCCTCCGCAACAATCATATACACTGCTCGCCGTTCCGGCTAAAGCTGACACCAACTTACAAAGACTTTTTGGAGTGTAATCTTGCTTATTTTTTGTGCGATCAGCTTCATAATATTGCCACAACGCTTGTAACCAGTCTTTCGTATTGTCTATCAAACATGAAAATCTTTGATAAAAACATTCATCGTGATCTAAAACTGCTTTTAATAAAACACTGCCAACTTTTGAAACTTCAGACACATTGCAAAGTTTTAAAATCTCGTTTTTAAAATTAAGTAGTTCCAATTTATCCCTCACTTTTAAAAATTTTGAAATTCATACGACTTGCTGCCGGACAATGTAGCTTTCGATGCTTTCGGCAAGCTCGGCGAAATAAGTTTTTAATTCCGTGCGTCCCCTCAGAATCTTGTTTACTGCCGTATCAAGTGCCCCGATGTATGCATTCCAAGCTTCGAGCACGGCAGTCGGTGAGCTTGTAGAGACGGCAAACTCGCTTCCGTACTTTTTGGTTTCCTTGTTGTATCGTGATTGTATGATGTACGCTTGTTTTCCGTCATCGTCCTCGCGTAGCACCATTCGTGCGAGGTGTGCCGTGTCGCACGGAAATAGCTGCCTTTCTTTCATTCCGTTGTCTCCGTTCTATGTAGTAATTAAGCAGGGAAGATTCTCGGTTTTGAGCTGCGATTGTTTTAATACCAATCTCCAAGCCTCCGATTCCCTTGATGTATTGAGTAAATTCTTTTCGGTATTTTTTCGACATCGCAATTTCAAACTCGTTATATTGGCTGTCCGAAAGCGGAAAGTAGGGCGATTCACCGATGCTTTTGCAATATTTGTCACGCTCGGCTTTCATCACATGATTTCGCAGATCGACTGTCCGTCCGTACTTGTCCGGGGGAAATTTAAAGTACATTTGCATCGTCTTTCGTCCTCTCGTAGAGCAAGCGAGCTTTGAGCTGCTTGTTTTCCTCCGTAAGTTCGCGGTAAGCTTCAAGTACTTTTCTGTGTTCATCGAGAATTGTATCGTTAAGCTTTCCGAGCTCTTCGTTGAGTCGCTCGGATTTTTTACAATTTTCGTTCAGCGCAAAAAAACAAACGGTGAGAATTATTGTGCTTGCTATAAATGCAATGTAAAAAAGGCTAAGTATATCCATATTATTTATCCTCCTTTGTTGCCGGATAACGGATTTTGTACTCCTCGGCTTGATCTTTTAGTAAGCTAATTGTTGCTTCAAAAACTTTTTGCTGCTCAGTGCTAAAATCTGATTTTAGGGCATTGACATATCTCGTAAGGACAGCAGCTACAAACGGTAAGTTAACTTGATTGAGCGGTTTCAATGCTGATGATATCTGTTGCGAGATTTTGTTTAGCGCAGCAATAAAAAGTGCCCAATCACCAAGGTAGGCTTGTTTAATCATTTCCGTCGCCTCTTCAATAAGATTGTTTTTCATTCCTCGTACTTCCTTCCGTATATTTCATGCGTTCCGTCAATAAGCTGCTGCTCTTCCTTTGCGAGCTTAAACCCAAGATTTTTCAACGCTTTAACGGCGCACAGGCTAAAAATGTTTTCGTCATACTCGCCCGAATACGGCTTATATGTTCTAATGCTTCTCATGCACAAAATCGCTTTGAAAAGATAAACGGCAGGCTTTCGGTCGATGTTGTAAAGAATTTCCGGGTTGAGCTTGCCGACAATGATATCTTCATCGGTTATGTTTGCTTCTTCCCGATCGACTCCGGCAGCTTCGCAAAAGTCAGTATCTCCAACCGAGCCGTAACAGCTACCGCTCATTTGTATTTCAACAAGCAATCTCAGCACTATAGGCAGTGTCTTTTTGACTTCGGAAAGATCATCCACAAAAGCCCATACTCTTTCATTAAAGCGGTCGAAATTCTCGTCAAGCTCGGCAATCTTCGCAGATCTGAGTTCCTCGGCTCTTTTCGCTCTTGCTTCTGCTTCGTCGTCTGCCTCTGTCTCTGGCTTTTTCTTGTAAAGATAGATCCAATCGCCCCATGCCGCGAATTTATAGAAAGTTTCGTTCGGTGGAGTTCCCTCTGGTAGCTCAAAATCTTCGGGCTTTACGGCTGAACAACCGAAGCTTTTGATGCTATCGTATATTTTCCAAACGTCCCGAAGTTCTTCCGGTATAGGGCGAATGCCTTTGCTTTCGAGATAATCAATCCACTGCTGCTTCTTCTTTTGCTTTTCAATGTTCTGCAACTCTCGGTCAACAGCGTATTTGATGTAATCATGCTTATGGTTTTTAATAAGCTCATTCCTGACATTGATGTCTGAGATTTTCTCGAGATATGCAAAATCTTCAAGCGTCAGATCACTGTCTAAGATGTTGTCTTTATCAAGCTTTGCGATTTCAAGGCGGTGCTTGACGGTTCCTTTGCTAAATCCCGACATTTCGGAAATGCTTTCAACGGTTTCGCCGAGATCAAGCATAAGCTGAAATCCGTCCGCCTGCTCAATGTAGGACAGTTCCGAGCGCTGCATGTTTTCAAGCAGCATTGTTGACAGCTGCGTTTTACGATCCATATCAACGATAGCGCACGGAACAACTTCAAGTCCTGCAAGCCTTGCGGCGGCAAGTCGGCGATGTCCGATAACCGCTGTATAACGACCGCCGTCTTTTGGAACAACAGTCAGGTTCTGCATTATTCCGTTAGCTTTAATGCTTTCGGCAAGCTCGGTGAGATCACCGAGGTTCTTTCTTGGATTTTCCGGGTGTGGGTCGATGAGTCCAATTGATATTTGTTTGAGTGTTTCCATGTTAGTGCTCCTCTCTGACTATCTTTTGCATGGTGTATTTGACAAGTGCAAGGCGGTTGACCTGCAGCTTTCTGCCGATTTTTATCAATGGAAAATCGGGTCGGCTCATAAACTCCTGCGCCGTCAGCTTACTCCAGCCGAACATTTCGGCAACATCGTTAGAGTCCATAATTAACCTTTCTCCGCAGTCTTCGAGTGCCTTGAGCGACGAGATTATTTCTATCAGATCGCGGTTAAGCTCTTGTATGTTTTCTGTTGTCAGTTCCATTTTTCCACCTCATTTTGGTAGTGCGTTGAATAGGGGAGACAGTCAGAACAGACTGCCTGTTTGTAGTGCGTTGAACGGTGTTGCTCTCCGCTACTGTCTTTAAGTTACTGCCTCTGTTTTAAATTTGCGAAATATATTCACTTTTGTTGTAATGCAAAATAGGGCGAATCCTCGGTTTACCGTTAATTGCACGCCTTATTGTCTTTTCGCAAACATTTAACGCTTCAGCTATTTGTAAAAGAGTGTAGCCCTCGCACCATTTTGTGTACGCCCATCTGACTTGTTCCTTGTCTAAGGCGGTGTTAGCGTTCATTTGTCGATACCTTCTTTGCTGCTTCTTTAAGTTCCGTGAGGATATCTCTCCTGCACCATTTTTCCTCGTCGGTACAAAGCCATATAACGGTTGCGACCTCTTCAATCGGTGCTTTTTCTTCAACCATACGGAACATCTTGTTATACTGTTCCGTTGTCCCCTCTGTAAACCACCGATATTTGTTACAGAGTTCGTAAACATTGCAAAAATTAAGTCCATACATCTTAAATTCCTCCTGTTTGCAGTGCGTTGATTGTGTTTGCTCTCCGCCACCGTAGCGGATGCAGGGAACAGGTTGGGAAAAACAATGATATTGGGTGGAGATTATTAAATTGTAGTGTGTTACCTGCACCCGTTACGATGGCGGAAATTTAGCCATATTGGCTATTATTGAACAAAAAAAATAGTGTCCTTATCCTCAATGCCTAAAAGTTCAGAAAGCTTAATTATTTCACTTGCCTTAAACTCCGATTTATTATTGATCTTACTCGAAAAGGCTTGATGGCTTATTTTCAAGAACTTTGCGACATCATCTTGGGTTAAACCGTTTTGAATAATTGTTGCTTTAAGCAAATTTGTATTCGTCATTCTTTCACCTTCTTTCGATAGCCGGTTTGGCTACACTTAGACTATATCACCTTTTAGCCATTCTGTCAATACTTTTTTTGATATTTTTTTAAAAAAACTTGACAAAATGGCTAACAAGTTGTATCTTATATGTGCGAGGTGTTTTAAATGACTATATATCAACGAATAAAGGATTTGAGAGAATCAAAGGGTATGTCTCAACAAGAGCTTGCTGAAAAAGTAGGTTTTAAAACTGCCTCTGCAGTAAATAAGATAGAATTAGGCTTACGAGATATTAACCAATCGAAAATCAAGGCTTTTGCTGAAGCCTTGGGCACTACATCATGCTACCTACTTGATGGTAAAGAAACATCAAAAGATTTTGTTTCATCTTTTGCTTTAACCGAACGAGAAAAAGCGTTAGTAATTGCATATAGAGAACACCCGGATATGCAAAAGTCAGTTGATAAGCTTCTCAGCATTGAGCCGGAAGAAAAACTCTATATAATAGAAAAAGCCGCCCGTAGCGGAGATAACTCTCCACTTGTTGTTACGGACAGCCAGCTCGAGGATCTTGAGAATTTACCTGAAGTTCCTCTTGAAGATGGTTAAAAATGTTTTGTTTTATAAAGGTTTCAAATTGTGAGTAGACTTTCTGCTCAAACGGAGAGGTCAAAAAGCGATTGCGTTTGTAAAGCTCGTTCATTCTTTCCGCTCTGTATTCTGCGGCAGCTCGGCTGATCTTGCAAAGCTCTTGTATTTGCTCGACTGTCCGAACATTACACCCCCCACAGCACACAGGCAGGGGCTAACAGACGGCTTGCAAAAACATTCGCTGCTTGCTCAATCGGATTGTCAGTCGGTGACGGCTCACGGTTTACAAGCTCGAATTTTCCGACATGACCAAGAATAATGTGTCCGACCTCGTGAGCAACGGTAAATCTTCGCCGCTCGGGCGAAATGGCAGAGCTTACGAAAATATGCGGTACACTGTTAATGTAACAGCTCATGCCGTCGCCTTCATCGGTCGGCTCGTAGTAATGCAGCTTGATTCCAAGCTCGGCGCAGACTTTGACGGTGTTGATTGGCAGTTCCGAAATATTTAGATCAATCAGCAATCGCCACACCGCATCTCTCGCATTTTGATAGTCTTTATAATTCATATAAAATCACCTCATTTAAAATTTTAAGTGAGGCAAAGTGTAAAATCTACAGGTAAGTATTGGTAATTAAAAGTGTGCTTTAAAAAATCAAGGAAGGACGATTTTTTTGTATTTATTGATTATCATAGCTATTGTTGTAGCAGTAGTTGTTTTTCAAAAGCAAAAACAAAAGTCAAAAACAACGACACAAAATATAATCGGCAATAGTTTTTCTCAAAACAACAATAGCGTTAAAAAGACATATGATTTTTCAACCGTTCAATCTATTATGAGTATCCCCATTCCAAAATATGAGCCACTTCACGAGCTAACATCTCCCGTTGATAATATCGAATACATTCTTCAAAAAAAGGCAACTGAATTTAAAAGAAATGGAAGAATGGACCTCGCCATAGCATGTTTAAGAAAGTCAAATGAAATCATGGCACATTCTAACTTTTCATATCAAAAGGACGATTATCTTCGGCTTGTAAAATATTTACAGGCTGACGGACAGTTTGAACAAGCTGAAAAAGAGTTAGAATTTATAAAAAAAGCCCACCCCGACTTATTCTTTGGTAATCAAATGACTAACCCACAGATTTCTAAAATTACCGAAGATTTGGTTTGGTTTAGTGCAAGCCGCCTTTGTCCTTACTGCTCTATTTATAATGACAGAGTTTATTCTAAGAACGGCAGGGATCGCCGCTTCCCCTCGTTTTCACTTCTTCCAAATGATTTAAAAGTAATAAATTGCCCTAAATGCAATACATTTTTAGGCTTTTCTAACTATTATGATCTTGATATGGATGGTAGCCTCAAAAAAATCATAAAAGACAGTAATCGACCCTTTAAAGATTTGAGGACAAGAGAAGAAAAGGAATATTACAAAACAGATGTATCTAAAAAGACAAATGCGAAACTTGCTGAAACCGAATATCTTTGGTTATGTCAAAATCTCCCCGATTTAGCTCCAAAATCATTGTCGGGATATGCCCGAATGAAAAACAGTAAATCAAAAAACTATCAGAAAATCGTTTCCGCCGCTGAAGATGCAGGATATCAGATTGTTGATAATATTTAAAACAAAAACACCGCCCGGAGTTGCAGCCCCGAACGGCAAACACAATTCAACGCACTACCGAAGAAAGGTGTCGTATACATTATACCGCCTTTCTCAGGTTTTTGCAACCATTTTTTTGAAAGGACGGTTATTTTTATGGCAAAAAAGAGTAAAAACGGAAACGGAGAGGGAACGATTTATTATTCTGAGGCTCGGCAAAGGTGGATAGGTCAAGTTACAACCGGGCGCACCGAAACAGGCAAGCTCCGTCGTCACACACTCTATGGGAAAACAAAGAAAGAAGTCCGCGAAAAGATCGTCGCCTTGCAGTCCGAAGTCTTTACAGGTCAATATATTGAGCCAAGCTCGGTTACTGTTGCATCGCTAACGAAACAGCTTATTGAGGATGACAGAGAATTTAACATCATAAAAGCAAGCACATATAACCGCAAGCTCGGAACTTATAAACGACTCGAAAAATCCTGTCTTGCAGATCTTCCTATTCAAAAAGTCAGTGCCGAAAATATAAAGACTTTTTTAAAAACTATAACATCATACTCTGATTCGGTGATCCGCAAAGATTTTGAACTGCTGAAAAGATGCTTTAAAGAAGCCATCAACAGAGGCTTAATAAATCGTGATCCGATGTTCGGCATTAAATGTCCTAAATCAAGTCAAAAAAAAGAAAAGGTACGAGCCTTGACTCTTGACGAGCAAAAGAAATTTGTCGAAGTGCTTAACACTCAAGATATCCGATATACCGTCCAGATGAAGCTCATGCTGCTCACCGGTATGAGAATGGGAGAAATCAATGCTCTTGATATTAACGATGTTAGCCTCCCCTTCCGAACAATCAACATTCGGCGATCTTTAACCCGTGGCGGTGACGAGCGTATGATAGTTGGGGAAACCACAAAGACCTATGCCGGAATCCGCAAAATTCCTTTACCTGATGCAGCGGTAGGACTTTTAAAAGCATATGTCGAAAATGAATATAAACCCAATAACGATAATCTGTTGTTTTGGGATTGGAAGAAAGATAAGGTTGTTTCAACATCTCAAATAAACCTCCAATTTGCCCGCACCTGTGCAAAATATAACATTATTGACGAAAGTCAGCAAGGCAAGATTTCCCTCCACTCCCTCAGGCATACCTATGCAACAAGATGCATTGAAGCAGGAATGCCGCCTAAGGTACTTCAAACACTTCTCGGACATACCGATATAAAGGTAACTCTTAACACTTATTGTGATGCATTCAACGAGTTTAAAGACGACGGTATTTCAAAATTTGTATCATATATGGAAAAACAAAACATAGCAATTTAAACTCGGTTGCAGTCATGTTGCAGTCAACACATCAAAAAACAACGCATTATAGCCGTTTTTAACGGTTGTATATGGTCATCTCCACCAAATAAGGGTGATTTACCCATATCCAAACACACATTAAATACCATAAAATGATGATTTTGCGTCATTTTGGGATTTTAGTGTGTGTTTTGTCATTGTAGCAATATCGTTAAAAAAATTTTCGTGATGAAGTCGCTTAACTCGTAAATTTTTCTTTTAGATAAATTTTTACCGATTTTCAACGATAAGATTTCGTTTTGGCAAAACTATTGACAAGGCGAATAAATTGTGATATTATTAACACGATAGCAGACTTAAACTGTTACCAAGTCTACGAAAGGAGTAAAATAATTATGGATTTTAATGCACTTCTTGAGAAGATTGATGTTAGTGCTATCCTTGCAAAAGTCACTGAGATTCTTGCAGGTATCGACTTCCAGGCAATCCTTCAGAAGATTTTCGAGTTCATTACCGGCTTGGTTAAATAATCTTTTGAATCATGAAAACAAGCAGCTGATTTTTTCGGCTGCTTGTTTTTTCAATGCCGCATAATTGAGGTTGTGCGGCATCGAATTAAAATGTATAAATTTGTTGACTATCTTGGTAATAAGTAGTATTATTTAAATAAAGAGGTAAAATTATGATATATTGTGCAATGAGGCGTGCTGCATTGCGGAATTCTAAAAAAGGAGACGATTTATATGAAAAACATCGGAATCGTAAGAAACATCGACGCAGTCGGAAGAATTGTTCTCCCTATTGAGCTTAGAAAAGAGCTTGATATTTCTGAAAAAAACAGCAAGGTGGAAATCTTCGCAAAAGGAAACGAGATAATTGTCAAGAAATACGCTCCCTCCTGCATTTTCTGCCACGAAACCGAGGACTTGATTGAGTTCTGCGGTCAGAAGATCTGCAAGAATTGTGTTGACAAAATTGCCGAAGAAAAAGAATAAGGCAATAACGCAATGTGTACTTCGCTTATACAAAAAACGGGGCTGCTCAGTTACTTTTGGGAGCAGCCCCTGTTTTGCTTTGTACAGATCAGTTTTTAACTATCGAAACGGTATCAATAATGCTGTTGTCGTCGGTTTCGTAGGTCGTTACCGTGAGCTTTCCGTCCGCAACATCCATAATCGAGTAGCAAGGTGTTTCCGATTGGAACCAGAAATCACATTCGGCGCCGACATTTTCGGTGTCAATGCCGTTATAGTTGCTGCCCGAGGACGAATTGGCACTGATATAAAGCGTGCCCTTCGGATTTGTATATGTTCCGTCTGCAAGCACATCGTCGGTCACCTTGTTATTCTTTACGATATAGGAGCGGCTGTAATAATGGTCGTGACCGCTCAGGCAAAGGTCGATTTCGAATTCATCAAAGAACGGAGTGATCGTTGTTCTGGTCAGCTTGCTTGTAAAATATTTTGCCGCATTTGCGTCATATGGGCTGTGGTGCATTGCAACTACCTTCCACTTAGCGTTTGGATATGCTTCGCAAGCAGCCTTGATGATTTGCCTATGCGTCGATGGAACGATAACATTCGAGTCAAGAACAATAAACAGAATATCGTTGTAAAGGAAATAATATCCGTTTCCTGCCGGATCTTTGAAAAGAACCGATGTGTCCCTGTTGGGATTATTGTAGTGACTTGAATAATTTGTTGTATAGAACTCATGGTTGCCGACTGCCGCAGCAATAGGATAATTCCTAAGCTGAGGAGCGGACTCCATAAGGGAATACTGCTTTTCGGAATAGGAATCCTCAACCTGATCGCCCGTTGAAACAATGAAGTTTATTCCATCGTTCCGATTCGTTGCAAGCTCAAGGGTCTTGTACCAGCCATAAGTATCGTGTTGGAGGATTTCCTCGTCCGTGCCATTGCGGTAACGACCGATCTGGCAATCGGAAACAAAGAGAACCCTCGTGCTGTCCTGCGACGCTGTCGTGAATGAGTAAATATCGCTCCACGCCTTGTCAGCATAATATCTGTAATAATATGTTGTGTCGGACTCCAGCTCGGATGCGGTCGCTTCATGCGTATATTCAAAGCAAAAAACATTAAATTTGCTTTCAACCTCAAGCCCCTGCGCATCGCTGAGATCCTGATTTTCGCCGATTTCAATTTCAGCCTTGCCGCTCTTAAACGATGACTGCCACGAGAAATTCATTTTAGTGTTATCCTCGCCGGGCGTCATGAGCAAAGAGCCCTTCGATTCCGAAAGCTGAGTCCAATTTTTTTCAATCCATTCCTGTTGCTCATCTATTGCACCTGTCGTAAAGGTGAAAAGTCCGATCAGCATGGTCAGTGAAAGAATAAGCGCAATTATTTTCTTAGAATTTTTCATTGCAAATGCACCTCCGTTTTATACAATTATATCATAATATTTATAACATTTAAAGCAAAAATTGTTGACATTTTTTTGTGCAAACCTTATAATATGTTTATAGTAATGCAAAGAATTTAGTATGTTGGTTTTGAAAGATAAAGGATGGTATAATGAAAGATCTGTTAAACGAATTTCTCAGATATATAATTCCTGCCATATGTATAATTGTTTCGGCATACAGCATCAGGCATTTGCTTTCAAGCCGTGCACCGAAGGTCACCCCGGCTTATTTCTATGACGAGCAAAACGGCAAGGAATATGTTATAACAAGCTGGGAAACCTCAATCGGTCGAAGCAGCGCATGTGATATTGTGCTGAATTACGCCTCCGTCTCCCGTTTTCATGCTGTTATTTCCAAGCATAAAAAAGGATGGGTCATTACGGACACCCATTCAAGCTCAGGCACATATATACACAGTGAATGTATTGCAGAGCCTACCGTTGTCAACGACGGCGATATTGTTTCGTTCGGCGGAATAGCTCTTCAATTCAGAATAAAATAATTTTAAAGGAGAATTCGTATGAAATTCAAAAAGGTCTTATCCGTTTTGACATGTGCAACCCTTTTGTTCACGGCATCCTCCCCTCTTGTTTCCGCCTATGCCGGCGAAACCGACTACACGATAGTCAACCCCTATGACTGCGTAGATTGGGACAGCTGGGACTACTACAAGGCAAATTTGCACACTCACTCCGTAGCCTCCGACGGTGATCAGAGCATTACGGATATGGTCGAGCTTTATTACAACCTCGACTATGATATTCTTGCCATGACGGACCACGGCGTGCTCAACTACGGCTGGAACAAGCCGAGACAGACCAACGGCATCTTCAACTATTTCCGCAAGGCTGAGCCGATGAGCGACGAGGACTATCAGAGAATCACTACCGGTTCGGACAGAAACGGCAGAGGCATGATCGATATCAAGCAGGGAATCGAGATCAATATGGCTGTTATTACAAAGACCCATGTTAACGGCTATTTCACGGACTATGGTCAGGCTGTTTGGGGAAATGAGAACGATTATCGTTCCGCAGTTGCGGCAATCGAGCGTTACGGCGGATTCTCCGTTCTTAACCATGTCGGTGACTGGGTAAACTCCAACAATTTCCCCGAGCGTTCGCATCAGGATTTCTACATTTCCTATTTTGCAAATATCCTTAAGGATTACAAGAGCTGCCTCGGTATGGAGATCGTCAACAATACCGACTCGGTAACAAGAGCCGACAGAGCGCTTTGGGACGAGCTTCTTCAGGTAGTTATCCCGACGGGAAGAAATATAATTGTTTTTGCTGACGATGACAGCGAATATGTTTCGGATGTCGGCAGAAGCTTTGAATATTTCCTTCTTCCCGAGAATACGGAAGAGAATGTTAAGGAAGCAATGCAGGTCGGCAATTTCTTTGCTTGCAGCAAATTCCAGAAGTACACCGACGGAACACCCAACTTTGACGGAACAGGCGAGGTTCCTCTTGTAACGAACATCAAGGTTGACCAAGACGAGAATTCCATTGAGCTTACTCTCGACGAAAGCCGTGATTGCAGCTCGGTTAAATGGATCGCCGACGGCGAAGTAATTTCCACAGATACCAAAATCGACCTCAACGATTATGAAGATAAGCTCGGCTGCTATATCCGCTTTGAGCTTATGGGCGAGGGCGGCGTAACATATTCTCAGGCTTTCGAGCTTAAATATGACGGCAGAGAAGCTAAGGAAAAGGCTATACCCGATATGCCTTGGATCTTTACAAGCCCGCTCGGCGACAAGTTTACTCAGCTTATCCAGTCGCACGCATTTGCCATTGTGCAGTTCCTCATAGAAAAAATCGCTGACCTTGTCGGTATAATCTAAAAAATCTAAAATAAAACCTCCGATTGAACAGACGAACAATCGGAGGTTTTATTTTTTAGTTCTGCTTTCTTACGATCTTGTATTCATCATACGGGTCGTAATATGGGCAGTTATAGAATGTTGCGCTGACGAATTTCATGTATTCGTCCTCGTCAAGCTCCATTTCGCAATAGTAAGTATCGCTCTCCTCGTCATAAACGAAGTTGTTGCAATCCTCGCAGTTTGTAACCTTCATACATTACTCCGTCCTTTATTTTTTACCCTGCGCCTTGATAAGATTTTGATAGAATCTCACGGCACCGGGCAGACAGTTATATTCGATGCATTCGTTTATTCCGTGCATACCCTTCATCTGATCCGGACCGTAAATTACAGGGGCAAAACGAATACAATTTTTGCAAATCGGCTGATAAAACTGTGCGTCCGTTGCGCCCGTCATAACATAAGGACTGGAAGCAAGTCTCGGAAATGTTTCGGCAATAACGCCCTCAAAAAGCTTGAAAGCCTCCCCTTTGATGTCAACCGGCGGAGTATAGTCGTTAGTATGCACGACCTCGGTTTCAAGTCCGTGCTTTTTTGCAAGTTTTTCGATTATTTCAAGACTTTCTTTTTCGCCCTGATGAGGGATAAATCGCATATTTGCCCCAAGCGTTGCCTCCTGCGGAATAACATTGTAGGCGTCCGAGCCGGACTGCATTGTAAATGCGATGGTGGTTCTGAGCATTGCGCCTGCCTGTGCGCTGATTGCGGGTAAGGCGGCAATGATTAACGGCCTGAAAAGCCATATGTTTCCGAGGAGAAGCCTCATTCCGAACGATGAAGCGTATGGCGCAAGCGTTGTGAACATTGCGGCAACCTCCGGAAGAAGCTTCTTTTTAAACGGCGAGTGCTTTTCAACATCATCGACAAACGAAGCAAGTCTTGCTATCGGTGTGTTCTTTGTCGGCGCACTCGCATGACCGCCCGTGCTTTGAGCAGTAAATTTAATGTCTGCCTTGCCCTTTTCAAAAACGCCGACCATTGCAAAGTTGCCGTTTACGCCGCCGATAGGGTCGGTAATGATACAGCCGCCCTCATCGCAGACAAGGAACAGCTCAACTCCTCGCCGTTTAAGCTCGTTAACGATTTTCGGTGCACCGTCACCTGCCCATTCCTCGGTACATGATGATGCGAGATAGACATCGACGGGAGGAGTATATCCTTCCTTTAGCAGCTCTTCAACCGCTTCAAAAAACGCCATAACCGAGCATTTTGTGTCGGCCGCTCCCCTGCCCCAAACCTTGCCGTCCTCAATATCGCCAGAAAACGGCTCGTGCAGCCATTCGCCCTCGGCAGGAACAACATCCTGGTGGCTCATGAGAAGTATCGGCTTTTCTGAGCTTTCACCCCTCCAGTAGAAGAGCAAATTTCCGTCAATTTCGGTTTTTTCAAGCTTTTCGTGAACAAGCGGAAAAAGCCTTTCAAGAACCTTATGAAATCCGAGAAACTTTTCAACCTCATGAACATTGGCATGAGATGTCGTATCATATTTAATCATTTCCGAAAGTTTTTTGGCAAGACGAAGCGATTCCTGCTCGTCCTCTTTGGCCTTGTAATCGGATTTTTTCTTAGGCATAAGAAGTGTGCGGACAACGGCTATCAGCAATAAAAGCACAATCACCGCCGGAATAATAAGCAGGTACTTCATTTTCAAGCCTCCTTGTTCTTTTTATAAATGAAGTAGGAAATTCCGATAGCTATTGCGCCCGCCGGAATGATCATAAAGCTTGTTGAGCCGACCAGCGACGGCACAAGCATAAACAATACGCTCATCAAAACAAGAGGAGCAACGGCAATGTTGATGTTCTTGCGATAATATTTATATGCCATCGCACCGAAAAGAGCGGGAACAACATTATCAAACGCCGGTTGAAGCGTCGGACTTTGAAGAACAGGCTGAAGCGGAGTAAGCGCAAGCACGCCTATCGCAAGCACAAGAATGGTGACCAGCGATGAGGTGGCGATCGAAAGGGTCGAGATAATTTCATTCTCCTTTGTGCCGCTCTTAACGCCTACCATATCTCTTGCGGTTACCGCGCAGGGAATTTTCATATTGATAAGGTTGCCCGTGATAAATGCAAGATAGCCTCCGCCCGAGCCGAGCATGGGCGTATAAATCAAAAATTCCGCAACGCTTGAAATTGTCCAGACAAGACCGACGGAGAAAAACGCCTTGCCGACTGCGCCGAGATCCGGAAATGCACCGAGATATTTTCCGATAAGAAACGGTGCACCTACAAGCATTATAACAGTCAACGCACTGACCAATCTGCCGATAAAATGAGTTGTTTTGCTGTATTTTTCCCATACAGCGTCTTTATTTTTTTCCATTACAATGCCCCCCTTATTTGATTAAGATACCGATAATTACAGCCGAAGCCATACCGACGATCATACTGCCCGCAATCGAAAAATTATCGACCCACGCAAGCTTTTTCTTTTCTCCGAGATAGACGAATAATGCCATCACCAAGCCGGAAATTGCAGCAACCGCCAACGGAAGCCAATCTCCCGTGAAGGTGAAAAGTCCGTCGCCCGAAACGAAAGAGCCTATATAGCTGCCGATGTATGCGCTGACAAGACCGATAAACATTGCCGTCATAGCACGGTCGCCAAAGCCAGCTTTTGAGCTTCCGCCGTCAGTGCCGAGCTTTTTGGAATATTTTTTATTGAAGAAAATCGAAAGGATCATACCCCACATGATGCATATGCTCATCAGCAAAGCGATTGTCGCAAAGGATTTAGGCGTCATTTCGGCAGCGGAAAGCTTTGACATTCCGACCTGCTCGGCAGCCGCCTGAGCAACCTGAGTTTCATAGTGCAATGCGCCAATGACCGATAGTCTCAGCCACGGCCACGGGATTCCTAGGCTGCCCGAAAGCGCAATGACGCCCAAAAGAATACCCACGCTCGGCAAAACCGAAAATGTTGCGCTTGAAACGATGACCCGTTTCATTTTTGTGGTATCCATTCCGAGAGCCACGCCGGCCTTATAAGCACGCACAAGGAAAATGACGCATATAATTGCAACGAACGCAACTATTCCGCCGCAGATGAGATACATCGGAGTGCTGTTAAGCTGTTCCAGAATTGAATTTGTTTTCATAAAACTACCCCTTTCAAAGAGTATTTTTCAGGTTAAATATATGTCGAATATTATTCGGCTTCTTCAAGCCTTTTTATCATAAGCTTTGCCGCCTTATAAATATCTCCGCAGCCGAGCGTAATAACAAGGTCGCCGCTTTGGGCGTGGGAGAGCACATAATCCGCAACCTCGTCAAAGGTGTTGAACCACACGCTGCCGGGAATTTTTGCCGCAAGCTGCGAGGTATAAACCCCCTCGGTATTGACCTCTCTTGAGCCCATGATCTCGGTCATAACGCATTCATCGGGAATTTGCAAAACCTCGGCAAAATCATCCATGAGCTTCTTTGTTCTTGAATAAGTGAACGGCTGAAAAACCGCCCAGACCTTTCTGTATTTCATCTGCATCGCCGCTTCAAGCGTTACCCTAAGCTCTGCCGGATGATGCGCATAATCGTCGGCAAAGGTTATACCGTTGAGCTTTGCGAGAATTTCAAATCTTCTGCACGCTCCTCCGAACTGTTCAAGGGAGGCTATCGCCTCATCAAAAGGTATTCCGCAATAATCCGCAGCCGCAAGCGCAGCGAGAGAGTTTGTGACATTGTGCTTTCCCGGAACTTTCAGCTTTACGCTGCCTATTTTTCTGCCCTTTTTGTAGGCGTCAAAATGAGCGAATGCATTCACAATCTCCACATTTTTGGCATAGAAATCATTCGTATCGTTAAGACCAAAGCTTATCATTTCTTTGCCGTCAACATCTGAAATTGCCTTTAGCGTATTGGCGTCGTCTCCGTTATAAATGACCGCCTTGTTCGCCATTTTTGCAAATTTATTAAAGGACTTGATTATGTTTTCAATATTCTTGAAGTATTCAAGATGATCGGCGTCAACATTGAGAATTATCGCAATATCCGGATCAAGCTTCAAAAAATGATCCTTAAACTCACACGCTTCACAGACCATATTCTGCGTTTCGCCTACCCTGCCGTGACTGTGAATAAGCGGAAGCTCTCCGCCGATTACCGCCGATGGATCTTTATTGCACTGGATCATTATCTGCGTGAGCATCGACGAAACGGTTGTCTTGCCGTGAGTTCCGCAAACGCAGTAGCAATCGGAATAGAGCCTTGTTATCGCGCCGAGCAGATCGGCACGCTCAACGGTAGGAATTTTCGAATTTTTTGCTGCAACAAGCTCCGGGTTGTCCGGCAAAATTGCAGCCGTATAAACGATAAGCTCCGCGCCGGCAATGTTCTCCGCTTTTTGACCGAGAACAACGGGAATGCCGAGGCTGCGAACCCTTGCCAAGGTATCGGTTTCGTTATTGTCCGAGCCGGAAAGCAAATAGCCCTCCCTGTGCAGAATTTCAGCAAGCGGACACATACCCGAACCGCCGATACCTATAAAATGAACCCGTTTAACCTTTTTGAGCAATTCGTCTATCTCAAACAAGATATCATCTCCCTAATTTGTCTTTACCTTTTAATTATAATGCAAACGAGCAAAAAAATAAATAGCAATTCCGAATATTTTAGCACCCGAACAAAATTTTATCATATGATACAGTGGAGACAATACTACAGAGAGAGGAATGAATGTAAAATGCAGGCGGATAAATTTCTGATAATCGGTAATGACAAAAAAATGCAAGCCTGCCGAAGCAGACTTTCAAGTCTCGGTTTTGACGCTTTATGCTGCGACGGCAAAGACATTGAAGAAAAGCTATCGTCCTGTTCAAAAATAATTTTACCCCTACCTACCCTGTCAAACGGATTTATTTCGGGGACGGAGATGACCGTCGATAAGCTTAACGAAAAACTTTTAAAAAATCAGCTTGTCTTTTACGGCAACCTCGGCAACAATCCGTTCGACGACAGCGGCAGATGCTATTATAACGAAAGCTTTCTATTTAAAAATTCTCGGTTGACGGCGCAGGGCGTGTTGCGAATTATACTTGAAAACACCGATAAAGATCTATGTGTTCTCAACGCCGCCGTGCTTGGTTACGGCAGATGCGGCAGGGCGATTTGCAGAACCCTTTCGGCAAACGATATGAGCCTTACCGTTGTTACAAGAAAGCCGACGGAAACGGTATTTTACGAAAATAAAAATTCTAAAGTAATCAATATAAACGCTTTCAGCGAAAAAATCGCCGATTATGATATCATAATCAATACGATACCCTATAATATATTAGACAAAGATACAATGAAAAAGCTTTCAAAAAGGAATTTGTATATTGAGATCGCATCGAAGCCCTACGGCTTTAACATAAATGAAATTGACAAATACATTTTCAGATATATTCTTGCCGAAAGTCTGCCCGGCCGCTTCACTCCGACGAGTGCCGGCGCAAACATTGCAGATACTGTTATTGAAATTATGAAGGAGGATATGAATGAATAAGGTTGTAGGCTTTGCCATGTGCGGCTCGTTCTGCACCTTCAATGAAGTTATTCCGCAAATCGAAACGCTCAAGAAGCTTAACTATGATATAGTTCCGATCATGTCGGAGATCGCATACAAAACAGATACCCGATTCGGCAAGGCCGAGGAGATCAGAAGCAAAATAGAAACACTTTGCAAGCATGAAATATTGCATACCATTCCGCAGGTTGAGCCGATCGGACCGAAGAAGCTCCTCGATGTGCTGGTTATTGCTCCCTGCACCGGAAACACCGCCGCTAAGCTCGCCAACGGAATATCCGACACATCGGTCACAATGGCCGCAAAATCGCATTTGAGAAACGGTCGCCCTGTTGTTATCGCAATTTCAACAAACGACGGGCTTGCATGTGCGGCAAAGAACATAGGTATGCTGCTGAATTACAGAAATATATCGCTTGTTCCGTTCGGTCAGGATGATTTTGAAAAGAAGTCCCGTTCACTTATCGCCGATTTCAAGCTTATCCCCTCGGCAGTTGAAGCGGCACTCAAAGGTGAGCAGCTTCAACCGATAACCGGGCTTTAATCAAGCCTTAAGGCAATACCGAAAAAAAACGCCGGTATCGTCTTAAATATTAAGATATAAAAAACCGCTGTTCGGGTATTTTCACCTGAACAGCGGAAATATTTAATTTATCTTTTAACCCTGTGCGTAAGCGCCGACCTGCATCATAAAGTCGCCGATCTGTGCGCCGAATTCGGGAGCACCGTCCATGATAAGCTTGCCGTGCTTTGTGGAATCAAGCATATCGTCCGTTGAAAGGAGAATGCCGAATGCACTTTCAAGGCAATCGAATCTCATGGTGAAGAAAGGCATTGCTCTCTTGTATGTGCCACGACCCGCTCTGGTCTTGCCTGCCTTAACACGAAGGAAAGCGTTAACCTCGGGATGTCCGTCAACCGCCCATGCATAAACACGGTCGGGGCTCTTCTTTGCCCAATCGTGAACGCCCTCATGGCCGTTCTTGTTGAGCTGACTGATGCCCGATGAAAGAAGATAGAAGAAGCACTTGCAAGCGAGAACCTGTGTTGCCTCGTCCTCCGGAGCAGCCTTGATGTTAAGAAGCGATGACATCTTGAGAAGAACAGCCATAAAAGCTGCGAACTCAACGGGCTTTTTAACAATGCCCTTCATCTTCGGGAGGGTTGCCGGAGCAATCTTACCCTTAAAAAATGCATTCATAGCTTCCATCGACTTGAACTCAAGCTCGATATGAGCGTTTGTTGCAACTTTATCCGCACAAACTTTCCATTCGCCGTTATTAACCGTAAAGTGCGTTGCATATTTGCCGCAGGGGGCGTCGGGATCCAAACAGCTGACCTGATAGATGCAGTGAACATGCTCGAACTTCTTGGCGAGCTTCGGATCGTCGGTAGCAATGACCTTGAGCAACGGCAATGCAGAGTTAAGGAAGATTTTATTGGTTAACAATACTTCATTTGCCATTATCAATCATTCCTTTCGGTATTATACATCGTCGTCCCAGTTGTCGTCTTCCTCGAAGTCCTTGTTCATGGCCTCACGGACAGCGGCTACGATACCGTTGCAGTCGATGCCGAGCATTGACATGATGTCCTCATGAAGACCGATGGGAGCGAACTTATCCTGAAGTCCGAGACGGGTGAATGCGCAGCCTTTACCGGCCTCTGCCATAACCTCGGCAACAGCCGAGCCAAGACCGCCGAGAACAGTGTGATCCTCAACAGTGATAATACGGCGAGTGTCCATAACTGCCTTAAGAACAGCTTCCTTATCGAGAGGTTTGATGGTGTGCATATCAAGAACACGAACCTTAAGTCCGTCAGCTTCCTCAAGGAACTTAGCAGCCTGGTAAGCCTGGAATACGCATGAACCGCAAGCGATAACGGTGATATCGGTACCGGGGTTAACCTCGATAGCCTTGCCTACCTCGAACTTGTACTCACGGGGATAATCCTTGCCGTAAAGAGTACGGTCGAAGCCACGGTTGATACGGATATAGTAAGGACCGAAGTTTTCGTAAGCAGCCTTAACTGCTTCTGCTGTTTCGATACCGTCAGCCGGGCAGATAAGAGTGATGTTCGGCATTGAACGGATAACTGCCATATCGCAGATAGCGTGGTGAGTTGAACCCGCCTGGCCGAAAGAAGTACCCGAATGGGTAGCGATGATCTTTGCATTAACATTCTGATAGCAGATATCGGTGTGAATCTGATCGGCAGAACGAAGTGATGCGAAGGTTGAGAAGGTTGAAACAAAGGGAACAAGTCCGGCCTTAGCCATACCTGCTGCCATACCGAACATATTCTGCTCGGCAATACCTACATTGAAGAAACGCTCCGGAAATTCCTTGCCGAATACGCCGATTTTGGTTGAACCGGCAAGGTCGGCAGAAAGACCGACGATTTCCTTATGCTCACGACCGAGGTCAACAAGAGTCTGGCCGTAGATTTCCGCTGTTGAAAGCTCTGTGGATTCAAGAGCTGTATATGAAAGTCCGCCTGCCATTATTTTGCCTCCTTTTCTACACGAGCAATACGCTTCTCATAGTGCTTTTTAAGGCTTTCCTTAGCCTCTTTATACTTGGCCTCGTCAACTGCGCCGTAATGCCAGTGATAATCGTCCTCCATGAAGTCGATACCCTCACCCTTGATGGTGTTGGCAATAATCATAACAGGAGCGTCCGGCTCGCCGAGTGCGTAGTCGATTGCATCGGAAAGCTCCATCATGTTGTGACCGTCAATGTCGAATACATGGAAGCCGAATGCACGCCACTTATCGGCAAAAGGTTCAAGAGGCATAACATCCTCCGTGCGGCCATCGATCATGCACTTGTTACGGTCAACAAAAGAAATAACATTTGTTGCGTGGAATGCATTGATTGACATAGCTGCTTCCCAGTTTGAACCCTCGTCGCACTCGCCGTCGCCGAGAATACAATAGGTCTTGTAATCCTTGCCGAGAACACGAGCTGCAAGAGCAGTACCGAGAGCGATTGAAAGTCCGTGACCGAGAGAACCTGTTGAAGCGTCAACACCTACAACCTTGTTGGAATCAAGATGGATACCCATCTTTGAGTTTGTGAGGTTAAAGGTCTTGAGCTGCTCGGGATCATTGTAACCGAAGTCGCAAAGGACGGGAGCATAAGCGATTCCCGAATGACCCTTTGAAAGGATAAAACGATCTCTGTCCTCCCAGTTGGGATCGTCCTTTTTTATGTTGAGGTACTTGTGGTAGAGAATGGTCAACATATCCATAACGCTCATACCGCCGCCGATATGACCGCTGCCTGCCCAATATGTAGTGTCAAGGCAGAGATTGCGAAGCTCGAAAGCTTTCTTCTCAAGAGCCAACCATTCTTGTTTGGTCAATGCCATAAGAGTTTTTCCTCCCTATTTTTATTCGTTTTTCACAGGCGGCAAAAGCTCACCGCCTGTGAATCGGTTGATTATCTTATCTGAAGCTTAAAAAGCCTCAGGATGATCCTTTTTAACAACCTTGAATGCCTCGTCGGCTACCTCGATCGTGTGCTTAATATCGGCATCGGAAAGAGCATAGTTGATGAAGTGGTTGTGGTGACCTGCGAAGAAAATGCCTCTCTTGACGCATTCTGCGATCCATGCCTGATGGAGCATCATTGTGTCGTCGTTGGCAATTCTGAGGTAGAAGAGTGACGGCTCACCGGAAACAACAAGGTCAAATCCATTGTTCTTTCCTGCTTCCTTAAGACCGTCTGTGAGCTTTTTGCCCTTCTCCATAAGGAGCGTCGGGAGGTTAAGCTCTCTCATCTTGGTGATGTTTGCGATACCGGCAGCGAACGGAATTGCGCTCATCCAGTAAGATCCTGTGTATGACATTCCGGAAACGGCGTCCTTGAGGAAATCCTTACCGCAAAGGCAGGATACATTCCAGCCGTTTGCAATAGCCTTACAGAAGCAGATCATATCTGCCTCAAAGCCATAGTAATGGTCGGAGCCTGCAAGGTCAAGACGGAAGCCTGCACGAACATCATCGACGATAAGTACGATGCCCTTCTCTGTGCAAAGGTTACGAACCTTCTGCCAGTAGCCGTCTGCCGGAAGCTGGTTGTCAAAATAGTTACCGTGAAGATACGGAGTCGAGATGAATGCGGCAATTTCGCCGTCGTTCTCGGCAACGAGCTTCTCAAGAGCGTCAAAGTCGTTCCAGTCAACATAGAGGTTGTTGGCAACATCTTCGGGAAGAATGCCCGGATAGTCGATCTTCTGAACAACAGCGGAAACACCGTGATAGAAGCCGTTTACGAAAATGATCTTCTTCTTATGTGTAGCGTTACGGGCAGCCATGATTGCAAGGGTGGTAACATCGTTGCCGTTCTTTGCGAAGAAAGCCCAGTCGGCAGTGTTGACCGTGTCAACCATAAGCTCTGCAAGCTCAACCATCTTGTAGGACGGTGATGTTACGCAGTTGCCTATCTTAGCCTGCTCAAGAGCAGCCTTGTCAACATCGGGATCGCCGTAACCGAGAATGTTCGGACCGTATGCGCACATATAGTCGATGAACTTGTTACCGTCAACATCCCAGAAATATGTGCCCTTTGCCTTCTCCGAGAAGAAAGGCCATGCGCTGACGGGAATGAAGTTACCTTCAGCCGGGCCGAGATGACCGTAAACACCTGAAGGGATTACTTTGATAGCACGGTCGAACCACTCATGGCTCTTCTCGTACTGATTTACTTTAAAATTTGCCATTTTTCGTATCCCCCTTATGCAAGATAGAGACCGACTCTGTCAAGAAGTCGATTCATATTATCGAGCATGTTAATCATGCCGTTCATTGTGATGGTACCCTCACCGATCTTTGCCATTGCGCTTACTCGGCCGTTGAAGAGGTCGTTAGCAAGCTGCATTGAGCCGAATTCCATAACGGCACGCGGATTTTCGGGAGCCTTTTTGATTGTAACAAGGTGACCGTTCTTAGCATGAATAGTAGATTTCGGGCCGCCCTTGATTGACATCATGATGTCACCGTCAATGATATGCTCGGCAGAGAACTTGCCGATATCATCATGGTTGCCGATCTGAGAAATGGCAACGGTAATGGTGTAGAACAAGAGAGAGGTGCTTATTCTAAAGAACTCCTCGTCCTTGAGATCCTCGTCGCTTGCACGCATATAATTCGAAAGAATGTCGGTGAGCTTAGTGAATGTATTCAAAAGGAATTTAATGTGAATGAAACCTTTTGAAGGAATAGGTGTAACCGTTCCGTCAATAAGACCGTTAAATTTCTCGCATGATGAAAACGGAAGCTTAACGTCGCAGTCTGTGCAGCCCTGCTCCATACGGCATCTGCCGTTTTTGAATGTAATCGTTGCAGACGGGCCGTCCTTAACCTCAAAACCGATGGAAATCGGCTTGATATCAGCTACAAGGGCGCTTGCCTTCGGGTCAAGCTCGCACAGGTTTTCAAGTGTGCCGAGCACGGCATACATATTGATGTATGCAAGTGTTTTTGCATCTGTCAAGGTGCATTCCTCCTTATCGCTTTTATTCAAAGCATATTTTCCATTACATTGTAACAAATAAAACCTGTAAAGTCAAATGAATTTAAATAAAAAATAACAAAAATCAGATTTTTTTATTTTAAATTTTAACAAAATTAAACTTTTGTCTTGCTGATATTATTCTTTCGGAAGCATAAAATCCATGCAAGGCAATGAGGAACAATTAAGACGCACGGTGTGACTTTAAAAATAATAAAAATATTATTTCATCATTTGAAATTTAAGATAATCCGTACATCAATTATATACCGCTTAAGCAGTGCAGCACCCCGAGCCGTTGGGTTCGGGGTGCTGTATTGGTTTTTATGCTGTTTTGTTGATTTAATGTGCTGTCATGGCAGCGATGCCGTTCATGTTCCAGCCTG
>CAVJIV010000019.1:0-48487 GCA_963649715.1 bacterium | reverse complement strand
TTGCCAAAAGCGAAAAACAGCTCACGATTTATGACAACGCAAGCTATCCGCAATTCATGAAATACGACAGCAAATCGAACACACTCTCCCCTGTCACCGATGAGCTTCTCAAACCCACCGTCATTTCACAAATATTCGCTTTTCTTTCCAAACTTATAGCTTTTTCGGCAGAGCTTCTGCTTTTGTTTACGGCAAAATGATTTAAGGCAATACCGCACGCCCCAATTGTACGGTATTGCCTTATATACTTTGTGTTTCATTGTTGTTCTTTGACTTCAGCACCTCTTGTCTTAGCCTTTCGTACTTGTGCCAAAGCCTTGGGTCGGTATATTTTTTCCATCCGTCAATGTCGTCTTCAAGTAAAAAATCTCTCATCTCGGTTGCGGAGATATCAATCGTTTTCGGGATATACAGCTCGGCGATTGAAGCTCCTTCAACGCTGTCAAACCAGCTGATACGCCTTGCCTCCTTGCCCGAAACGAGCAGATCCGGCATTTCACCGAAGCGACCGACTACATTTTTCAGAACATAATCGCCCCATGCCGAATTGTTTCCGACGCCGATATCGGGGAGCGGATAGACAAAAATTCCGTCGCCGAAGACCGTTTTGAGCATGTCCTCTCTCGTTTCATAGGAAAAGGGATTTTTGCTCGTGCCCGATTCATCCGACGAACCGACGAAGATGCCGACCTTGTCGCAAAGCTCCGCCGCCCTGCTTATCATATCGATATGTCCGGAATGCAGGGTCTGAAAACGGCCGACCAGTATTCCGAGCTTGTAAGGTTTTTTATTCATCAAATTCACCTGCCGCTCATTCATGCGCAAAATCATATATCTTTTGTATTTCCGGCGGCAGCTTATCCGGCAGCATTTTTTTGATTCGTTCCTCGTTGCCGTCTTTCATTGCCTGCTCATAATACCAGCGTTTGAATCGGAGCATGGCACGGGTCTTTTCAAGGCGTTCCAGTTCCTTTTCAACGCTCTCCTCCTGCTTAACGAAAAGCTCATACCGCTGCATATAAGTGTCGCTGCCCTCGGCGCACCATTGAATAAAGCGGCGTATGCTCTTTATATCAAGACCGGATTTTTTTAGGCACTCGATAATATTAAGCGTTTCTATGTCACGGTCGCTGAACCTGCGTATGCCGGACATTCGCTCGATATTCGGCAAAAGCCCCTCCTTGTCGTAATAGCGAAGGGTTGAGATCGGCAAGCCGAGATTTTGAGAAACCTGTCCGATAGTATACATAAAATTACCTCGTTTCAAGGCAATACCGAACAATTGAAGTGTTCAAATTACCTTAAAAAAATACTTGACCTAAAGTTAAGTTTAGGTGATATAATCATTATACAGCAAAGAAATTTATATGTCAATGTTGAAAGGAAGGATTTTGCTATGTCCAAAAAGATTCTTATTATAAGCACAAGTCTGCGCAAAAACAGCAACTCCGAAGCTCTTGCCGAGGCTTTTGCCGACGGTGCTCTCAGCGCAGGCAACGATGTTGAAACCGTTTCCCTCGCAGGCAAAAACATTGCATTTTGCAAAGGCTGCAACGCTTGCCAAAAGCTCGGCCACTGTGCGATAAAGGACGACGCTCTTGAAATTACCGAGAAGATGAAAAATGCCGAAGCGATCGTATTCGCTACGCCGATTTACTACTACGAAATGAGCGGTCAGATGAAGACCATGCTTGACCGTGCAAATTCGCTTTTTCCAAGCGACTACAAATTCAGGGATATATATTTTCTTTCAACCGCCGCAGACGACGAGGATGGCGTTGACGAGCGTGCAATTCACGGCCTTGAGGGCTGGATGGCGTGCTACGAAAAATGCAGCCTTGCCGGAAAGATTTTTGCCGGCGGAGTAAATGAGGCAGGGACGATTAAAGGTCATCCCGCTCTCAAAGAAGCCTATGACATGGGCGCAAAAATAAAATAGAGCCAAGACAAAGCCGCACATGATTGAAATGTGCGGCTTTCTTTTAAGATGCTTGAGCTTATTTTATCGGTTCAAAATCCGATGCGCCGTGCTTGCAAAGCGGACAAACGAAGTCCTCCGGAAGCTCGTCGCCCTCATAAATATATCCGCAGACCTTGCATACGAAGCCCTTTTTGCCATCCGTCTGCGGCTTCGGTTTAACATTCTTCTGATAGTAGGTATATGTCATTGTCTCGGCGTCGGAAATAACTCTCGCCTCTGTAATCGAGCAGATAAACATTCCGTGAGTGCCGAGGTCTACATATTGTTCAACCTTCAAAGACATGAACGAGTTGATATATCTCGGCAGAAAAACGAGTCCGTTATCCGAACGCAGCGGTTTGCAGCCCTCGAATTTGTCAACATTTCTGCCGCTTCTGAAGCCGAAAGCTTCAAAAACGGAGAACGGAGCGTCAACAGAAAGGCAGTTTATATTCATCATGCCTGTCTGCCTGATGACATGGTGAGAATAATTATCCTTGTTGATAGTAACGGCGATTCTGTTCGGCGAATTTGTGACCTGCGAAACGGAGTTAACGATAAGTCCGTTATCCTTTTTGCCGTCGTTTGAGGTCACAACATAAAGACCGTAGCCGATGTTGAAAAGAGCCGTAAGGTCATTCTTGTTAGCCGTTTCACCGTCCTGCGCAATGTAGTCACGGCAAAGCTCCCTTGAAAGCTCATCAAGCTCAGAAGATGAAGCTTCATTCAATGCCGAACGGATATGAACAACAGGCTCAACAAAGTTGATGTTCTTTGACTTCTCAAACATACCCTTCATGATCTTAGCCGCAAGCGGTGCCCATGTGCCGTTCTCGATAAATGCAACGGTTCTGTTCTTATATTCCCTCTCGGTCAGCGACTCGATAAATGTGCGCATGAATGGGAAAATGTCTGCATTATAAGTCGTTGTCGCAAGCACAAGCTTACCGTAGCGAAAAGCGTCCTCGACGGCCTCCGCCATGTCGCAGCGTGCAAGGTCATTGACAACCACCTTCGGGCAGCCGTTTGCTCTGAGCTTATCGGCAAGGATTTCAACCGCCTTTTTTGTGTTGCCGTAAACGGAGGTGTATGCAATTACGATGCCCTCGCTCTCAACGCCGTATGACGACCAAGTGTTGTAAAGTCCGAGATAGTAGCCGAGATTTTCCGTCAGAATCGGACCGTGAAGCGGACAAATCTTTTCAATATCAAACTTTGACGCTTTCTGCAAAAGCTTCTGCACCTGAACGCCGTACTTTCCGACAATGCCGAAATAGTAGCGTCTTGCCTCGCATGCCCAGTCCTCGTCAACATCGAGTGCGCCGAATTTGCCGAAGCCATCGGCAGAGAAAAGCACCTTGTCATATGAATCGTAGGTAACCATAACCTCCGGCCAATGAACCATGGGAGCGGCCACGAAATTAAGCGTGTGCTTGCCAAGCTCAAGCGTTGAGCCCTCGGAAATAACAATCTGTCTATCGCTGAGGTCATCGCCGAAGAACTGACCCATCATTGCAAAAGCCTTTGCCGAAGCAACGACCTTAGCCTCCGGATAAGCAGCAATAAAGCTCATGACATTTGCCGAATGATCCGGTTCCATATGCTGAACGATGAGATAATCCGGCTTCCTGCCGTCGAGCGCATCGGCAAGATTATCGAGCCATTCATGACGAAAACGCGCGTCAACCGTATCCATAACGGCAATTTTATCATCAATGATAACATAAGAATTGTACGCCATTCCGTTTTCCACAACATACTGACCCTCAAAAAGGTCGATGTCATGATCATTAACGCCGATGTATTTAATATCCTTTGTAATATTCATAGCAGAAACTCCCTTCGCTTTTTGCGTAGTCATAATTAGTATTAACCGGAAATCAAGGCAATACCGCAGAAATACAGCATTCGTCTGTTTCACGCTCAATAATAGTAATCGTTACTGTTATTATTATACATAAAATTTACCTTTTGTCAACACCTAAAAAGAAAAAAGTGTGACAAAAGACATTTTAAAAATATTTTATAAGCATTTGATCGGACATAGGTTAACATAAATTTCTGTCATATCCAAAAATACCCGAATTACACTTTACCAATTTGTTATATAACTAAATCAACGCAATGAGATCCCTCACTGCGTTGATTCATTGTTTTTATTTGCGTTTTTTACCGAAAAAGCCTTTTTTTTCGTCGCCGGACGGCGTTGAGCCGCCCATCAGCGAATTGAATTTGAGCAAAGCCTCACGCTGCTCCGAGTTAAGCTTGGTCGGAATATCGACAATAATTCTGACGAGTTGATCTCCCCTCGCCTTGCTGCGGATATTCTGAATACCCTTGCCCTTGAGCCTGAACACGGAACCGGGCTGCGTGCCCTCGGGGATATCATATTTAACCTTGCCGTCCAGCGTCGGAACCATAAGCGTGTCACCCAGGGTTGCCTGAACAAGGTTGACATGAACCTCGCACCAAACATCAAAGCCGTCACGCTCAAAGAACGGGTGCGGTCTAACATTTACAACAACATGAAGATCGCCTGCGGGACCGCCGTTGACGCCCTTGTTGCCCTCACCGCGAACATTGAGAATCTGGCGGTCATCAATGCCTGCCGGAATATTGACCTCAAGCGTACTCTGCTTTGTGATGCGTCCTCTGCCGCGGCACTTTGAGCACGGAGTTTCGATTATTCTGCCCTTGCCGCCGCACTTTGAGCAGGCACGCTGGGTCTGAATAACGCCGAAGGGTGTTCTCTGCTGAGCCGTGACCTGACCCGTTCCGTGGCATTCGGGGCAGGTTTTAGGCGATGTGCCTGCCGCCGCTCCGCTGCCGTTACAATCCGGACAGACCTCAATACGGTTTATGTTCACCTTGCGCTTGCAGCCCTTTGCTGCCTCCTCAAACGAAATCGTAACGCTCGACTGAAGATCCTCGCCTCGTCTCGGACCGTTCGGGTTAGCTCTTCTGCCTCCTCCGAAGCCGCCGGAGCTGCCACCGAAAAAGCTGGAGAATATGTCGCCCAAATCAAAATCGTCGCCGAAGCCGCCGTTGAAGCCGCCACCACCTGCGCCGAAGTTCGGGTCAACCCCAGCATGGCCGTACTGATCGTAACGAGCCTTTTTCTGCTCGTCGCTGAGCACCTCGTAGGCCTCGTTGGCCTCCTTGAACTTCGCCTCGGCATCCTTATCTCCGGGGTTTAGGTCGGGGTGGTACTGCTTGGCCTTTTTACGGTAAGCCTTTTTTATTTCATCGGTGCTTGCGTTTTTGTCAACGCCCAGCACCTCATAGTAATCTCTTTTATCAGCCATAAATCAAAGCCCCTGACTTGAAAACAGAGGCTATCGCATTAAGTTCGTTTGAGTTTTACACCTCATCCGAGCGGCTTACGCCGCCCACCTTCCCCTCAAGGGAAGGCTTAATAGCGGCATATATGCAATAGCCCTGATATTTTTATTCTGCAAACGGGTGATTATTTGTTATCGTCGTCCGTTACATCTGTGTAGTCGGCATCGTAGAAGCCGTCAGCGCCCTGCGTACCTGCTCCCGGATTGCCGCCCATGTTCGGGTCTGCCTGCTGACCTGCCGCACCCTGTGCGCCCTGAGCAGCCTTGTAAATCTTCTCGGATACCTCGTAGAACTTCTTCTGGAGAGCCTCCTGCTTATTCTTGATGAGGTTGATATCCTGACCCTTGAGGGCTTCCTTCAAGCCTTCGATCTCGGCGTTGAGAGTGTCCTTATCTGCCTGATCGAACTTGTCGCCCTCCTCGGAGAGAAGCTTCTCGCACTGGTAAACCATCTGGTCTGCGTTGTTCCTTGTGTCAACCTCCTCACGGCGCTGCTTATCCTCCTGAGCGAACTGCTCGGCCTCATGAACAGCCTTTTCAATGTCATCCTTGGACATATTGGTTGAAGAAGTGATGGAGATCGACTGCTCCTTGTTCGTTCCGAGATCCTTAGCGGAAACATGAACGATTCCGTTGGCGTCTATATCAAATGTAACCTCAATCTGCGGAACACCGCGGCGTGCCGGCATAATTCCGTCAAGGTGGAATACACCGAGGGTCTTGTTGTCCTTAGCGAACTCTCTTTCGCCCTGAAGAACATGAACCTCAACAGACGGCTGATTATCGACTGCGGTCGAGAAGATCTGGCTCTTCTTTACGGGGATAGTAGTGTTTCTGTCGATGATCTTTGTGTTAATGCCGCCCATCGTTTCGATACCGAGTGAAAGCGGAGTAACATCAAGAAGAAGAAGTCCCTTAACCTCGCCGCCCATAACGCCGGCCTGGAGAGCTGCGCCGATTGCAACGCACTCATCGGGATTGATGCCCTTGAAAGGCTCTTTGCCGATGAACTTCTTGATCTCCTCCTGAACTGCCGGGATTCTTGAAGAACCGCCGACCATGAGAACCTTGTCGATCTCTGAGGTTGAAAGACCGGAATCGCTCATTGCCTGACGAACAGGACCCATTGTGGATTCAACGAGGTCTGCCGTAAGCTCATTAAACTTTGCTCTTGTGAGCGTCAGCTCAAGGTGCTTCGGACCTGTTGCGTCAACTGTGATGTAGGGAAGGTTGATATCGGAAGATGTAACGCCCGAAAGTTCGATCTTGGCCTTTTCAGCCGCTTCCTTAAGTCTCTGCATAGCCATCTTGTCACCGCGAAGATCAATGCCGTTTGACTTCTTGAACTCGTCGATGATCCAGTTCATAACTCTCTGGTCAAAATCGTCGCCGCCGAGGTGGTTGTTACCTGCCGTTGCAAGAACCTCCTGAACGCCGTCACCCATCTCGATGATGGAAACATCAAATGTACCGCCGCCGAGGTCATAAACCATAACCTTCTGGTCGTCCTCCTTGTCGATACCGTAAGCAAGAGCTGCGGCAGTCGGCTCGTTGATGATTCTCTTGACCTCAAGTCCTGCAATGTGACCTGCGTCCTTTGTTGCCTGACGCTGAGCGTCGGTGAAGTATGCGGGAACTGTGATAACAGCCTCGCTAACCTTCTCGCCAAGGTAAGCTTCTGCGTCCGTCTTGAGCTTCTGAAGAATCATTGCGGAAATTTCCTGCGGAGTGTATTTCTTGCCGTCGATGGTAACCTTATAATCGGAGCCCATCTGACGCTTGATCGACGAAACGGTTCTGTCGGGATTTGTGATAGCCTGACGCTTTGCAACCTGACCTACCATTCTCTCGCCGTTCTTGCCGAAGCCGACAACAGACGGAGTTGTTCTTGCACCCTCTGCGTTAGCGATAACTACAGGCTCACCGCCCTCGATAACTGCTACGCATGAATTTGTTGTACCTAAATCAATACCAATAACCTTTGACATAATATATTCCTCCTAAGATAATTTACATTTTTTAGCAAATCTACACAATTGTTGTGTGCGGTGTTGCCTTAGTTTGCAACGGCTACCATTGCCGGACGAATCACCTTGTCGCCTATCTTGTAGCCCTTTGCAAATACATTTGTGATAATGTTCTCGGCGAGATTCTCGTCCTCCGAATGCATTACGGCGTTGTGAAAGTTCGGATCGAACTCCTCACCCTCCTCGCCGAACGACTCGACCTTGAGATCCTTGAAAACGGTTTCAAACTGCTTGAATGTCATTTCAACTCCCTTTTTGTAATCCTCGAATGTGATATCGGGATTAGCAAAAATTCTGTCGAAATTGTCAGCCACGGGAAGCAGCTCCTTGATGACCGAAGCCTTGCAATCAATGTAAAGCGCATCCTTTTCTCTCTGCGAACGCTTGCGGAAATTGTCGTACTCCGCCGCAATTCTCAGAAGCTGGTCGCTCTTTTCGGCAAGCTGCTTTTGAAGCTTTTCCTCGGTGCTTTCTTCCTCGGCTTTTTTCTCTTCCTTAACCTCCGCTTCTTCGTTTTTACTTTCTTCTTCCGTCTTTTTATCCTCAGCCTTTGCGGCTGTTTCTGCGCTGTTTTTCTTTTTCGCCAAAAGTAATCATTCCTTTCAGTCTTCGTTGAGAACTCCGGAGAGTATTTTCCCGACCATATCGGTCAAGTATCTGACGCTCGGTATCAGCGTTGCATAGTCGATTCTTGTCGGACCGATAATTCCGATCGAGCCGTGATTTTTTCCGACATCATACTGAGCCATTATAACGCTTGAATTTTCGAGCGGTTTCAGCTTGTTTTCGCTGCCGATTTTAACATTCATCTCTTTTTTATTATCAGCAAAAATTCTGCTCAACGGCTCTCCCCGTCTGAGAAAATCCATCAGCTCGTATGCCGTTGCGCCGTAATCGCCGTAATGAAAGATATTCGACTGACCGCCGAGCATGAGCGGAATTTCCGTCGCCTCCGCCGCAAGCTCCGACACCGTTGAGATAAGCGGTATCATCGTCAACGCATCCTCGCCCATTGAAGCGACAAGGGTTTGAAGCGTTGCGGTGTCAACGGAATCAAGCTCCGTCCCGATGAAGGAGGTTTTGACGACGTTGTAAAACTTCTCAATAACGGAAGCGTTCAGATCAACATCGCTTCGGCAGAATCTGCTCTTTATCATACCCGTTGAAGTCAGCAGCACCACCATTCCCGTCCGCAATCCGACCGGAACAAACTCGACACGCTTTATTGTGACATTGTCGCCCGAGGGAGCGGTTGAAATTGCGGCGCAATTCGTCATGTCGGCAAGAAAATCGCTCGCCCTTTTCAGTATGCCCTCCGGCCCGGCGTTTCTTATCGAAATGCCCGCTTCAATGCGTCTTTTTGCCGCGTCATCAAGCTGACGAACTCCCATAAGATGATCCACATAATAGCGGTAGCCCTCATCGGTGGGGATTCTGCCCGCCGAAGTGTGAGGCTGTTCGAGAAGACCCATTCCGGAAAGCTCAGCCATCTCGTTTCTGATAGTGGCCGAGGAAACCGAAAGTTCGGGATTCTTCTGCAAAAGCTTTGATCCGACAGGCTCGCCCGTCTTTATATAATGCTCGACAACGGCAGCAAGTATTTTTTCTTTTCTTTGACTGAGTTCCATAACCTCACCGCCTTTAGCACCGTTAGCACTCTTTTGCCCTGAGTGCTAACTACATTTAATAATATACAACTGTCCGCACGATTTGTCAACACTTTAATTGTGAATTCTTTGTTAACATTTGCGCCTGATGCACAATTTAAAAAGTGCCGTCCCGAAAAATCGGAACAGCACCTTTGTGTTTTTATCTTAAGGCAATCCGCACACCTAAATTGTGCGGTATTGTCTTAATAATTTGCTACGCTTGTTTTGCCCGTTGCAATTGAAAGAACTATAAGCGCATCGTTTGAATTGACCTTATTATTTCTGTCAAGATCGCCGGCCTTGAACTGATTTGCGGTAAATGTTCTCGCTCCGGTCGAATACTCGAGAATTTGAAGAGCGTCGGCTGAATTTATTTTTCCGTCCGAATTAACATCACCGAGCGTATATGACGGAGCCGGGGTCGGCGTTACATTGCTCTGGATAGTGTAATTCTTGAATTCCGGCCAATATGAATTCTTCGCATTGTTGCCTCTGCTCTCTGATTTTGCTGCCTTGTTTGCCGGTCTTTCAAAATAATAGCACCAGTCATAGCCAGCCTCGTATGCACCCTGAGCGGTATTCGGAACATCCTGAAGCTTGTCGAGAATGTAGCCCGTGTCGCTCTTATTGTTGGTAAGCTCATATTTGAGGAAATAGAGCTGACCCTTGAGGGTTTTCCAGTCATAACCGTTTTTGTTGCAATAGCTTTTAAGATTGTCAAATCTCGAAAGATTCCACTGGCAAATACCGTAGCTGTCGCCGCCGTCACCGTAGAGATTCGGGTTAAAATCCGACTCCGCTTCAATGTTCGCAAGAACACCGCACGCTCCCGCATAGTTGAGATTCAACTCCTTAACGCAAAACTCAAAAATCGTCTTTGCGTTGGCTGAGGCTGCGGATGCCGAAAACGGAATGCAGCATACGATCATCGTAACGCTGAGAAAAATAAGCGCAATTCTTTTTAATGTACCGATTTTTTTCATAAAATACCATCCTCATGTATAAAATCAACAATAGTTTTATACCACGAAAATGTTGTACAAATATGGCTTTTCTGTGAACATTGTAACCTTTTGTAACTAATTGATACACTTATTTGCTGTATTGTTCTGTATCGGTATTAAATTCGGCTTTTTCCCTACTCTTCGATAACCCTGTAATCCCGCTTAAATATGCGATTTATCTTTTTGTAGTAATCCGTATCGATCGCATCTACGGTTTCCCTCGTCGTTCTGAACCGCCAGTTTTTGTCCGCAACGCCGGGAATATTCATTCTTGCGTCACTGCCGAAGCCGCAAAGATCCTGAAAAGAAATTATTGCCGTATTGGAAACGGATCTCCAAACCGTTTCGATTATCGCCCGACAGCTTTCCGAGCGATAGCCGCCCTCTCCCCAGTTCTCGCCCTTGAAGCCACAATAGTCAAGAGCAAAGCGTCTTGAGCCTTCATCAGCCTCCCAAAGCCAGCCCAAAAGCGTATTGTTGTCATGAGTGCCGACATAGTTTACCGAATTTTTCACGGCGTTATGCGGCAGATGGGAGGAATCCGAGCTTTCATCGAAGCCGAACTGAATGACCTTCATACCGGGGAAGCCTGTGTCCTTCAGAAGCTTGACAACATCTTCGCCGAATAAGCCGAGATCCTCGGCAATGATCGGCGTATCGGGGTATTTTTTAAACACCTTGTCAAACAGCTTCATTCCCGGTCCCTCTGCCCATTCGCCTACCCTTGCGGTCTTGCTCTCGGCAGGAACTTGCCAAAAGCTTGCAAAGGCTCTGAAATGGTCGATACGAACCACATCATAGGTGCTTATTGCCGCTCCGATTCGGTCAAGCCACCAGGAATAGCCGTCCTTTTCCATCGCTTTCCAGTCATAAAGAGGATTGCCCCAAAGCTGACCGTCCTTTGAAAAGTAATCGGGAGGAACACCTGCGATTTTCTGCGGCTTGAGCGTTTTATCGTCAATCAGAAACATATTTCTGTTTGCCCAGACATCTGCGCTGTCCATCGAAACATAGATGGGCATATCCCCAATCACGGCAATTCCCTTTGAATTGATATATCGCTTGACCTCGCTCCACTGCGAATAAAAAATATACTGAACAAATCGCCAGAAAGCCGAGCGTTCCTCAAAATCATATCTGTGCTTTTGCATAAAGACCTCGTGTCTTGCCTGCTCGTCGCTCCACTCCCACCACGGCTTCATACCGTTAGCCTCCTTGAGAGCCATATACAACGAAAAATCCGTAAGCCACGGGTTTTCCTCTTCAAAAGCCTTAACGCTCCGAGCAATTTCCGGAGTAATGCGTGAAAATGCGGACTTCAACAGCGAAAGCCTTTTCTCCGCAGCAAATTCATAGTCGGCGGTATAAGGGCTGCCGCCGTAGATATTGCTTTCAAGCTCCTCTGCGGTGCAAAGTCCGTCCGAATACAAGCGCTGAGGATCGATAAACATAAAATTTCCGGCAAAAGCCGACGACGAGCAATACGGCGAATTTGACCCGTCAACGGGATTGAACGGCAGAACCTGCCAGTAACCGAATCTCATTTGGCTCAGCCTGTCGGCAAAATACCTGCAATTTTCATCAAAAACGCCTATTCCGTACCTTGACGGAAGCGAAGAAATATGCATCAGCACTCCCGACGCTCTTTGCTTTAACATGTGCTCACCCTCTTATAAATTACCGCTCGATTATATCATAATCCGGAAATTATATCAATAAAAAGCGACATTTTTTCGTACTGTATATAGACAAAGCCTTATTTTATGTTATAATAATAGAAAAGATAAAGGCGAAAAAATCGCCAACAACACAAAGAAAAGGAGAATTAACATGAAAACTACTAAAAAGATCTTAGCAATTCTCATTGCCGTGATAACTGTTTTCGGCATTCTGAGCGTTGCTGCGGCCGCCGATGACAAAACAGTTTATGTTATTGCAGGCAGCGTTGACATCACCGTCAACACCCCGGCTGTCGGCGAAAAGCCGAGCATCGACTATGTTTTGAGCACCGAAAACCTCAGCGTAACGGCTTTCACATGGTATGACACAAAAACAGGCGGAATTGTTTCCGCAGCCGATTCAAGCTATGTCTATGAAGACGGCAGAGAATACACCGCAAAAATCACGATCGCTCCGAAGGACGGCTACAAATTCGACGAGGCTCTCAAGGTAACGGTCAACGGCGAAGCCCCTTCAACGATCCGTATTCAGGACGGCACAATGACGATCGAAGCAAACTTCAGCTGTGACAAAGGCTCAAACGGAAGCTCTTTCTTCAGCGGCTTCAAAACGGTTCTTCTCAACCTGTTGAAAATCATCCGTGACATTGTAAGTCACATTATCGGCTTCTAAGCTGCGGATAAAATCATTAAAGACGGTATCTTAACCAATGAGTTTTGATACCGTCCTTTTTTATTCTTCCGTTGAAGTCTCAAATGTTCTGCGTTTTAATTTTTATCGGCTTTGCCGGAACTCCGACAGCGGTGCAATCCGGCGGAAGATTTTTGACCACGACCGCCCCTGCGCCGACTATTGTGTTCATGCCGACGGAAAGACCCTGAATGATCTTCGACCCCGTGCCCATTTCACAGCCCGAGCCGAGATAGGTGCTTCCCGACACATTCACGCCCGGATAAACCGTCACAAAATCGTCGATTCTTGCGTCGTGACCGATCGTCGAATTTGCGCCGATATAGACATGGCTGCCGATTTTGATGTCGAGCGTGATATAGGTGTTTGCGCAAACGATACAACCCTCGCCTATCTTCACCCTGTCCTTGCCGAACACGGCGGCGGGATCAACAAGCGTTGCAAACCTCACATCGGCAACGCTCTTTATTTTTTCGACTATTCTTTTCCTTATTCTTGCGCTTCCGACTGCGCAGACATAATATGCGTCGGGATATTTTTCAACGGCCGAGGTCATTCCGATAACCCTGTAGCCGTCGATCATCTGTCCTTGCACCTGAATATTATCGTCAATAAATCCGAGGATATTCCATTCGGGGCTGACGGAATTGATTCTTTCCGCCGTCCACACAGTCTCTCGACCGAGTCCGCCCGAACCGATAATTATAAGGTCTTTCATAAAGAACATTCCTTTCATGTGAAATGATTCGTTCCCGACTTTCCGAGCTTCACCCGTATGATCGGAGCAAGCTCGTTAAAAAGCGTCGCCGCAAGAATCAGAACCGCGCCCACGATCTGAGCGGCGTCCATTCTTTCGCCGAGCACAGCTGCAGAAACGACGATCGCAGTGACCGGGTCTATGTAGCTGAAAACAGCGGTCGTCTGCGCCGGAATTTTCTGCACGGACGAGAAATAAATCATATAAGCAAATCCCGTGTGGAACATTCCGACAATCAGCGTGAAAACAATCGATTTTGTGTCAAAGCCAAAGCTTGCCACATCCTCGGTCAGCAGAACATACGGAATCATCGTAATTGCGGCAACCGAAAGCTGGACGAAGGTTGTCTCGACCGGCGAAAGCTCACGAACAAACTTGTTGATAACTATGACCGTGCTGTACAAAGCTGCGGCTGCAAGTCCGAGGAGGATACCCTTAAAGCTCCTTGTCGCTCCCGTCACAACGCCCGAAATGAGCACCGCTCCGATAACGGCGACAACAACGCTTGCGCCCTTAACCGCCGTCAGCCGTTCCTTAAGAATGAGCGGTGAAACCGCAACGACGATAACCGGTGCCATATAGTAGCACAGCGTTGCGACCGTAACGCCCGTAAATCTGTAAGCTTCAAAAAGGCAAATCCAGTTAAAAGCCATCGCAATTCCCGACGGAATCAGCAGTTTCAGATTTCTCACTATCGCCTTTTTGTCAAAGCCATGACCGCTGACAGCCATAAATACGCCGATAAAAAGGCTTCCTATGATCGCCCTCGCAAAGGAAATAAACGACGAGGGAAAATTTATATTATTTACAAAGGGTCCTAAAGTGCCGAAAACAAGCATTGCGAACGCCATGAATAATTTATCCTTGCTATTTGAGTGTGACAATGCTTACTCCGTCCTCTCCTTCTCCGAATGTGCCGAGTCGGGAAGTTTTAACATACTTTGATTTTTTCAGATAATCCCTGACCGCCGAGCGCAAAACGCCCGTTCCCTTGCCGTGGATTACCGTGAATTCGTTTATACCCATTCTCAGCGCATGGTCAATATATCGGTCAAGCTCCATTATGCCCTCCTCGACCGTCATTCCTCTAAGATCGACGCTGGTTTGAGCCCTCATATTCATGCGGCTTTCCATTCTTCCCGTGGCAACGGTGCGCTTCTTTTCAACGCTCTTTTTCTTCTCGATGAGCCGCAAATTCTCTTCCTTTACCCTCGTTTTCATCGTTCCCATCTGAACGGTGACAAGGCCTTTTTTGTCCTTGAGAGCAACAACGGTTGCTTCGTTTCCTATGTCGGCTATTATTACGGAGTCGCCGATTTTGAGCGGTCTGGGCAAAACATAATCCTCATCGTTGCCGAGCGAAACAATCGGATCGGAAGCCGAATCAATCGAATTGAGATCCTTTTTTATGACCGCCCTTGCGCGGCGAGCCATCTCGGCGGCATTTTTTTCCTTTGCCTGCTGCTTTTTGAGCATTTCAAGGTCATTGAGCAGCTGGTATGCTTCTCGCTTCGCCTGCTCCGTAATTCTGACCGCCTGACCCTTGGCGTTCTCAAGCTCCTTTTGCCTGAGCGTTTCGATATCCTCTTTCAGCTTGTGAGCCTTTTCAAGCTCACGGTCAGCTTCTTCACGAATTTTTCTTGCTTCCTCCCGCTCTTTTTCCATGCTTGCCCGACTCTCTTCAAGCCTGTCAACAACATCCTCAAAGCGAACATTTTCGTTGGAAACAAGCTCCTGCGCATGCTCGATTATTTCATCGCTTATTCCAAGCCTTTTCGAGATTGCAAAAGCATTCGAGCGACCGGGAATACCGATGAGAAGCCTATATGTCGGCTTTAGCGACTGAACATCAAAATCACAGCTTCCGTTGATAACACCCGGAGTTTGCAGAGCGTAGGATTTAAGCTCGGCATAGTGAGTCGTCGCCGCAATCTTTGCACCCTGATTACGAAGCTGCTCAAGAATCGAAACAGCAAGAGCTGCGCCCTCGATCGGGTCTGTACCCGCTCCAAGCTCGTCGATGAGCACAAGGCTTTTGTCATCGGCAAGTTCAAGAATCTTAACGATTTTCGTCATGTGCGACGAGAATGTGGAAAGCGACTGCTCAATGCTCTGCTCGTCGCCGATATCGGCAAGCACATGGTCAAATACGGATATCCTGCTCCTGTCGTCAACGGGAAGCATCAGTCCGCACATCGCCATCAGCGACATAAGACCTATCGTTTTAATCGAAACCGTTTTGCCGCCCGTATTGGGACCGGTGATAACTATCGTGTCAAAATCCGTGCCGAGACTGATATCGACCGGCACGATCTTATTTTTGTCAATCAGCGGGTGTCTTGCGTGCCTAAGCTCGATAATTCCCTCATTGTTCATCTGAGGGACGCTCGCTCTCATAGCATATGCAAGTTGAGCCTTTGCGAAAATGAGATTCAGTTCAACTGCGCATTCGTAGCTGCTCTTGATTGAATTAGCAAAGCTGCCGACATTCGCCGAAAGCTCGGCAAGAATCCTGTCAATCTCGTCCTCCTCTTTGTTTTTGAGAAGCTTGATTTGGTTGTTCGCCTCAACGATCGGCATCGGCTCAATAAAAACCGTTGCGCCGCTCGACGAGGTGTCATGCACAAGACCCGGCACTTCCCCTCTGTATTCGTTCCTGACGGGGATAACATATCGACCGTTTCTCATGGTTATAATATTATCCTGAAGATACTTTGAAAAATTTGAATTGCGTGTATATTTGCCGAGCTGCTCTCTTACCTTTGACTCCTGCGCACGAATTTTTCTTCTGATATCGGCAAGAGCCGGCGAAGCGTTGTCGGCAATCTCCTCCTCGGAGATGACAGCCGTCGTAATTGAGTCCTCAAGAAATCTGTTCGGCATGAGCGCATTGAAATACACATCAAGCACCGTAGCAACGCCCTCGTTGGTGCTTCTCCACTGTGAAATCGTTCGTATAACATGAAGCACGGACGCAACATCAAGCAGCTCCTTCAAGCTGAGCGTACTGCCTGCGTCGGCACGGTAAAGAGCATTATTTACATTGACAAGACCGCCGAACGCAGGTCCCCCGAAACGGGCAAGAAGCATATGAGCGTCCCTTGTTTGATTCATCAAAGCCTGCGCCGAAGCAAGGTCGGACTGAGGCTCAAGGCTCAGAGCGGCAAGCCGAGCGTCCTCGCATGAGGTATGCCGAGCCAGCAGCTCAAGCACCTTATCCAGCTCAAGTGTCGGATACTGTCGATTCATTTCGCTCATCCTTTCATAGCTTTGTAAAAATCCAGCGTTTTAAACTTTTTCGATGTCTGCGCCAGCAGAAAGCCTTCTGTCACCTCGCCGAGCATATTCATACTCCCGTCGCCGAGGGTAAAGGCAAACAGCTTTTCGTCCTCGCTGTAGCAAATGTGTCTCATTGCACGGAGCACTCCCGACGGCAGCACCATTCCCGAGTGCCTGTGTCTGCATTTTTCGCAGAATATGCAACCCTCAACAGGGCTAAAAAGGAAATCGCCGTCGTATTCCTCGCCGCATTCGCCGCACGCAACAAGGTCGGGCATATAGCCCGAAAGACAGAGCAGTCTCAATTCAACAACCTCTTTCAGCAGAGCCTGCGGTCTTTTTTTCTTCATCAGCATATGTAGAGCGTTGAGGATAAGGCGCAGATATTCGTCCGCATCGTCCTCAACGGGAGCAAGCTCCCCTGCAAGCTCGCAGAAATACTGAGCCAGCGCAAGAGCTTCAATGTCGTTCCTTAAATCAAAAAATATCTCCTTGGGCTGAGCCTCGTCGACCGAATAGGCGTCCCTGCCCCTGTATATCGAATAGTTTCCGTAGGCAAAAAGCTGAGTTGCGCTTTGCGATCTGCTTTTTATCCGTTTTGCTCCTCTTACAAAGGCTCTGATAACGCCGTGGTCACGGGTGAGCAGTGTAACAAGACGGTCATCCTCCCCCGTCTGCTGCTCCCTTATTATCAGTCCGTCCGTCCGAAACTTCATCCTTGTTCTCCTGTGTTGAAATATGCTTATATTGAAGATAGTCGCAAATCTTTCCGCTTGAAGCGAATTTGTCCCATGCGGCAAGATCCTTAAAACTGTTATTCATATAAAATCCCTCCAAATAAAATTATTTGCAGGGATCAGATGTTTATTTATTTTTCACGGCGGTAAAAAAATCCACCGCCGTCATGATGCCCGTTTTTATCAGTCGAGTCCGAAATTGTGAATAAGTCCCTCTCTGTTGCGCCATCCCTCTTTGACCTTGACCCAGCAGCGCAGATTGATATGGCACTGAAAGAATTTTTCCATATCCTCCCTGGCTCTTGTGGAAATGCGCTTGAGCATTGCGCCGTTTTTACCGATTATAATTCCCTTATGGCTTTCCTTTTCGCAATAGATAACCGCCTCGATATCCATGATATCAGAATCCTCACGCTCACGCATTTTTTCTATGCTGACCGCAACGCCGTGCGGAATTTCCCTGTCAAGATTTCTCAGAATCTTTTCACGGATAATTTCCGCTGCGATAACCCGCTCCGGCTGATCCGTCAGAGTGTCCTCCGGGAAGAAAAATACGCTTTCCTCGGCAAGCTTTTTCAACTCTGAAAGAAGCTCGTCCATATTGATCCCCTTGAGAGCCGAAACCGGAACAACCGCTTCAAAATCGTAGAACCTTGAAAGTTCAAGAATCCTCGCCATTAAAACTTCCTTATCGGGAAGCGTATCGACCTTGTTTATCGCAAGAATAACAGGCATTTTCAGCTTCTTGAATTTTTCTATAAGCTCAAGCTCGGCAGGTCTTAATTCGCCCTGCGGCTCAACAACGAACAGGCAGGCGTCAACGCCCGAAACGCTGTCCGAAACAGCCTGCACCATTTTTTCGCCGAGCTTTGTCCTCGGTCTGTGAAAGCCGGGGGTGTCGGTAAAAACAAGCTGAGTGTCGCCCTCTGTCAAAACGCCCATTATCTTGGTTCTCGTCGTCTGCGGCTTTTCGGAAACTATTGCGATTTTCTGACCGAGCAGACGGTTAAGAACGGACGATTTGCCGACATTCGGGCAGCCGACAATGGCAATAAATGCGGATTTTGTCATCAGTTCTCCTCCGTGTAATAGCTGTCGTTTCGCTTGAGTCCGAGCTGAGTGAGAACGGCCTCCTCCTTTTCACGCATACGAACTCTTTCAAGTCCCTCCGCCTCATGGTCATAGCCCAGAAGATGAAGCATTGAGTGAACGGTGAGAAAAGCTATTTCACGCTGAAGCGAATGACCGTAGAGATCCGCCTGCATAACGGCATGCTGCATTGATATCACTATATCTCCGAGAATTTTTGCGCCCGTATCATGATTTATGTCGTAAACTCCGTTTTCGCCGAGCGGAAAAGAAAGCACATCCGTGCTTCTGTCAACATGCCTGTACTCACGGTTAAGCTCATGAATTATCTCGTCATCGACAAAGCGAACGCTTATCTCCGCCGAGCCGTCAAAATTCTCGTTGACGAGCACTGCGTTGCAACAGCGGCGAATCAGCATTCTGACGCCCGTGGGGATTTTAACTTCCTTTTGATCGTTTGTTATAATAACCTTAATTTTATCGCTCATCGTCTTTTCTTTGCCTCCTCATACTTTTCGTACGCCCTTATGATGTCCTGCACCAGTTTATGTCGTACAACATCCTTCTCGGTAAATCTTACTGTTTTTATATCTTCAATGTTTTTGAGTATCTTGGTTATCTCGACCAGTCCCGAACGCTTACCGTCGGGCAGATCTATCTGCGTTATATCTCCCGTAACGACCATTTTTGAGTTGAAGCCGAGACGGGTCAGAAACATTTTCATCTGCTCCGTCGTTGTGTTCTGCGCTTCATCAAGGATAATAAAGCTGTCGTCAAGTGTTCTTCCCCTCATATATGCGAGCGGCGCAACCTCGATATTGCCCCTCTCCTGATAACGCTGAAAATTTTCCGCTCCGAGCATATCAAAAAGTGCGTCGTAAAGCGGTCTTAAATAAGGATCGACCTTCTGCTGAAGATCGCCGGGCAAAAAGCCTAACTTTTCGCCTGCCTCAACCGCAGGGCGTGTCAGAATAATTCTGTTGACCTCCTTGGCTCTGAATGCGCTGACCGCCATTGCAACGGCAAGATAGGTTTTACCCGTTCCGGCAGGGCCGACGCCGATAACTATCGTATTATCACGAATCGCTTGGACATATTTTTCCTGACCGATCGTTTTCGGCTTGACGGGTCTGCCTTTTGTGGTCATACAAATGCAGCCGCCGTCCATGGTTTTCAGCTGATCCTCGCCGCCCTCGTCAACAAGGGAGGTAACATACCTCACATTCTGCTCATTGAGCGATTCGCCTTTGTTGATGAGGTCAAGCAAGCCGTTAACGGCTCTTACGGCAAGCGAAACATTCTCCGCCTCGCCGCTTATCTTCATCTCCGCCCCTCGACAAACGACCGAGACGGAATATTTCTTTTCTATGTACTTTATATTCTCGTCAAAGCTGCCGAAAAGACTGACAGCCTGTTCCATTCTTTCAAAATTTATTATCTGCTCAAACAATCGATTATCTCCGCCTTTCGCTCAATATTTTATTGAAAGTAAATAAAAATTCCGTTATCCTTTAGTATTATAACACAGTTTTAATAAAAAGTCACAGATTTAATCCTTAAAGTTAAACATAATTTTTTGATAAATTTTGTGCAATTTGTACATGCCGTCAAATGCAAAAGAAACTTGACGAAAAGCGTAATTTTTGATATCATTTTATAAACAGGGGTGATACATTTTGAGCGACAAAAAAAAGAAAAAATCTGACTCCGGATTTTTTACCGAAAAGATTACCGTTCCATGGCTTATTGTCACGATTTTTTCCATGATCTCCTTTCTTGCATTCCTTATTTCAATGTTTTTCGGGAAATTTACTTCTATTTTTTTCGGAATTTTCATTCTTGCAATCGCAGCTGTCGTATTGCTTGACGGAATACACAAGAAAAGAGAAAACTACATTTCGGGAAATCTAAATTTCATCATGACGGTTCTGTGCATAATCTGCGCAGTCATAGTTATGAATATGTAACTATTAGGGTATAAGTAACGCTCAGGTTGCTTGGAATAATACCATATAAACAAAAAATGGGGGTTATAAAAACATGAAAGAAACTATCATCAAATCCGTAACGGCTTTCGTTTGCGTTGTTGCGCTCTGCGTTTCCTCGGTTATTGCAGTCGGCAAATACGGCGACGCCGTGATCGAATCCGCAAAGAACGCACCCGCAGCGGCAAGCGTATCAGGCGGCTCAGGCTCATCATCGGCAACGGACGGCGGCTCGGCTGACGCAACCGCAGATTCTTCCGTAGCTCCGGACGGCAGCTCAACAGATGAAACGACCGAAGCACCGGCCGATTCAAGCGCAGACACCTCAACGGCAGACGGCTCGTCATCAAGCGGCACATCAACGGGCGGCAGCTCCTCGACAGGCGGCAGCTCCTCAACGGCAGCAGATCCGACAAAGTATTCCAAGGAACAGATAGTTTCTTATTATAACAATGCTATCAAGGCTACCGCAAAAGCCGCCAAGCTTTCCGTTACAAAAAAAGAGGTAATCGATATTCAGGTTGACACCATGAAGCCGGACAGCAACACTCTTAAAAACATCATCAACGAGAATGTTCTTTCAAAGTATGCGAAGCCGACAACGGAATCAAAATCCTTCACCAACGGCGTTGCTTCCGACAAGACAAAGGCCGAGGATTATCTTCCCAGAACAAGACTTCAGTCGGCAGGCGTTAAATCGGCAAGCATCACAAAGAGCGGTTCAAACTATGTTGTAACGATCGTTACGATCGCCGAAAAGACCACCCTCGAAAACCCGACTCCGAAGTATGCCGACCAGTGCGCAGCTCCGCTTGATCTTGCAAGCGTTGACCTCGGACCTATCAAGGTTGTTCAGGCCGACATCAACTATCCCGGCGTAACGCTCAAGGCAACCGTTAATGCAAACGGAACTCTTGTCAGCAGCTCCATCGACCAGCCGCTCAACGGCTCAGGTACTGCCAATGTTATCGGTCTTAAGCCTTCGGCAACCGTTCACGGCGCATGGACTCAGCAGAACACATATAAATATTGATTTGATTTAAGGCAACACCGCGCAAATTGAGGCACACGCCTTGTTCGGTATTGCCTTAATAGCATTATCCGCCTTCAACCGAGGGCGGATTTTTTTCAATAAACCACATAGGAGGATCGCCATGACACTTGAAGAATTTATTTCGGAGCTTAAAATCCCTGCTTTCGGAACAGTTTTATGCGAACCGATCAACTGCGGCGCAGGTCTTTCGATTGACGATGAAATCAACGGCGGCGAGGATGATTCATATATGCTCGTTCTCGGTGATGTTACATCAAAAATGTACCGTGATTTTCTCTCATCGCTTGCGAAAGCAGGTCGCAAAGAAACCTTTCATCGTGAGTTTAACGGCAACATCTTTGTGGAATTTGCCGACGCCGACAAAATAATTTATACATACTATACCGCCGAAGCAATGCTTGCACGAATCATTATTGACAATGCAAGCTCTCCCCTTTCCGAAATGGACGATACCGCCGACGATGTCAGAGGCGATACGGCCCTTATGCAATTTTCACTGCGTTACGGAAAGATGATTCGTTTTTACAGCTGCGACTGCGGTATGCTCTATGTCATGAGAATGCGCGACAATTCCGTCATCATCATTGACGGCGGTGAAATAGAGCAGTGCACCGAGGAGGCGTGCGATGAATTCATGCGCCGTCTTGAGGATCTCACAGGCAAGAAAAAGGGCGAAAAAATCCGCGTTTCGGCATACCTTTGCACACATAATCACAATGACCATATGGACTTTTTCATCAAACTGCTCAAGCGTGAAAAGGATGTTCTCAGCGTTGAACGGGTCATGTTCAACTTTCCTTCAAGGACTCTGCTTGAATACGGAATCCCCTGCGCCGACAAGCTCAAAAGCAGAATTAAAAAATACGCTCCGAATGTAAAATTTCTAAAGCTTCACACAGGTCAGACAATACGCTTCCCCGATGCAAGAATCGAGGTACTCACGACTCACGAGGATATACTTCCCCGCTCAACACGAGCCGATGAAGGTAAATTATACCGAAGCGTCAACGAAACCTCAACGATATTTCAAATCATCTTCGACGATTGCTCCGTGATTTTTCTCGGCGATGCAGAGGAAGCAAACGGCGAGTCCCTACTCACGCTTTACGGAAAAAACTCGCTTTCCTGCAAATATCTTCAGTGCGCCCATCACCTTATAAATGACGACAGAAATATATACGGAAATATTAAAGCCGAGAAGCTCCTTGTTCCGCAGTGCCGATATATTGCAATGACAAGGGAGTGTGACAACGCACGCTACCTGACCCGGCTTTTCGGCGCAGAAAATATGTACTACGCCGGTGACTGTACCTATGTTTTCACGATAAGGGACGGAAACGAAAAAATTGATTACTTTGAGCAAAAGGGATATCTTTACGACAACAGCGGATATTGAATGTGTGATTTTACAATATTACAATACTAATCGTCATTTCGCAGTATTGACAATAATATAACGAAGTGGTAGAATAGATTGCAATAAGATTGATTGAGGGCTTTTCAAAAAGTCCCCACACTTTACCGAACATCGATCGCATTGCGGTTGTGTTCGGCTTTTTATTTTTCGGAGGTATCGGGATTATGAAAACAGATGTTGTAATCGTCGGAGCAGGTCCCGCCGGTATATTCACGGCTATCGAAATGCTTCGCAAGGGCACAAAGAAAAAAATTGTCATTGTCGAAAAAGGTCAGTCTGTCGAAAACAGACATTGTCCCAAGGCAAAGACAAAAAAATGCGTGAATTGCAAACCGTATTGCCATATTACAACCGGATTTTCCGGCGCAGGCGCATTCTCGGACGGCAAGCTGTCGCTGAGCTATGAGGTCGGCGGAGATCTTCCGAATCTTGTCGGCGAAAATCTTGTTCAGGAAACCATCCATTACGCCGACGGTATATATCTCGAATTCGGCGCAGATACTAAGGTCGAGGGCATCGGAAACACCGAAGAGGTCAGAAAAATCCGCACCCGTGCCATTCAGGCAGGATTGAAGCTTGTTGACTGCCCAATTCGCCACATGGGCACCGAAAAAGCGCAGGATATTTATCTTGCAATTGAAAAATATCTCATCACCAACGGCGTTGAAATTCTCTTCGGTTATGAATGCTCCAATATTATCCTCAACGGAAAAAAATGCGAGGGCATCTATGTTTCCGACGGCAAGGGCGTCGAAACGGAGATAAGAGCCGATGACACCATTATCGCAACGGGACGCAGAGGTGCGGAATGGCTCGAAAAAATGTGCGGCGAGCATGATATCGCTCACCTGCCCGGAACGGTTGATATCGGCGTCAGGGTCGAGGTCAGAAACGAAGTTATCGAAAAGGTAAACGATGTTCTCTATGAGTCAAAGCTCATCGGCTATCCCCGTCCGTTCAAGAACAAGGTCAGAACCTTCTGCCAGAATCCCGGCGGATTTGTCAGCCAGGAGAATTATGACAACAATCTCGCCGTTGTGAACGGTCATTCGTATAAGGAGCTTAAAAGCAACAACACAAACCTTGCAATTCTCTGCTCCCACAATTTTTCTTATCCATTCAACCAGCCTATCGCCTATGCCCAAAAGGTAGGCGAGCTGACAAACATGCTCGGCACGGGTCACATTCTCGTTCAGCGCTTCGGCGATATTCTTGACGGCAAGCGAACATGGGAAAAGGAGCTTTCCCAGTCCAACCTCAAGCCCACGCTTCCCGACGCCGTTGCCGGCGATATCACAGCCGCCATGCCTTACAGAGCCATGACAAATATCATCAACTTCATTCAGGCTGTTGACCATGTTGCTCCCGGCTTCGCTTCATATGAAACGCTGCTCTACTCCCCCGAGCTTAAATTTTACAGCAACAGAGTCAAGATGGACGAGCATTTCAACACGAATGTTGAGGGGCTGCACTGTCTCGGCGATTCCAGCGGCTGGACAAGAGGACTTATGATGGCTTCCGTCATGGGTGTTCTGATGGGCAGAGAAATATATTGATAACAAGCTCTATAAAGCGGAGGTTCTGCTATGAAAATTACGCTCAATCCCGACGAAGAAATCGTCAAGGTAGTTAAAGAGGGTCTTAAACGCACGGGCGGCTATTGCCCATGCCGCCGGGAGCACACACCCGAAAACAAGTGTATGTGCGAAGAATTCAGAAGACAGATCGAAGATCCTGCTTTTGAAGGCTTTTGCCATTGTATGCTTTATTATAAATCAAAGGACTAAGGAGGTTCTTATCATGGCTGAGGTTAAAATCACAAAGGACAATTTTACACCGGAGGTACTTAAATCCGACATTCCCGTTCTGCTTGATTTCTGGGCGGAATGGTGCGGTCCGTGCCGTATGCTTGCCCCCATCGTTGAAGAAATAGCGGACGAGTATGACGATGTTATCAAGGTCGGCAAGGTCAATGTTGACGAAGAACCGGAGCTTTCTTCGGTTTTCAATGTTTCAAGCATTCCGACATTGGTCGTCATCGACCACGGCAAGGCAAACAAATCCGCAGTCGGATATATGTCAAAGGAAAAGGTTCTTGAGCTTCTTGGACTTTAAGCCGCATTGCCGCAAGGCAACGCAGCACCAACGAAATGAGCCGAAGCACTTCAGCAAGTGTTTCGGCTCGTTTTATTTGTTCTTTTTTATACCGTGTACGGATCTATGCCGTTTGTATTTGTCGGAAGAAGCTTGAAGGTAAAGTCATACGCCTTGTCGTTCACGCTGTATTCCGGTGCAAGGTCGGGACCGCATGCGGTCGAGCCTGTGCCTGCCATCTTATAATCAACGCTGAATACGGTTTCCCCGATCGGTTCAAGCTCGTAATCGTGCTTCGCCTCACGAATCATCTGCGGGGTGAAGTGCTGAGCGTTTGACGAGAAGCTGTCAAAATTTTCTGCTCGGCAGATAAATCCTATTCCGCTCTCGTTTGATATTTTTGCCCATTTGCATCCGTAATGACTTGAATTTTCCTGCGGGCGAACATAGTGTTCAAAGTTCTCCGTTACCGTAGTCTTGAACTCATCAACATAGGTGTAACTCTTCTTGTCGATGTAGCTCTCTTTAGGACCGTAACCGAAATATTCATAGCTCTCGAAGCCCTCCGGCATTGTGAGCTGAAGTCCGATTCTCGGCAGAACATCCATTCTTTCGGCTTTTTTGCCGTTGACATTTACAAGAACGCTCGAATCCGGGAGGAATGTATAAGTAACCTTGCCCTCAAATACAGGCTCAAATGTGTAATTTCCGATTGCAAGCTTAACCGTGATCTCGATCTTTTCGTCGGATTTTGTCACATTAAGCGAGCGGCACTTCTGTACGAGCTTTTCCATTCCGACCTTGTACCACTTTTCTCTGCATCCGGGATTATCGTTGTCGATATACGCTCTGTAGAGATTAAGCTCAACAGGCTTTGAGAGAAGTTCGTTTTCGCCGTAGCTTATCTTATTGAGCTTTCCGTATGCCTTGTCAAACACATACTTAACGCTGCCGATACCGATCTCAACATATCTTTCGCCGTCGTTTACGGTCATCGTCGTGGTCGGTAATGCGGCTCTGCCTGTCGGAATAGACTTGAGCTTGAATTGCTTGAGTCCAACCTCGTAGCCGGCCTTTGCCCAGAGCTTGTCCGTTCTGTTGACAAAGTGAAGCGTGAGATAAGTCTCGCCCGTAAAGCTGTATGCCGACGGGTCAAAAATCGAAAAGTTCTTCTTCTCTCTCGGCATAAGCATAAGTCCCGAAACCTCGCCGGAAGCGATGAGCTTTCCGTCGGATTTGATGTTCCAGTTAATGCCGATATCATCAAGACCCTTGAAATAATTGCGGTTTTTTATTGAAACATTTCCGTTGCCGGCATATTCGGCAAAGAACGGCTGGTAAACATACTTTGCTTCCTCAAAGCCGGTGTGCGGCGTTCTGTCGGGGTAAACAAGACCGTCAACACAGAAGTTTCCTGCATTCGGCATATCGCCGAAATCGCCGCCGTAGGTGTATTTATATCCGCCGTTGCCGTCGGGAATTGCCACGGAATGATCCGTATACTCCCAAATACAGCCGCCGCAGAATTTGTCGTCGGAGTCAATAAGCTCCCAATAGTCAACGAGATCTCCCGGACCGTTACCCATCGCATGGCAATATTCGCAGAGATAGAGCGGCTTATTTTTACGCTTTTTGCTCGAAAGAATCTCCCTGCACTTTTCGATTGAGGGATACATCCAGCTTTCAACATCGGAACAGTTGCCGAGAAATTTGCCGGCAAGCTCGGAGTAACGGTAGTTGGCGTTCTCGTAGTGAACTATAACATCCTTGTTGCGTGACTTAATGTAATTATACATTGCCTGATGGTTATCGCCGCAGCCGGACTCGTTGCCGAGCGACCAGAAAATAACCGAAACATGGTTCTTGTCACGTTCAAAGAGTCTGCGTGCCCTGTCAATATAAGCTTCCTTCCATGTCGGGTCATTTGCAAGCAAGCTCCAACGGTCAAAGAAGAAGCCGTCGATCGAGGTGCTGAAGCCGTGAGCCTCAAGGTCGGATTCGTCGATAACAAGGAAGCCGAGCCTATCGCACATTTCAAGGAATCTCGGATCGTTCGGATAGTGAGAGGTGCGTATGGCGTTGACATTGTGACGCTTGAAGATATAGAGATCCTCAAGAACATGCTCGATCGGCGTTGCGTGACCGTAAATCGGATGAGAATCATGACGGTTGACGCCCTTGATTTTTATCTTTTGTCCGTTAAGGTAAAGAACGGATTTTGAAATCACAAGCTCCTTGATGCCGACCTTGACAAGCACGACCTCGTCTGAAACATCGAGGAAAAGGTCATAGAGAAGAGGATCTTCGTCACTCCAGAGAATGGGGTTGTCAAATTTTATCTTGATTTTTCCGTTTGCGCTCTCGCCGGAGTCAATGCTCTCCCCGTGAGGCGAAACAAGTCGATAGCCGACCTCTCTCTCGCCGACAAGATCAAGGTCAACGCTCATAATGCATTTTGTGCACTTCTTTTTAAGCTCGGTTGTGACATAGAAATCGCGGATTCTGCCTCTGCGGCTTCTCTTTAAGAGATAAACATCACGAAAAATTCCGCTCATTCGCCACATATCCTGATCCTCAAGATATGAGCCGTCGCACCATTTGAGAACAAGCATTGCAATTCTGTTTGAGCCTGTGTGAACAAGCTCGGTTATGTTGAATTCGCTCGTCATGTGGCTGACCTGGCTGTATCCGACGAATTTGCCGTTTATCCAAAGATAAAAGCAGGAATCAACTCCCTCAAAGTTGAGGAAAAGATCACGGCTGAGATCATTCTCGTCAAGCGAAAAATCGCGGATATAAATTCCGCACGGATTATCGTCGGGAACATACGGCGGATCGCACGGATACGGGTAGTCCGAATTGGTATAGTTCGGCACATCATATCCCTTGTCCAAATCCATCTGCCAGTTCATCGGAACTTTTATTTTGTTATAATTGCCGTCGGTTTGATAATCTGCGGCATAAAAGCCGTTCTCAACATCAATTATAGAATTGTAGAATCTGAAATCCCACTCGCCGTTGAGAAGCTGAAAATACTTTGAATCCTCTCTTGATTTTGTCAAAGCGTTTTCATCGTTGAGATACGGTATGAAATATGAGTGAGGCTCCTCGCATCCGATATGCAGAGCCGTCGGATCCTCATAATATTTAGGAATATTCAGCATAGTTTTCCCTCCGATCAAAGCTCGATTTTCGCCTTTCTTGAATTGATGGCACGGAAGATCGACGCTTCAAATTTCGGCTTTCTCGAATATGTGTAAAGTCCGTTCTGCTCCTGCTCAACATCGTAGAGCTGGGTATAGCAGAAGCCGAACATCTGATCGTTGTCAAGCAGTGCGTCGGTAAGACCCTTGTAACGCTCGATGAATTCGTACTTGTTCTTCGGCGCATTACCGTAGCCCCATGCGTTCTGCTCATTTTCGTTTACCGACCAGCGGATTCCGCCGTATTCGCTGATGAAGGTCGGACCGCCCGGATACTTCTGGCGACGCTCGTGATTGTCGAAGAGCTTACCCTCGGTCATGAGCAGGTCAAAGTGCTCTTTGAAAACCTTCGGATCTTGCTCATATTCGTGAATATCGAATATATCCGTGATAACATGGTAGTTACCGCTTGTATCAATGCACGGGCGAGTCTTGTCGAGTGCCTTTGTCGTCTTATAGATAAGCGCAAGAGCGTCATCAAACTGCTTTCTGCCGTCGTAATCCCATGTTTCGTTGAGCGGACACCAACCGATGATCGCCGGGTGGTTGAAATCACGCTCAATCTCCTCTATCCACTCGGGAATTACGGAGTAAACGATGTTCGGGTTTGAGTGATCAAGACCCCAGTTCGGGTACTCGCCCCAAACTATGTAACCCATCTTATCGCAATGGTAGAGGAATCTCGGCTCAAAAATCTTTTCGTGAAGTCTTGCGCCGTTGAAGCCGACATCGAGGGAAATCTGAATGTCCTTGATCATAGCTTCCTCGTTCGGAGCGGTGTAAATTCCGTCGGGATAAAAACCCTGATCGAGAACAAGACGCTGGAAAACCGACTTGCCGTTGATGAGGAACTTCTGACCGTCGAGCTTAACATCACGCAGACCGAAATAGCTGTCAACCTTATCATTGTTAAAGCGAAGCTCAAGGTCGTAGAGTCTGCCCTCGCCGACCTCCCAAAGATACGCTTCCTTGAGGTCAAGATGTGCGGTTATGAAGCCGCCCTCGGTTTCAACGCTCGCTGCGCCCATGATTCTCTCCTGATAGAGGGCGAGAACCTCGAACTTGCCTGTGCCGATGACCTCGGCCTGGATATCAACGGAGCAGTTTTCAACATTCGGGAAAACCTTGATGCTTTTGATTCTCGATTCGGGAACAAACTCAAGCCAAACCGTCTGCCAGATACCAGTTGTTCTTGTGTAGTCGCAGCCGTGCGAATAGTATTCCTCGCTCTGCTTTCCTCTCGGCTGGAGCGGACTTCTTGTATCGTCCTCGGCATAAACGGTCAAAACATTTGTGCCGCCGTTGAGATAGTCGGTGATATCAAATTCAAAGGAGATATAGCCGCCCTTGTGCGTGCCGACCTCCTTACCGTTTACGAACACGGTAGCCTTGTAGTCAACTGCGCCGAAATGAAGAATCGTTCTCAGGTCGGCAAACTTCTCGGGAACGGTAAATTCCCTTGAATACCATACGGCGTCCATAAAATCCTTGTGTTCAACTCCGGAGAGTACGCTTTCTGGGCAGAAAGGAACGATTATGCTTCCCTCAAGCTTGGTCTGCGGCTCAAAATATTTCTTTGCAAGACCGCTTTTTGATTTGTCGATCTCAAAATTCCATTTTCCGTTAAGATTCAGCCATTCTCTGCGCTGAAACTGCGGATTCGGATGTTCGGGACGGGGTATATTTGTCATATGATATATTCCTCCATAATTAAATTCAGTTTATAATACCATATTCAAACGAATTATACAAGTAAATATATATATTTTTTACAAAATTGATAATCAAAGGAAAAGCAGAAATTTTGCGGTACTACCTTGAAAAAAATCGGACAAAATGATACTATAGTATAAGTAACAGCAAATTACGCATATCGACGGATAATCGGAGGGTACGCTGATGGAAGTTAAAAAGATGGAATCGCTCAGAGAGCTTTACAAGATCGGCAGAGGTCCGTCAAGCTCACACACGATGGGACCGGAAAAGGCTTGCAAAATATTCAAAGAGCATAATCCGAACGCCGACCGCTTTAAGGCGATACTTTACGGTTCGCTCTCAAAAACAGGCGTCGGTCACGGTACCGACAAGGTGATCAAGGTCACGCTTGAGCCTACACCGTGCGAGGTTATTTTTAATGATACGGAAATTGAGCTTCCGCACCCCAACACAATGGATCTGATCGCCTATAAGGACGGCGTCGAGACAAAAAGAATCCGTGTGCTGAGCGTCGGCGGCGGAAAGATAGAGATTGTCGGTTATAAAAATGTCGATCCGCCGAAAATTTACGAGTTGTCAAGCTTTTCCGAAATCTCCGAGCATTGCAGAAAAAACCACATCAGGCTTTGGCAGTATGTCGAAGAGATTGAGGGAATCAAAATCAGAGAATATCTGCTCAAAATATGGAATCAGATGAAAATGAGCATTCATATCGGGCTTGAAACGGATGGCATACTTCCCGGCGGTCTGAATGTTGAAAGAAAGGCAAAGAAGCTTTATTCGCATCAGCATATTGACGAAAGTGCGCAAACAAAGGAAAACCGTGTTGTTTCCGCCTATGCGTTCGCAGTCAGTGAGCAAAACGCAGACGGCGAGATTATCGTAACCGCTCCGACCTGCGGCTCGGCGGGCGTTATGCCGTCGGTGCTTTATTATCAGCAGATGAAAAGAGGTTATACCGACCTTGAAATTGTCCGTGCGCTTGAGGTCGGCGGAATAATCGGCAATCTGGTTAAGACCAATGCTTCGATCTCCGGCAGCGAATGCGGATGTCAGGCTGAGATCGGCACGGCGTGCGCCATGGCTTCGGCTGCGCTCGGCGAGCTTTTTTCACTCGAAACGGACAAGATAGAGTATGCCGCGGAAATTGCGATCGAGCACCACCTCGGCCTGACCTGCGACCCGATCTGCGGACTTGTTCAGATACCGTGTATCGAACGCAATGCGGTTGCGGCAATGAGAGCGATAAACGCCGTCAGCCTCGCAAGCTTTCTCAGCGACACAAGGAAAATTTCCGTTGACGAAGTCATTGAGGTCATGAGAATGACGGGCAAGGATATACCGGGACGGTACAGAGAAACCGCCGAGGGCGGACTTGCAACGCTCAGATTGGGCAACCGTTGATTTATGGCAATGGCACACAAAAAACGCCCTGCAATTTTGTACATATGTCTGCCGCAAAAGCTATTGCAATTGTTTCGGCTGCATGATAAAATATAAGTACCATAAGAACGGCCGCAAGGTTGGCTCAAGAGAGGAGAATAATCATGGCATTAAGCGAGAAGTTTAAAATCGAAACAAAGATCCCTTACCTCTATCTCAGCGGATATAAGGGACATTTTGTGGCAGGAAGAAGCCACTTGAATTATTATATAGACATAACCTCACAGAAATCATGCCTTTCCGAGGCAAAGGCGGTTGCAAAAGCGATTGCGCCGCATTATAAGCTCAGCGCAGAAATCGACACGATCCTTTGCCTTGACGGCACTGAGGTTATCGGCACATGCCTTGCAAGCGAGCTGACAAAGAACGACCTTGCAAGCATCAATGCAAACAGAGCGATAAATATCCTCGCTCCCGAATACACGGCAAGCAACCAGCTTATGTTCCGTGACAACATTGTTCAAATGATTCAGGGCAAGCAGGTTCTTATCCTTGCAGCCTCCGTTGTTACGGGCAGCACGGCTCAGAATGCGTTTGAAGCCATCCGCTATTATTCCGGCTCACCGGTAGGAATCGCATCGATTTTCGCAACGATAAAGGAATGCGAAAATTTCCCCGTCGTCTCGGTTTTCGATCCGCACGACCTGCCCGATTATGAGAGCCATTCCGCAATGGATTGCCCGCTGTGCAAAAAAGGTGAACGCATCGACGCCCTCATCAACAGCTTCGGCTGCTCCATGCTGTAACAAATATATTACGCAGAATAAGCTGCATTAAAGCCATGATTAGCTTTAATGCAGCTTATGTTTTTGGTAGTATTTTATTTATGATGTTTTCAATTCAAAGACCCGTTCTGTATAGTACCAGTTATATGAACCGACCTTTACGCCTACATCATATACTGTCGCGGGAAAATTTCGATGAATTCGCCAAGTCAGGGTTTCGCCGTCATCAACAAGCGTCACATCAACATTATCCCTTGTGTATGTCATTGTATCTCTGCTGTCGTGATGTACAAATTGAACTTTTGTAACACTTCGATCCGTAACAACAGTTATGTAATTGTTTCCCGCATACGGCGTATCGGGTACTGCACTTTTGAGATAGGGATTCTTTGACGGTTCTGTTTGAGTTCCGTCCTCGGCAACGGCCATAAGACGGCTCTCATTCGGAACAGAATTTTCATCAATCTGAATCTCAAAATTCTTGCCGGGATAGAGGTTGACATTGCTGTATGTCATGCTTTCTATCTGATCCTCTGCGCCTATGGTTTCAAGCGCAACATTCATTGTGCCGTAGTCATACGCCTCAATTTCTGCGGTAACATCCTCACAGCCAAATGGCAGGAAGAATACCTTTTCGTTGTTATTCGATATCCATGAAACAACTTCGCTTTCCGTAATATTCGGATAAACGGCATTCTCACGAGCGCTTTCGTAAGCAATAATATTTCCCTCCGAGTCTTTCAATGTAACATCGACGGGACATTTTACTCTCAAAAGTCTCGGCAACAAGCCGGCCGCTTCCCGAGCATCACTTATTGCGTCTAAATCTGCGGCAGTAATAGCCTCGGCATTTTTGTTAAGCTTGCCGGGCAAAGTCTCCAGCCAGTGGCTGTAAGTAGACATCGCATGACCGCCAAGACCTAACGCAGCCGTGTCGAGGCTTTTCAACAGCGGCAGCTGAACATACATCGGCATGGAGAGATGAAAATCCCTTCCGTGTCTTGTCCAACCGTTATCAGCCCAATTCAACGCCATTATATTTGTGGGAACTAACGGAACAACATCATTGTTATTTAAAATATTAAATATATTTTGGTCATTATTGCCCGTACTGTTTTTAACCGTTTTCGGTGTTGCAAATGTATATGCATAAACATCCTGTACGGTTCTTGTTCCCGAACAATGAGCTGTGTCCGTGCATGAATTCAAGTGGCTTGCCACAAGATTGGCAACCGCCGCACCTAAGCTGTGTCCTGTAACGAGGAAAATCGGATTTGAAATATTGTTATGTGGAATATATCCTTCACAAAATTCGCAGCCATCACCGTTACATTCCGTACAGTTTTCGGTATCTCCTGTCCCGTGGTACAAGGAGTTCAAAACCATATTCATACCCGCGTCAAAAGAACCCCAATCCGGATTAAACTCTGTGCCAAAATTAGTCAACCAGTCCTTGTTTGTTGATGATCCTCTGATATCAACGACCACCAAGGTGCGCATGCAATCTGTATTGTTTGCGCCCTCCAAACTCAATGTATTCCAAAAAGCTTCTGAAGATCCGACGCAAGACATCCCAATACTATCCATAGAAACATCGGTCCGTAAACCGGATGAATCATTCCCACTAAAAACTCCAGTGGGTTCACATTTGCCAGTCCCTTCAAGAATTCCCAAAGTTCCATTATTATTACCTCCATCTGTATTGTTTGCGCCCTCCAAACTCAATGTATTCCAAAAAGCTCCTGAAGATCCGACACAAGAAATCCCAATACCATCCATAGCATCATCGGACCGTAAACCGGATTGATCATTGCTAATAAAACAGTCTTCAAATCCGCTTCCGTTAATATTAGCTTTATAACCTCCCAAAGTTGCATCATCATTACCTCCATCTATATTATTGGATAAATCATAGCTTATATTTCTATGACCAATAACATGGCAAACCGTGTCATTTTCACCGTTATTATAGATGTTAGACTCAAAGCCGCAAGCTGCAAGCTCATCCTGAGCGGGATTTATTCCGGATTCCATGAACATTCCCGGTGCAATATCGGAAATCCGTCCCTTTAATGGCATATATGCCGAATATGCCAGCTTCATTGCCCATTGGGCAAGAGGGTGGTTGTATTCCGTAGATGCGCGTGTTTCACTTGTATCGTTGGAATTTATCGGATTGAAAAGCTCCGAAACGCCATCAAACTGCGTTACCGTTATGGTTTTGGAAACCGTTCCGGCTTGAACTGTTATTGTTCCTATTCGTGTATTGCTTGTATTATTTTCCGTTGTGTTTATTTCAAACGAAGCGTTTCCGGTGCCTTCTCCGTTTTCAATATCTATCCAATCCGAATCTTTCGATACCGTCCAACTCGAATTTGAAGTAACCGTAATAGTTTTGGATTGATTCGTATGCTTCAAATCAACCTGCTCTGTGCTTAGAATAATGTTCGGCTCCGCTCCAAACTGTGTTACGGCTATTGTGCCTATTACAGATTCTACTCCGTTTAGTGATGTTTTTACCGTTGCCGTACCGCTTCTTGCAGACGCCATCGTGTTCTCGGCGGCTCTCAACTTAAAGGTTTTATCCTTTAAGTCTGTAACGCTGAGCCATGGAGAATCCGGTGAAATTTCAACAGTCCAAGGCAAACTGCAACGAACATGTACAGTTTTGCTGTCTGACAATTGGCATTTCGGCGTCCATTTTTTCTCAGAAACATACGGGTCATAATAGTACATCACAAAGCTTGGACGGCTTCCGGAAGAAGATGCTCTCGTCGAATAAAAATCAACTTGAGTTTTGGTGCTTTCATTTGATGATGCAAGCATTATTCCGTTGTTATTTCCTCCGTTTATCCATCTCTGAACAGCTCCTGTAATATTAAAGGTATAGCTGCTTAAACCTGAGCTTGCCGCAACAGATGATAACAGCTCCGGATTGCTGTTAAGGTATCCGTTGTTTGAGTTATTAAACGGTTGATTATTCCATGAAATACTTGATGTACTCCAAGCGGCTGCATCCTTACAGTCGTATGCCCTGACCTCAATATCTTCTGATACCTTAAAATAGTTCTGCTTTCTAAGAACAAGCGTACTGTTGTAAAGAGAATATCCTATAGGCAAATTAGAAGGTAAAGTCAGCTTAATATAAGAGCGCACGATATTTGTCAGGTTTCTGCCTGCTCTTATTTCACCGTTTAATCGCGGCTGATTTGCAAATGTTCCGTTAATGACATAAACATCTTGAATATTTGAATCCGGTGCGCTCCATGTCGGATCAATAACAACCGGAAATTTTCTTTCGCTGTTGTTGATCCATGTTGAATCAGCCTCAACCGTTACAATATATTCATCTGTATTTTGTTCAATTGAAAGCTCAATGTCATAGCTCTCTGCTCCGTTTGCGTCATACATATACGGTGCGTCCAGTATAAACACTGCTTCCTCGGAATTTTCCGATTCAACCAGCATGATTGAACCGTTCGGTTGCTCAATCGGTATAAGTCCGTCGGAGTCCAAATCAAAGCTGTAAACATATTCGTCCTGCGGCTTATAAACCACAATGTTTTCTTTCAGACTGTTTGATGTGACAACATACTCCAAATCGGATTGACGATCAAAGCTTTTGAAAACAACCGCACTCGACTGTTTATCAACTGTCATTTGCTCATCGTTGAATTTTTCAATTTTCTGCTTTTCTGTTAAAACTTCGGCTTTTTGTGCCTTTAATGAGGTTGTAACCTTCTCGCCTGAGAGCTCAGCTGTCGAGTCTATTTTAACAGCTGACGGTAAAGCCTCCGTTTTTACTACATTTGCCTGTGCCGATAAGCTGTTATTATTGCTTTTTACACCAAAGCTAATTGTGTAGCCTTGATTTGTTGCGGTAATTCTTTTTCCGCTTCTCAGCTCACTCGGAACAGTAACGTTAAGTCCGCCTTTGGTTGAATAAACCGTTTCTCCCGATTTGCTCGAAGGAGTTAAGGTGTTATCAATTTCTTTCCATACTCCGTTTTCTTTGTAATGCACCGGTTCTGCATAGGTTGCCGCTATGTATGAACCGTCATCACACAGGAAGTATTTTACGGACTCTTCCCTCATTTCGGTAACCTCGCTGACTATCTTTGCCGCCGTCTCATTCATAACGAAAAATATAAATAATTCGTTCCGCAATATTTGTTTATCTTATTATACCAAAACTATAGATGAAAGTCAACGCAAAACCCATAAAACGACAATTTATTACACTTTTTTGACAGTTTTGCAACATTTTAGTTCTATTGTGCTACTTAACTTCGCCTTTATTGAAATATCCCCCGAGATATACACTCGGAGGATAAAAATCAATATAGTCTTATATATATCATTATGAAATTTATAAAGATGTATGAAATAAAATCTCTCAGCCTTTCAATCCATCCGTCAGACGACAACAGTGCTTCCGTTTCATCATTCTCCGGCTCACCAGCCTTAACCTCAACACTTTGGTCAATCAAATTGAGATATTCGTTGTATTCCGAAGAGGTTTCAAGCAACTCATCTGTCGGCTTTGTCTGATCTATGTTTGAAAGAAGAACGCCTGCCTGATTGAGCAAATCAACATCTGCTTGATCTACCTTTCCGTCGTGGTTACAGTCAGCCGCCAACCAAACAGCCTCACCGACCTGCTCACGATTAAGCATTCCGTTTGCAATCATACTAACCGTAACAGCGTCCCGTCCGTCATACCAACCGTCACCGTTGACATCGCCGAAGAGAACGACCGTATATGTTGCGGCAACACTGTTCTCATACATAACATCTATTTTACTTGATGTTCCGAAGCCCAGCTTTCCTGCTGTTTCGGAAATTGTAAATCCGTCACCCGCATAGGCGTAAGGAGTTATTGTTTCCAATCCCGCATCAAGTCCATATATAAACTTATTACTGTTATCAATAACCGTATTTTTGTCCTCTTTGGGAAGCAACAAATCACAGACAAAAACCTTTCCGCTATTGCAAATAAGCTCTAACTCTTCAGATTTTTCGTTGAATGTATCGGCCTTAGAGTAGGTTACGGAAACATCGTGTACCCCCTCTTTAAGAACCTTGAAACATACAGTAAAAAGCTCTCCGTTTTCTGCAATATTGACGCCGGCTATATTTATCCATATTATGGTTATTTCGCCTTTTTTAAATCCAAGATTGTTATATTCTCCTTGATAAGACTCGCCATCTTTTATACTTTCGGGAGATAATGCCGTCGGATCAAAGCTTATTTTTATCTTATAGCCTGCAATTCCCGGATTATTTTTTATACATATCGGAATTGCAACCGTGGTGTTGACTTTTCCGATAGCATTGTCCGAATAGATTGTCGGCTTTGCAGATAAATTATCTTTTATAACAACGACTCCGTTCAGCAAATCAATGTCATCATTTGAGGTCAATGTTATAACAGCTTGGGTAACAGCTTTTGTTTTCATGCTTACATATGCAATTACTGTCTCATCGGAACATTCTTTCAATGAGGTCACGGTTATGGCAACCGATCCATTGTTTGAAGTGCATGAAACCTCGGCAACATCGGAGCTCACGGAAACAAAATCCAAAGCCGTGTTATCATATTTGAGATTAAACGAGATTGACTCTATCCCATTTTGATACTTAATTTTTATCGGTATGTTGACTTTATCGCCACATATTGCCGTTTGATTTTCAGCATACAGTAATGTTCTTGTTGACGAGCTCTGAGTTACATCAATCAGTCCATCCTCACATTGCGCCGTTATATCTTCCATATCCCCGTCATATGTATTATCCGGATCATAAGAGATTTTAAGCGCATAAGATCCTTTTGCGCCGCCGGAAACTTTAAACACGACTGTATAAAGAACATCATTTTCAGTCGAAGTTTTTGCACTGTAACCGACAACATTCAGTTCACCCGGAGTGAGCTTTTCAAGATTGCTGACAATATTTCCGACATTGAAAGCCGCACCTTTTTTCACTTCGATAGGCGTGAGTGCAGTGCTGTCGTATGATATTGTTGTAGAAAAACCTTTGAGACCCGAATTATTATAAATTCTGACAGGAATTTCAACTACTCCTCCCGACACAGCTTCTGAGGAATCAACTGTAAATTTAGGGCTGTAAATATAGTAAACGGGTGATGCTTTTAAAGGTAACCTCCCTAAACTATAATTTACCATATCGCCCGTATCCTCATCAAAAGAATAGGTGACATTTTCACCGCAGGTTCCGCTCGTCAGCATCTCGCTCGCCTTGGAAATTACGGTAAGCGGTACAATCGGCAAAATACCTAAAAGCATTATTGAGGCTATCAATACAGACAAAACCTTTTCTGCTGTTTTTTTCATACACTCACCTCTTATTTGAACAGGTTCCTGATGAAATCAAAAATTTTCTTAAAGAAATTGACAATTCTGTTCCAAAAAGTTACGTTATTGTCTGTGTCGGAATTTCCGTTTTGAGGAACAGATATCACAGCACTTCCGCAGTCAAATGTTACATCGTCATACTTTGCGTTGAAGGTATTTTCTTTGTCATAAGTTATTTTTATGTTATAGTCGCCTGAGGCATTGTCGGGCAACTTGAAAGTTACGGTAAACATCACGCCGCTTGCTTTGTTCTCGATATTGCTGTTCCACACAACATCAAAGCTGTTATCTGCACTGTTATCTGCATTCTGAACGAAATTACCGTAATTTAAAACCTTTCCCTTTTCAACAGATATGACCTTCAGGTTTTTATCATAACTAATCGTTATTTTTGTACCTGAAAATCCGGGATTATTTTCAATATAAACGGGCATGGTAACTTCCTGACCTGCCTGAGCCTTTATGCTGTCTATCTTTAATGCGGCAGTTGCGCCGAGCGAGGCAACAGAGCCGCACATCAACAGGACGAGAACCATAATAATTGAAAGTGAATTGCGAATCAGTTTATTCATTTTCCTACTCCTTTTTAGGTATAATGCCGCACAAAGAATGCGCGGCATTTGAGCTTTAATTAACCGTTAATAACATCAAGCTTTGCAATAAAGCGAGCAATCAATGCCGCATCTTTATTGTTTACAAAGCCATCGCCGTTAACATCCGATGCACCTATCTGATAGGGGGCGAACTCTTCGGTTTCAAGCAAATACTGCATAATATGAGTTGAATCTTTAAGAGTACATTTGCCGTCACCGTCAACATCGCCCGTGATTACGAATTTTGCCTCATCGGAGATAGCCGAGCCGTCCATGAGTCTGACAATTGTGCCTGTTCCGATTAAATCCGTATCACTTAAAACAACTTCATTTCCGTCTTTGTCAATGTTGATAAATTTAATATTCTCATTGATAAATTCGTTTTTCACATCGGAAACAGTGGTTTGAAGTGTAACTCGTCTGATATATCCGATATCATCGCGGTTAAGCTTAGAATCTTCTTTAATCATGAGCTTTGATGCAAGATCGGACTGAACGGTGATCGTACACGATGCCGTTTCTTTGTTTTCAACAACCTTTGCCGTAATAACGGTCTGACCCGCCTTGAGAGCTGTTACCTTACCGTACTCGTCAACCGTTGCAACGGACGGATCGCTTGAACTCCATTCAATTTCCTTGCCGACGAGATCACTCGGAGTAATAGTTGCGATGAGGTCAAAATATGTACCCATGTAGAGAACAACAGATGATCTGTTAAGAGCAATTCTCGGGTATTCGGACTCTTTGTAATACTTTCCTGTTACAATAGTATCTTCTGTAATGCAGCTGAAATCCTTATCCCATCCGCCGAATACATATCCTTCAAGATTATCTGAACCCGGATCAACTGCCGAGCCCATATATTCAACTTCCTGCTCATCAACTATAACACCGTTCGGCATCTGGAATGTAACAGTATAAGTTTTCGGCGTATATTTAGCATAAAGCTCCATGCTTTCTCTTATATCGGTCTTGGCATTAAATGCCGTCTTATAATCTTCATCTTTATAAAGACCCTTGTAATTATAACCGTAAAGATCGCTTATCTTTGTTGTGTCAACAGTTTCGCCATCTCTTACAAACATTATCTCAGGATAGTAGTCCATAGTGTAAACCGTTACAATATGGTAGTTTGATGTTGAATATCTGTAAACATCTGTTGTATCTACTTCTCTGCTATCCGATGATATCGGAGGAGTAATTCCCCAACTTGTCCATTTGTAATAGCTTGAAACCTGATAACGGGAACGGTATTCGGTCATAACCTTTCTTCTGGAATACCATGACTGCCCGTCATAAATATAGCTGTATGTTTCAGGATCAATATTTATCTTTTCGTCAAGATAGATTTCCTCATACTCACAGTCAAAACCGTCAACGATATTCTGCGAATATTGTGTTTCACCGTTTGCATCAACATACTTATAATGTGAGTATAAGTAACGGAATTCCTGTCCGTCTGTTGCGCCATTGTTTGTATCAACCTCAAATCCAAGCTTTGAAGAATCAACATCAATCTTTTCGTCCTGCCAATCCGAATAGTCCGTATATGTTGTGCTGATAAGCGTCCAGCCGTTATCGGCAAGATTTTTAGCGGTTGCAACATCGGAGGTCTCTGTCAAATCTTTAAATCTGTAGCCGACCTCTTTCTCAATCTTGTAATCGCTGTCCTCCTGACCGATTGCATTTCTGACTGCTTCGGGAAGCTCATCTATCGTCATCCAATCGGACATTTTGTCGCCTGTATTGATGCAATAATAATTTGTGTTGGGTTCGCTGTCGTTCTTGCCGAAACCTGTTGCATAATAAGTTATTGAACAGGTTTTGTCGATTGTGATCGGGTCTGTGTATTCGATTTCCTCGTTATGATCCGAACCGTTGATCGAATAATAAATTACATCATTCTCATCATTCGTCGAAAGAGTTATTGTAATCGGTGCATTATATTCTCCGTTCGGACATTCAACCTGCTCGCCGTCCTTTTCATATGTAACAGTAGGCATCTCGGCAGTTGTTTCGTAGTAATAAACAGGATATACATAAGCGTCGCCGTTTACATCGGTATAGCCGTTATCCTGCCAGCCTGCAAAAATTCTGCCGTCATCCGCAGTTCCCGCATTATCGGGAGCAACGGCATCCTCGCCGAATTTAACGGTCTGATCAGAAATAACGTTATTATCATATCCAATAAATTTAATATTGTACGATCTCTTTGAATATTCTGCGGTAACAACCATATCCTCGGTAACGACAAATGTACCGTCAATAATCTTATCCCAACCATCAAAGTTATAACCCTTTACTTCAGAGTAATCTGGTGTCGAAAGAACATCATTATATTCATACTTTTTACTTTCGATCAAACGATTATTCCAGTCTATAAATGTAACTGTAAACTGCTTCTTCTCAAAGATAGGATTAAGCTCTACATCTTCTTTGATGTTTGCAATGCTGTTATCCCAACCAATGAAGTCATATCCTTCTCTCTCGGGGTTTTCGGGCAGAACTGCCGTCTTGCCCTCGGATACTGTCTGTTCGCTGAGAATTGTTCCGTCCCAATTATAGAACTTAACCGAATAGGTCGGTACGGGAGCTTCAATCTTTCCGACTTCCGTGAGGTTTGATGTGCCTTCGATGCCGATAGCAACCGTAAAGTCGCCTGTCTTGATCGTCGGCTCTTCACGAAGCTTGAAATTATTGAAGCTGTATGAACCGTCGGAAGCAATGACTGTCTGTCCGATAAATTCATTTGTATAGTCGGATGCGCCGTCTACCTTATAGATATAAAGAGTAAGCTGCTTTCCTGCATATATGCTGTCAACCTTGTTGCTGAAAGAATATATTTTTCCGCTGTCATCTTCTTTTGCACGGGAACTGCTCTTATATCTGTATGTTGTTCTTGTATCAGTTTCTCGATTTTCATTTGCAACAACAGAATTTGTTGACCATTCTGACCAAGGTTTGAATCTAAAGAATGTATATGTATTGGTATATGTGCAGCTACGGTACATTGTTCTATTATAATACCTATAAATCGGTTCGCCCGGTATCCACATTCCACCGGCATTACAAGAATTACATTTGTATGTTCCATACCACAGAGCACTCGGGCCCTGCCACCTTGCCGATAATTGATATGTTAAATTAATTTGGTGATATACATAACTGCCAGGATTGTAGCTTAACCAATCCCTGTTTCCATCCCACCAATGGTAGTATACATATTGATCAACTTCAGATGATTTAACAGATTCAGTTTTTTGTTCCACTTTAACTCCGCCATCAGCATTAGTGCTGCTTCTTAATGGTGCATCTGTCCAACCCGACCAATCTGAATATATTGGATTACCGTTTTTCAAGAAAATCCAGCCATCTGTTCCGTCCTTGCTTTTTGTGATTTCCGTTGAAAATTCCTTGTCTCTATAACGATACTCTGTTCTTTGTTCAAGTGTATAGTCTGAATTCGCCTTTATTTCATTCAGATCCTCGTTCGATAATGTGTCCCAATATGTCCATCTTTCTTTGTTGCTGATGTCAACAGTCTTTACTTCCGAAATGGGAACGCCCGATGAATAATTGTCAACAATAATAACCTCGATCGTGCTGCCTGCTTTTTCGCTCGGGATAAACACCTCGAAATTATTCTTTGTGCCTTTTCTCTGTATGCTGAAAGCTGCCGACTCTGTCATATCAACAAGCTTGCCCGAAGCCGTTTTCAGAGAAACGATAGCTCTGCCCTTTGTAGCCTTTTGGTCATAATTTACAAGGTTAAGATAAACATAATATCCGTCATACTGACAATCAACGCTTGCGATTGAGCAGATAATCGGAAGATCAACATTTCCCCATTTGTAAATACCCTGAACATTTATTGTCTTGTTTGAAGCATCCGTATAAACATTCTTATACGCTTCGCTGTTCCACGAAACAAATTCATATCCTGTCGGTACTTTCTTGTCTGTAGGCTCAACGGCATCCTTATCGTACTCAACCTTCTGAGCTGAAATCAGGTTACCTTCCATATCAAGGAAATTAACCGTATATTTTTCTATCTGATAAGTTGCTTTGACGGTTTTATTCGCCGTAACATTATAGTAGGAAGAATCCCATCCTTGGAATGTATATCCCTTTCTCGACGGCGTTGACGGTGCGGTTGCGCTCATACCGTAATCAACTGTCTGCGTTTGCAGAACACTGCCGTCCCAATCCACAAATTTTACGGTAACAGGGTCATGCGAAGTACATGATCTGCAATCGCTTGTCCAGCCGCTGTTGCCCGTTGAATTGTATGCCATTGCATAGAAGCTGTATGTACCGCTCTTGCCGAGAACATAGCTGTAGCTTGTTGCATTGCCGACATCTATGTCCTTTGTCTCTGCGCCTCGGATAGCAACCTTGTATCCCGTTGCTCTGTCCGTAGCATTCCATGTAAATGTTACGGTTCTGCCTTTAGCGATATCGGAAGCAGAAATACTGCCTAACGACGGCTTTGAAGGAGCTGGCGTCGGAGGCGGAGTATAATTATCCTTTACCAGATAAATATATCCATACCAACTTCCTCCAAATCCAGCAGGAACGCCGTTGGTTGTACTCATTCTTCTGTTGTCAAACCACGTTCCATTTCCATTCACAGATGCACCAACTACATTATACATATATCTTGAATCGTACCATGAATAATTGCCTTCGGATACAATAATGTAATTGCTTCCAACTTCTTCAACAACAGCTATATGCCCACTTGAACATGCAAGAGCTCCAACTTTTGGAACATTATATGATTTTGGGTAATTTGCACTTCCGTTTGTATAGCATTGACCGCCATTTCCATAGAAGCTCGGATAATAACCCAATATTTCTGCCGCTCTTGCTTTAGCATATGCCACACAGTTATTCCTGTTGTAATCAGCATACCATCCGGATTTGCTCGGTGCAGACAATCTCGGCGTAAAACTTGTGGCTTGATTCGCCGCACTCGCCGAAATAGTTCCAAACGGTACGATTGAAACGATCATTACTATCATAAGAAGCAATGATATAATTCTTTTCTTCATTTTGAGTTTTCCTCCTCGTTATTTTTTCTTTTCTTTCTGTATATGATTATCGCCGCCGCGCCTACTGCAACCGCAGTTGCGGCAGCTGTTGAAATAATGATGACCCGCTTGTTATCTTTTTCGCTGACCTCGACCTTCGGCGGAACACCGTTATTTGCCAGACCGTATGCCTGTTTAAAAAGCTTCATCGCCTCATCGGTATCAACATCGCTCTCAACGTTCGGCATATTCGGATCTACCTTGTTCAGCTCTTTCTGAACCTCTTTTACAAACTTTTCCTCTTGATCTTCGGGTATCTCCGATACCGAAGATATTTTCATTTTCCTCATTACCTCTTGAACGGCTTTGCTTATGTCACTGCTGTCTGTGGACTCCGTAATCGTTGCGAAGAAAATGTTTTCATACGCCTGCTCATAAAGCCTTATTACGGAATCGTAATCCGATACCCATGTACGGTTCTTGACACCTGCGGCATCGGAAAGCTTAGCGTTAATCATTTTCACAAAGTCATCATGGCTTGCCGCTTCATACACGTCCTTGTATTTCAGTTCTTTAAGCGACTGCTTGTAAATCTCAACGATTTTATCGTCGCTCGGCAAGGTCGGTCCCGCCGGTGCGGTCGCCGATGTTACATTTTCCTGTGAAACGGTTGTCACCGACGCTTTCGCCGCCTTTGTCACCGTTATATCGTGGCAATCAAGTGCAACATCTTTCCACATTGAGTCAAATGTATCAGGCTTGCTGTAGCTCAGCTTAATTGTCGCCTTATCCTTTACCGCTTCTTTCAGCTTAACCGTCAGGACAAAAAGATTTCCGTCCTTTGCCACATTACCTGTGCTGTTCCAGATTACATCAAACCCTGTGTCCCGAACTCCGAAATTGGTGCTGAAATTGCCTTCGTCGGCAAAATCTCCCTTTCTCACCGAAACAACATCAATCTGATCGGGCAAGTAGCTTACGGAAATTTTGAACCCCATCAAGCCCTTGTTGCCCCTCAGCTTAACAGGTACTTCCGCTTCCTCCCCGACCGCCGTGCTGATATCGCTTGCACCGACTTCATAATCTGCCGCCGAAGCGGTAATTTGAAACATTGAGATCAACAAAATCAGCACAAGCCCACATACTGTTTTTCTCAACCTATCCCCTCCGTTTTTTATCTTGATTATTTCCCGAAATCAGTGTATAATTTCTACATGCAATATCGGAAAATATTTCCTAAAAATTATAAAATCGTGTAATTCTTTTGTCAATATATGCGTGGTGTATAACCGCTTTTGCGTGGCGAATAACCTTGCGCTCGGCACTTGGTTTGTATTATAATTTATATCACGAGTCTGGAGTGATATATTATGTTAAAAATTGCAATTTGCGACGATGAAGAATCATATCTTGAGCTTATTTCATTTAAAATTCAAAGAGCGATTCAAGACCAAATAGGTATGGATTTTGAAATTGAACGCTATTCTTCCATCGACGCTTTGTATGAGCAAATTAAAACCGGTAAGGCGGATATCGTTTTCCTCGATATTATGGTAAATGACATCAACTCCGTTAACTGGCTTGTTGACCATCAGCACGAATTCAGCAATATTTCGTTTATTATTATGACAGGCTATCCGACCGAAACGGAAAACCTGTCCGAAATTGACTGCTGCTACTATCTGCTGAAATCAAAAATGACCGACGAACAGCTTCTTCGTGCGATAAAAAGGTCAATTAATGCCATTACAAAAGAAGGCACAAATCTCGAAACCGTTTCATACGGAAAGAAAAGCTACACGATAGATTATCAGTCTGTTTTATACATTGAAACCTATAACAATAATCTGCTCATTCACTGTGCGGACGGCAACACGATAACAATTTATTCTACGCTGAAAAAGTTCATTAAAAATTTACCGCCGTATTTTTATCAATGCCACAAGTGCTATGTTGTGAATATGAATGTTATTCGAGGCTACGAGCCGCATGTTTTCATTATATCGGAAGAAATAAAAGTGCCCATTCCTCCCAAAAAGTACAAAGCAGTTATTTCGCACTACAAAAACTATATTTTAAATTTATAAAGGATGTTTATCTATGGATATGGTCGACATGACTAATTTTTTCTCACTCACTGCGCTGGTTCATTTTGCCCGTCATCTGTCGGCATATAACATAATTCATGCCTCGCTGAAAGATAAGAAAAACAGCCTTGTCACATTTCTCTGCGTAATGGGATTCGGAATGCTTTGGAGTGTGATTTCGTTAACCCTTATGAAAGGGTGGAACGAAGCTTTGCTATATATCATTTTCCTTGCCATTGAAGTGGGAATTACGTTTTTAACCTGCAAAGGCTCGGTCTTTGAAAAAATTTTTACAGGCATTTTGGTTGCCGTAACGAATTTGGTTTCGCCCGTTGTGGCTATCCGCTTCATAACAGCAATGGGATATCCGTATTCATACTTCGTTTCATCAACAATTCCGTCGATCCCTCTTGTTATCTATTCTGTTACTCTTGTTTTAGTATCCTTTTTCTTTGCGTTTATAATAAAATTGGTTAAAGGTAAAATTTCTTCAAAGGGAAGAATAACCTCCAACAAATCTTTTTTCTTCTTGGTCATTCCGCTTATAAACCTGATATACTTCCTGTCATACGCTTCGATCGCACAGTCACTCGGCAGTGACGCTATGAACGGACCCGCATACATAAAAATCAGAAACACCTCCTATATCGTAGCTGCAATTTGTCTTGTCACATGCGTCGGACTTCTTTTCTTGGTCGATTACATTGACAAAATCGAACGCAAAAACATCGAAAATGAGAAACAAATACTTGCCAACACAATGACCTATCAGCAAACAATCATGCTCAACGAAGAAAAGAAAGAGCTTCGTAAAATCAAGCACGATCTGAATAATTTACTCACAACCGCCACGGGCTTTATTGAGATCGGACAAACCGATAAGGCTCTTGAAATTCTGAATAAAACGGGAGATTCTGTTTTCGGCGCAAGTAAGAATTCAATTTGTTCCAATGAAATCATCAGCACGATTATTTATATCAAGCAGCAGGCAGCCGCAGAGAAAAATGTTGAATTGAACATAACCGTTGATGAGCAATCCGTTGTCAGAATTGCGGAATATGACCTTTGCCGACTGTTGCATAACCTTATCGACAATTCGATAAATGCCACCGAAAAATCCGAAACGGATAAGAAATCAAAAATCAACATACAAATTGAAAATGATTACATTTCAATAACTACCGAGAACAATTTCATCAAGGATTCAAAGCAGAAAAAGAACGACAAAGATCACGGCTACGGCTTAACAATCATCAAAGAAATCTGCAAAAAATACAGCGGCGATTATTCATTCCGCATTGAAAACGAAACATACTTCACATACACAAAAATCCAAAATAAGTCATGCTGATTTGTGCTAATTCATAAAGCAGACATTTTGAATTAAGTGTGATAATATTGTAATGATAGGTAAAATAATATAAAAAATACTGTTCTCGGATGCTCAAAAAAGTCTACATTTTTGAGCATCTTTCTATTCCAAAAAACAACTCTTATTTATAACAAAAATTATATATTTTGACAATATCTATAAAACGACGAGGGTGTCATGCCGCACAGCTCCGCAGCTTGACGGTATGAGATTTGACCTGCGTCATATTTATCTTTGGCAGCATAAAAGGCTTTTGGCAATTCAATTGGCTTTCGTCCGAACTTTACTCCCCTTTGCTGCGCTGCGGCTATCCCCTCCGCCTGTCTTTGGTGAATAAACTCACGCTCAGTCTGAGCAACATAAGATAATATCTGCAAAACAAGGTCAGCGATAAACATTCCCGTTAAATCGTTGTCCTTTTTTCTTGTGTCAAGCAGAGGGAAATCAAGCACATAAATGTCCGCCTGCTTGATCTTTGTTATAACATGCCACTGCTCAAGTATTTCCGCATAATTTCTGCCCAATCGGTCAATGGATTTTATTATCAACACATCTTCTGATTTCAGCTTTTTCAAAAGCTTCTTATACGCCGGCCTGTCAAAATCCTTACCCGATTGCTTGTCAATGAAAATTTGTTTTTTATCAAGCCCCTCTTTCAACAATGCCGCCATCTGCCTGTCAATATTCTGCTCCTTGCTCGATACCCGAATATAACCGTACTCCATAACAACCTCCATAAAAAATACCGGCAAGCCGTATTTGACCTGCCGGAGAATGGATATATTATACTTTGTTAGGATATTTAAAAGCAAGATAGTTTTTAAGACAATGCTGCACAATTATACCGCACGCCTTGCTTGAATCTGTCCCCCGTTATGCTGCACAATTTGAGGCAGTTCAACTTCGGGGGAATTTTTTATATCAACATAATTTTTCGGAAATTTTCTGCCTATTGTTTTGAAATTTTCCCGCCGATTTTTCCGCTGAGTGTTTTGACTTTTTTCTGCCTGAAAAAATTTTCCGCCGATCTTGTGTCAGATTAAGCACCGTGAAGTTTTATTTTTTTCATCTCTGTAAATTCTATCGCAGCGCTTTGCTACCATCCACCGTCTAAAATCTGAAGTCTATCACGACACTCGAAGCTGAAGGCGGAGCTTATCGGCGATCATGGCGATAAA
>CAVJIV010000018.1:0-48719 GCA_963649715.1 bacterium | reverse complement strand
AGGTACTTTTTAGCCTCTTCGTCCGTGCTGCCGTAGCTGAGGAAGAACTCCTTGACATATGTGTTCTTCAAAAAAGATGCTGCAAATGCGTTGGTGCAGGTTACCGAGCATATCGCCATAACGAGTATAACGCTTATCAATGCCTTCAAAATTTTCTTATGCATAAGATTTTGTCCCCTTGCTGTTTTTCTTTTTTCTGACGCCCTTAATTATGAAATATGATATAAATCCGCAAATAATCATTGTTACGCCGCAGAAAATTGCGTGTGTTCCGTTGGAGTAAACGCTGCCCGCGAATACCGAGCCGTCCGTGCCGTAGAAAAGGTAGATACCGTTCTTGCCGTCGGCATAGGTGTAGCCGGATTTTTTATTCGTCAAATTCTGCACAGTGTTTTCGCCGAACATCGAAAGCGCAACCGTATCATCCGGAATGCCGGTGTTAACATACTGAACAACGAAGCTCGCCGTAATCGGGTTTCCTGCCGCCTTATCCTTGGTGGTGTAAAGCGCAACCCACTGCTTTCCCACATCGCCGTTCAAATCGCCGAAGCTCTTGAGAATCTTGGTTTCTTCCGTTACCATCTGCGCTTCCTCTCGGTTGCATTTAACGGCAGTGTAATAGGTGAATATCTTTTCGTTGTTTTCGTCAACGCCCTGATCGACCATGTGCATCGGGATCGGTGTGAAATCAACTTTGTAGTATTCTTTCAACTCCTGATATGTTCTCCATGCGGAATAGCCCAAAATGATGAATGTGACCGCAGTCATTGCAAGACCGGTGTAGTTGAAAATCTTGCTCCACATTGTTTTTGAACCGAGAGCACCGGCTGATCTTGCCTGTGCGCCGAATATTTTGTCGGCATCTTCTACAAGGTCGTATACATCATCGGCATATCCTGCCGCTTCCTCTTCAATAACGGCTATCCTGTTGGCAACGCCTTCAAGAACATCGTTGGTAACCGTTGCGGTTTTGGCTTCGATGCTTGCCAATGACCTTGCGGCTTTGAGCGCCGCATTGCCGAATGAAAAGCCTGCAATCAGTGAGGCTATGCTCGCCACGGTGGCAACGCCGAGGGAGATAAGAATAATTTTTGTCGTCTGGGAAAGTCCGTTGTTGAACCAGTTGTCCGAGGCTTCCTTGTCGGAGGAGCTTTGAAGCCTGTATGCTTCACCGGTCAGGGCGACCTCGCTGCCGAATATCGAGCGGTCGATTCCGTAGTAAACTGAAACCGTGTCCTTGCTGATCGCTTTGATATCGACGCTTTCCATCGCCTTTTTGATTGAAGCGTCGTCGTTAATGCCCAGAGCAACTATCTGATTCATCGACAGGAAGTCGAGGCAGGCACGCTGACCGTCGGTCAATGCCGAAACCAGCGGATAAAGCATACATCTGTCCTCACCTGCAACATCGAAATCCTCGCTCGTCAAAAGCTCATACAGCGTTACATCATCGTTCTTCAACGAATTAAGCACCTCGTACTGTGCGCCTGCCGAAGCCCAGCCCGCAACATTGAAATTCTCATGAGAGCTTTGATAAGCTTCAATCTTTTCAACGGAATCGGAAAGTCTGATTTCCTCGTCGGTGTATGTTTTGAGGAAGCCCGTGTAGCCCTCAAGCTTTGAAGCGATTGCGCTTGCGTCGCTGTCATACTCTGCGGCAAGCTTCTTGGCTGCCTGAGTTACGGTCAGCTTTTCGCTTTTCATCAATTCATCGACCATTTCGTCGTAGGTCTTTGCCGTTGTGTATCTGTCCGTCCAAACGGAGGAGCTGTCGTCCGTTGCAAGGGAGATAAGCTGCTCTATCGCAAGCACCGAGCTTGTGTTCGCCTGCATGAGGATGGTTGTCATGTCGGCAGCCTTGCCCTGCGCATCCTTTGAAAGAGCGTTCCACTCTTCGTCGGAATATTCCTCCTTGATTTTTTCAAGAAGCAAATCGCCCAGAGTTTCCTCGGTGTCGTCGTCATAGAGCAGGTTCAGCATCTCGTGAGCCGCAACCGCTCGCTCCTGACCGTTTTTGTAGTTCTCTCTGTATTCTTTGAGCGCAATCTTGAAGTTATCAAGGAACACCCCGATGTTGAGCTTCTGCTCATCGAGAAGCATTTGATAATCCTCAATGCTGTAGCCGCCCTTCATGTTCATCAGCTTCATGTCGGTTATGGCTTCGTCGGCGTTATATGTTGTCTTATAGCCGAGATAAACAGCTCTCTTGGTTGAGAATGTGTCGTCCGCACCCTCGTTGAGGTTGTAGTTGATCGTTTTGTAGCCCTTGCTGTCGAGCCATGCTTTGGCTTCGTCCTCAGTCTTGCCATAGCTGATAATCATTTCTTTGACATATGTTTTACCCGTAAAGGTTGCAGCGCCTGCCGCACAAGGCTGAATAATACAGGTAACGCAAAGCATCAGGGAAATAATTATTTTGACAGTTTTTTTCATGCTTTCTTGCCTCTTCCTTTCTTTCTGTAGATTACTGCTCCGATCAAGATCAGTATTATGAGTGCCGAGAAGCAGGAAACTGCAATTACGCTTCCCTTGCTTATTGCCGATGCCGTGGTTTTTCCCTCTGGGTTGTCATCTGCGACGGTCGTTGTGACTGACTTGTCAATACCGAAATATTCGTCCGTTACAGCCTCGCCTGTGGTAGCTTCCTCTGTGGTAGTTGTTTCCTCGGCATTGACGGTCGATTGAACATCGCCCTCATAGAGTGCATATATACCGGAGCTTCCTGCCAAAACGCAGCTGCAATTTACCGTGCTGTTTTGCAGAGACTTGTATTCGCTTGAGCTTTTGGAAACGGATTTGTCGTAAGAGGCGTAAACTCCCGCCCAATCGCCCAGCGTAAAGCTTCCGTTAAAAAGCTTATCGTTTGAAATATCCAAAAGATACGAGTTTGCCTGCTTGCTTTTGTCGAAGCTCAGGCTTGTGCCGTCGATGTCAAGCTTTGTTATCGCATTGTTCTTGTCTGAGGTTCTTTGATATGCGATATATGCCACCGTGTTGCCGCTCGACATATCCTTGTCCAAATAGTAGTCGCAGCCCTTTGAAGCGGCGGAGTTGACAGCCTCGGCCTTTGTGCTTCCGGTGACGACGCAAGCGTTTGAAATGTACTGCTTGATCTCCAAGCTTCGGTACATCAAAAGATAAAGCTCGTTGCCGTCAATTCCTTTGTCAAAATTGGCGAGCGTTCCGTCATTCATGCGAACGGGGGAGGAGCCGTCATTCCTCAACGATACGACCTCGTCCTGCTCCGTAAAGCCCGACACCGTGTCGAGTGAGGTTATCTTACCTCCGGCAGAGCTGTCATTGGTGTAATAAAGATAAATCGGCGTTCCGTCCGTGCCTTCGTTAAGGCTTATGCTTGACACGGATTTGTAAGAAATGCTGCCATAGGTGATCGTGCTGCTTTTTTGAGTCGAAACAACAAAATTCGTGATCGCAGTCGTTCCTTTTTTGTAGCCCAGATACACCGTCGTTCCGTTGCTCGTAACAAGGTTCATTCCTTGGAAAAGAACGGAGTAGCCCTTGCTTTCCAGCGTCGTCAGCGCATCCTCGCCGGCTGCGATCGTGACCTCGGAAATGTAGGCTTTTTTCGCCCCGGCACTGATCATGCAGCTTCCTGCGAAAATGAGTAGCGCAATCGCCGAGCAGGCAAATCTTAACGGGAAGCCAATGGTTTGTTTTCTTCTTCTAATCAATGTTCCCACCACCTCTGAATTATTAAAAAAACCGCTGATTGATTGAAAGTATGGAATTTGTCAGGGAACTCTCGTCAACATCACTTTCGATGCCGACGGATCGGCTGATGAATTGTGTCTGATGTGGATCAAATTACCGACTGATTTCGTACTTTTTAATCAATTAGCGGTTGGTTTTAATAATTCTTAATTACACATTTATTTTAATACATTGTCTATAAAATGTCAATGTTTTTGACCGTTTTTTTGCTGTACTTTTTACCCTTTTCAACCTAAAAAATTTTGTTGTTTTTTTAGATATTCTTTGCGTTTTTTTGCAATATTTGCGCCATATTTTCATATATGGCTTCTTTTGTGTAATTTCCGTTAAATTTTGCCCCAAAATATACATTTGCAACAAAAAATCAGCCCTGTAAAGCGGAGCTGATTCGTCAAAATTTACAGGCAATACCGCACGACCGATTGCAAGGCAGTGCATATATTTTCTATCGGGATTTATTTCGCTTTTTGCAAAAATTCCCGATCAGTGAAATTACGGCAAGGAAGAGGAGAATACCGGTCAAACTGCCGCAGGAATCGACGAACACATCGAATAAACGGCAGGCACGCTCCGGAACAAAATACTGGTGGATTTCGTCGCCGGCGGCATAGAGCACGCAGGGAATGAGCGGAATATAAAACCGGCTCTTTGAAAATGTGAAATAAATCGCTCCGCTCATGCAAAAACCGAGAGCGGCATATTCCGAAAAATGGGCAAGCTTGCGAAGCGCATTGTGAGAAATGATATTTCCGATATATTCTATTATTACGCTCAGAACGCTCTCGCTGACCTCCTTGGATTCCTCTCCGCTTTCGCTCGAAAAGCCGAATATGATATACATAATTGCGAGCGTCAGAAGCCAGAAGATGACTGCGCCGACTGTTTTTAAAGGCTTCATCAGCTGTGACCTCCGGATATCAGGCATACGCTTTCAAAGGCGGGGGAGAAGTACAAGCCCGTTACACCCTTGTTCACCGTTGCATATGACGAACCGGACAGCATCGGCAGAAATACGGCCTTATCGAGAATATATTTTTCGGCATTTATGCAGCCGTTGAGCTTTGCCGCACCCGAGTAGGTCGAAGCTACGGCATTGACAACAGCGTCATAATTCTTGTCGGCGAAGCCGAAGAAATTTGCCGAGCTTTCGGAGGTGAATTTCTTCAGGGTATCCGTAACGGTTGAGGAATCGGTCGATATCTTGTGGTAGAGCACCTGATAGCTCGTGTTATAGATCATTGTGCTTATCTGCTCGGAGGTCTTGACCTCGACCTTGGCGAGAATTGAGGTCGAAAAAACCTTCTGCCAATTCTGAATTGTCTGCTGCATGAGCGAGGCGTTTTCTTCGGTGCAGGTGATAACGACCTCGGCGGTGGTTATATCGAGCTTTTTAAGCCCCTTTTGCCAGAGCGTGAGCGCCTGCTGCTCGTTATAGGCTATGCCGCTTATATTACCGGCTGCCTCACGGTATGAGCTTTCGCCGTAGCGCACGCAGTCGGGAACGATTCCTTGGGTGAATGCTTTGTCGGAATTTGCCGTCAACTCGTCCGTTTTGGTGACCATTGCGAGCGCACGGCGCATATCCTCATTGGAAAGCACCGAATCCGAGCAGTTGAAGCACAGACCGTAAATCATGTTGTCGCATGAATAGTTTGTCAGCTTGTCGTTATCGCTCAGCTCGTCCTTTGCGGTTTCCGATATAAAAGCGCAGTCATAGGTGCGCTGCCTTATTTTTTTGATTACCGATGATTCCTCCGTATTGACATAGAAATAAAGCTCGTCGGGATTAACCTTGACATTGCCTGTGTATTCGTCGTTTTTATACATTGAAAGCGTATTGTCCTCCGCCCATCTTGAAAGATAGAACGGACCGTTGCAGAAGGTGTATTTCAGGTCAAGGCAATACTTCGCATGAGTTGCATTAAAGAAATCCTCATGGCAGGGCATTGCGACGGGGAGGGTGAGGATTCGCAAAAAGTCGGGATCGACCCTTTCAAGGGTTATAACAAGCGTTGAATCGTCTTGCGCCGTTATTCCGAGAGCGGATGTCGGCTGCTTGCCGCTGTTGACGGCGGCGGCATTTTTGATTGCAAAGAGCTTTTCGGCGTCTCCTGCCTGAGTTGCCGGGTCGAGCGCACGGGTCAAGCCGTAAACAAAGTCGGCGGCGATAACCTGAGTGCGGTATGTATCCTTGTAGCCTTCGGGGAGCACATCCTCAAAGGAATTGAGAAGCTTCCAATGCGTATCTTTTCTGAGATTAAATGTGTAGGTCAAGCCGTCGTCGGAAATCTGCCAGCTTTCGGCAACGCCGGGAATGATCTTGTAATCCTTGTCAAGCCGCACAAGACCCTCAAAGCAGTTTGCAATCATCAGCTTTGCCTCCTTGGAGTCGGCAACCTGTGGGTCAAGACAAAGAGGGTCGGATTCAATGGGGAGTATGAGCACCTCCGAGCTGTCGCCGCCGCAGGCGCAAAGGCTTATCACGGCAACAATTGCGAGGAGAATCGATAAAAGCTTTTTGAACATTATATTTACCTCCGAAAAGGGTAAAGGCGAAGCTTCGCAGGCTGCGGTGCACGCCTCGGTTGATATTTGCTGATTTATTAACGGTTATATTATAGCAAATACATACAAAAAATTCCAGCTATTTTTGAAAAGAAAATGGATTGTAAAAACATATAATTTTTGTTATAATTAGATAATATTGTAAAAGGGTTCGGAGTGATGACATGTCAGACGCATTGATATACATAATTTTAATTTTGCTGATTGCGGTTATCGGCATTGCGGTATATGCTTTATCTCAGATAAAGAAGCTCAAAGAGAGCGGCGGTACGGACGAACTTGATAAGCAGCTCGGCGCAATTTTCATGCTCATGAAGCAAAATTCCGGCAGTAATGCCGAAGAATTTGAACGAAACAGGCGTGAAACGGCAAATTCGCTTAATCAAATGACGGAAAAGCTTGACGCAATGACCCGTCAGAATTACGAGACGCTGCTCAAGCTCAATAAGGATATGACGGATTCGCTCAACCTTATAAGAACAAACAATATGGAGCAGAACGAGAAGCAGACGAGGGTCGTTGACGCCGCAATAGCGAAGATGCAGGAGAGCAACGAGAAGAAGCTTGACCAGATGAGGGCGACGGTTGACGAAAAGCTGACATCAACCCTTGCAACAAGGCTTGATTCCTCGTTCAAAACCGTTTCCGAGCAGCTTGAAAATGTTTATAAATCCCTCGGCGAAATGAAGGAGCTTTCAACGGGCGTTACGACGAATGTTACGGCTCTCAACAGGGTGCTTACAAATGTTAAGGCGAGGGGAACATGGGCGGAAATTCAGCTTGAGGGCATACTTGACCAGACAATTCCGAATATGTATGTCAAGAATTATTCGCCGACGGCCGGCTCAAGGGATGTTGTTGAGTTTGCGGTCAAGATCCCGTCCGGCGACGATTCGTCGAAATATACATATCTTCCGATAGACTCAAAGTTTCCGATGGAGGATTATCGCAGGGTCTGCGAGGCGGCGGATAATGCGGACGCACAGGCTCTTGCGGCTGCAAGAAAGGCTCTTGAGGACAGAGTGCTTCACGAGGCAAAGATGATAACAAAGTATATTCATGTTCCCGATACAACGCCGTTTGCGATTCTTTACCTTGCAACGGAGGGCTTGTACGCCGAGATAACCTCATCAAATTCGGGAATAATCGACAGAATTCAGCGTGAAAACATCATGATTGCGGGACCGACAACGATAATCGCATTGCTCAACTCGCTTTCAATGGGCTTCAAGGCTGTTGCGATAAACGAAAAGGCGAATGAGGTCAGAAAGCTTTTGGCGGCCGCAAAGGCGCAGTACGAGAAATTCGGAGTGGTTCTTGACAAGGCTAAGAAGAAGATCGACGAAGCCGGTAAATCGCTTTCCGAGGCTCAGGACAGGAACAGGATAATCCAAAAGAAGCTTAAAAATGTTGAAGAAATAGTGCCGGCTCAGGCCGACGCATTATTGGAAATAAACGAAACAGAAATAAATGACGAGGAGTGAAATTTATGTTGAAGCATAAGGACTTGATCTCACAAATGACGCTTGAGGAAAAGGCGTCTCTTTGTTCGGGCAAGGATTTCTGGCATCTCAAGAGCATTGAGAGGCTTGGCCTTCGGGAAATCATGGTCTGCGACGGTCCTCACGGGCTGAGAAAGCAGAATGCGGAAAACAAAAAGATCGGAATCGGCAACAGCTATCCTGCAACTTGTTTCCCGACCGCAGTTACGACCGCCTGCTCGTGGGACAGAGATCTTATTTACAAAATGGGTCAGGCTCTTGCTGAGGAATGCTTGCAGCATGGAGTCAGCGTGCTGCTCGGTCCGGGCGTGAATATGAAGCGTTCTCCGCTCTGCGGCAGAAATTTTGAATATTTTTCGGAGGATCCCGAACTTGCGGGCGAGATGGGCGCAGCGTTTATCGCAGGTGTTCAGTCGATGGGCGTCGGCACATCGCTTAAGCATTTTGCAGGCAACAGCCAGGAAATGAAGCGCATGACCTCAAACAGCATTATCGACGATCGTGCGCTCAGGGAAATTTACTTCAGAGCCTTTGAAAAAGCGGTCAAAAAAAGCCAACCGTGGACGGTTATGAACGCATATAATCTTCTCAACGGCACATATTGCTCGGAGAACGATTGGCTTCAGAACAAGGTTCTTCGTGACGAATGGGGCTTTGAGGGCGCAGTTGTCAGCGATTGGGGCGCAGTCAACGACCGCGTCGCAGGTCTTAACGCAGGCAATGATCTTGAAATGCCTTCGTCAGGCGGTACAAATGACGCAAAGATAGTTGAAGCGGTCAAGTGCGGAGTTATAGACGAGGATACTCTTGACGAGAGGGTAGACAAGCTGGTAGATATCATTCTTAAAGCTATGGCAAACATGAAGCCCGGCTATAAATTCGATGTTAAGGCGCACAACCTGCTTTCAAGGCAGATTGCCGAGCAGTCAATGGTTCTTCTCAAGAATGACGATAATGTTCTTCCACTCAAGCGTGTGGAGGGAGAGTATGTTGCGGTCATCGGTTCGTTTGTTGAAAATCCGAGATATCAGGGCGCAGGCAGCTCGATAATCAATCCGACAATGATCGACGGCGGAAGAAGAGCGTTTAACAATTCTCCGATAAGCGTTAAATTTGCCGACGGCTATGACGGAAGCGGCAAGAGGAAGAATGAGGACGCATATATAACCGAGGCCTGCAACCTTGCAAGGGACGCCTCAAAGGCGGTTGTTTTTATCGGTCTTACGGACGACTACGAGTCCGAGGGCTTTGACAGAAGCACGATGAAGCTTCCCGAGGGGCACAACAGGCTTGTTGAAGCGGTCAGCCGTGTGAACGACAATGTTATAGTCGTTCTTGAAGGCGGTTCGCCGGTTGAAATGCCGTGGGCAGACGATGTCAAGGCAATTTTAAACGCTTATCTCGGCGGACAGTCGGTTTCGGCTGCGATCGTCGATGTGCTCACCGGCAAGGCGAACCCGTGCGGAAAGCTTGCGGAAACATATCCGTTCTGCCTCAAGGATACGCCTACATCGTTCAGATACCCGGATTCAAAAGAGGATGTTCAATACCGTGAAAGCATTTTCATCGGCTACAGATATTACGATAAGGTTGAAAGAAATGTCCGTTTCCCGTTCGGCTTCGGTCTTTCGTACACAAGCTTTGAATATTCGGATATAAAGCTTAAAAAGAAGAACCTTTCAAAGGGCGAGGGAACAAGGGTCACATTTACGGTAAAGAACACGGGCGATATCGCCGGCAGTGAAATTGCGCAGCTTTATGTTGCAAAGCCGGAAAGCAAGGTATACAGAGCACCCAAGGAGCTTAAAGGCTTCGCAAAGGTAAATCTTCAGCCCGGCGAGGAGAAGAAGGTTACGATCGAGCTTGACGACAGAGCGTTTGCATTTTGGAACACGGCGGCCGACGGCTGGTGCGTTGAGAGCGGAGAATATAAAATCCTTATCGGTGCATCGTCAAGAGATATAAGGCTTGAAGCGGCTGTTAAGATGAAGTCCGAGGACGACGCCGAAATCGTTGATCTGAGAGAGACTGCAAGCGTTTACTTTAACGGAGATCCGGCCAGAGCGAGCGAGGACGACTTTAAGGCTGTTTACGGCGGAGAGCTTAAGCTTGCCCCCGAAATTACCGACGACAGCATGAACAACTCGATCGAAAGAAGCAAGGATAAGGGTCTTGCGAAGCTGATTTATAATTCGGTCGATCTTGCGATGAAGTCGAAGGGCGGGGTAGGCAGCTCCATGATAACGAACACTATTATGCAGACGCCGATAAGAAACTATGTTTCGATGAGCAACGGTCTGTTTACGGAGGATATGGCGGACGGACTTCTCAAGGTGTTTGAGGGCAAGGATGTCGCAAAGGGAGTCGGCAAAATTGCCAAGGGTGTGCCGAACGCACTTTTAAATCTTAAGGCTTTACTTAAATCAATATAATAAGGGGAATTTTGTAAAATGAACAAGACAAAGAAGATCAGCAGAAAGATTATTGCGCTTTTGCTTGCAATTGTGATGATCCTTTCCGTCGTTCCGATGAGCGCATCGGCAGCCGAAGCTATTCAAAAGGGCTTGACGGCGGACAAGGAGGTTAAGTTTGCCGTTATGTCGGATATTCATTATTATCCGGCTTCGCTGGCAGGAAACTACAATGAGGCGTTTATGGAAAACGCAAAAACGGCGCTTGCAAGAGAGCCTTATCAGTCGGTGGGTATACTTGAATCGGCTCTTGCAGGCGTTGCGGAGCACGCTAAAACAAACGGAATGAAGTACCTCATTCTTTCCGGCGACCTCACCTCCAACGGTGAATATGAGGCTCACAGACAGCTTGCCGCAAGGCTTGAAAGGTTTGAGGAGGAGACGGGTATTCAGGTTATTGTCATTAACGGTAACCATGATATCAACAAGGCAAGCGGCACAACATATGAAAACGGTAAGGCCGAGCCGGCAAGGCGCACAACGCCTGAGGAGTTTATGGAGCTATACAAAAATCTCGGCTATGACCTTGCTTATCACAGGTACACTCCGTCAACGGGCAAGGCAAATATGCTTTCATACTCGGTTCGTGCGGACGGCTACAGATTCATTGTTATGGACACCGGCAAATACAGCTCCGATGTAACCAAAAAGGGCAAGGATCTCGGTGAAACGGCGGGCTGCCTTACGGCAGAGGCGACCGACTGGGTGCTCAGTGAAATTGCCGATGCAAAGGCGAACGGAGAAACGGTTATCGGAGTCAATCATCATAATTTTGTTCCGCATTTTACCGGAGAATATACGATCATCCGAGGCTTTGTTATAGACGGCTGGGAGGAGCTTACGGACAAGCTTGCTGACGCAGGTATGCACTTCTCCTTTACCGGTCATATTCATGACAGCGATATCGCTCAGACCGTTACCGACGACGGCGAAACATTGACCGAGATATGCACGGATTCGCTTACGGCTTTCCCGAACTATTTCCGTGAGGTAAGCGCATCGACGGATGCAAACGGCAAAACGACAATGAATATCGAAAGCAAGGATGTCGATTGTGTTCTTCCCGTTACGGTTAACGGCGAGACATACGCAACGCCTTACAGAATAAAGTCGCTCGGAGATTCCTTCTTCGGCGAGGGCGGACTTTCGGCAACGGCTCTTACTGTGCTTGAGGGCTTGCTCGGTGAATATTCCGAAGAGATCGCCGAGGACGGCATGATCGAAACACTCAAGGGCATGGGTCTTGATATTGAGAGCTTGATAAGCGGATTTTTCGGCAACGGCCTTAAAATCGGCAGCACTGAGCTTTTCACGACCAAAAATCTTATGAGCTTTATCGAGGATCTTCTCAATCAGATTTACGAAAACTATCTGACCGACCCCGACGCTACGGCAAGGTATCTTGTCAGCTCGATCGATAAGCTTCTCAATGTTCAGGTTTCCGAGCTTCCGAATACAAGATTTATTGACGAATACGGCTTCGGTGACAGAACAAAGCCGGGTACATTTGAGGATCTTCTTGAATGCATAATCGTCTATAAATATGAGGGCAAGCTTCATATGAAGGACGACCCGTTTATGATGGACGCATTGGATCAGCTCAATAACGGCGACACGGTGTTTGATATTTTTGACGCTCTTGTCGATATTGTTTCAAACGATCTGCTTCAGGATAAGCTTCTCAAGGACCTTGATCTCAACCTCGGAGCATTTTTCCCGGAGGGCACGACGCTTGAATGTGTGGGCAAAATTCTCACTGTTTCGATGATGGTTATTTTCCTCGGAGATACAAGTTATCTCAATGTTTCCAATAAAATCCTTGAGACTGCCAACAAGCTCGGCGTCGTTGATTTCAAGTCGCTTTGGGGCATTGCGGAATATTATATGGGCGAATATCTCACCGATACACAGCTTGAGGGAATCGGACAGACCCTTGCGAATGTTGCCTGCGAATTTGCCTATGACGATAACTATATTGAGGATGTAAATACAACCGTGGTTTACGACGGCAAGGTTACTCCGACGGCGACGAGGGAGAATTACAGACTGCCGACTATCGTTTCGACGACTCTCGGCTCGGATCAAGGCTCAAGAAATGTCAGCTGGTATACAAAGACGAGCGTTAAGGGCACGGATATAGAGATCATTCCTTATTCCGAAAATCCCGTATTCACGGGCAAATCAACGGTTCCCTACGGCGTTAAGCTTAATGTTAAAACAGAGAGAACCGAAAGACAGTATCCGGGCGTTGATCTCGGCGTTATCGGATTTATGAATTATACATTCCCGATGAACAGACATATCGTTGAGATTTCGGGACTTGAAGCGGGCAAAACATATCTTTATCGTGTCGGCGACGCTTCGAGAAATTGGTGGAGTGATATCGGAACCTTCAAAACGGCTGACGGTTCGGACGAAACATCATTCGTCCATGTTTGCGACCCGCAGTCACAGTCACGGCAGCAGTACGAGACTTTTGCAAAGGTGATCGAAACAGCTTATGAGATGTACGACAGCGATTTCATCATCAACACGGGCGATAATGTTGACCACGGCGACAATTTCAGACAATGGCAGTGGCTCTTTGATACGGCCTCCAAAACGCTTATGAGCACGACAATGATGTCGGCTTCGGGCAATCACGAGGGCATGGGCTCGTATGCGATCGAGAAGAACTATTACTATTCGAATGTTCCGGAGCAGGACACCGAGTCGGGCATCTATTTCTCGTTTGACTATAACAATGTTCATGTTGCGGTTCTCAATACGGAAAATCTCGATGACGATGACAGCCTTAATGACGCACAGGTTGATTGGCTCATTGACGATATGCAGGCGAGCGATGCCGATTGGAAGTTTGTGGCTTTGCACAAGGCTGCTTATTCAAACGGATCTCACTATAAGGACGACGATGTTTGCGAGATCAGAGACGAGCTTTGCAAGCTCATGCCGCAGCTCGGAATAGATATGGTGTTCCAGGGTCATGACCATGTTTATCTCAGAACAGATTCCATGATTGACAATAAGGTTGAGAGCATAACGACTTCTACAGTTGAGTTCAACGGCAAGGAATACACCGTTAAGGAAAATCCGGTCGGAACGGTTTATGAAATCAGCGGTTGTTCCGGAGTTAAGATCTACAATCAGAAGGACGAGAGCTTGACGGATAAGTATTTCCCGAGAGCCGAGGTCATCAAGAATGTTACCGCTTCAATGTTCTCCGGAATAAGCATCGTCGGCGACACGCTCTATTTTGACGCTTATACTGTTGATACTCAGAGCGGAGAAACCGAAAATGTTGATTCCTTCGCAATAAAAAAAGACCTTTCGGTTAAGAAAGGTACAGGCGTTAAGCAGTCGATTGATTGGATGAAGCTCTTCTCGCAGATATTTGCGGTCGTTCTTCCGATATTTAAGTCGATTATCAGCATGGTGTTTAATTACATCAGCATTAAAATGTGGTAAAAACGAATAAAAAACAAAGCCGGACGATCCGATCGGGTCGCCCGGCTGATTTTATTCGTCGATTGATTTGTATGTTGTGAAGCAAAACCGAATTCCGTTGTTTTCATGGATATCCGATTGTTCCGTAATTTTCCATTTGTCCGCTCCAAGCTCGGGAAATTTTGAATCCGCTTCGTCGGCAATTGCGTCAATGTGTGTTATCAGTGCCGTATCGCAATAGGGGAGAAGCAGAGAATAAATCTGCGCTCCGCCGATAACATAAATGTCGTCGGAGATGTATTCCTTGAGCTTTTCGAGCAGCTCGTCAACGCTTGCAACAAATTCCGCACCGTCAATGTCATGCTTGCTTCTTGAAAGAACAATATTCACTCTGTTTTTCAGCGGCCTCGAACCGGGGAAAGATTCGAGAGTTTTTCTGCCCATGACAACGACCTTGCCTGAGGTTGTCGTGCGAAAAAATTTCATATCGTCGGGCAGCGAGAAAAGCAGGCTGCCCTTGTTGCCTATATTCCATTCGTTATCTACTGCCGCTATAAGCTTCATAATCGGGTCACCTCATATTGCAACGGGAATATTTTTTATCTGTTCGTGCGTTTCATAGTTATCAAGGCGAACATCGTCGGTAGTGAATTCATAGAAATCCTTGATTTCCGGATTGAGCCAAAATGTCGGAGCGGGGAGAGGCTCACGGGAAATAAGCTCTTTAACAAGAGAAATGTGTCTGTCATAAATATGAGCGTCGGCAATGACATGAACAAATTCGCCGATTTCCATGTCACAAACCTGAGCGAGCATATGAAGCAGAACGCTGTACTGAACGACATTCCAGTTGTTTGCGGTCAAAACATCCTGGCTGCGCTGGTTGAGGATTCCGTTGAGCACAAGCCTTCCGTTTTCTCCCTGGGTAACATTGAAGGTCATCGAGTAGGCGCAGGGATAAAGCCCCATCTCGCTTAGGTCATGGTGATTATAGATATTTGTCATAATTCTGCGGCTGAACGGATTGTTCTTGAGGTCATAAATAACACGATCGACCTGATCAAACATTCCTTCTTTGTATTTGTGCTTAACTCCGAGCTGGTAGCCGTAGGCCTTGCCGATCGAGCCGTTCCCATCGGCCCATGAATCCCAAATGTGGGAGTGAAGATCGTGAATATTGTTTGATTTTTTCTGCCATATCCAAAGAATTTCATCAACGCAGGATTTGATTGCCGTGCGTCGAAGCGTAAGAGCGGGAAATTCTTTTTTTAGGTCGTAACGATTTACAACGCAGAAAAGCTTTTGAGTATAGGCAGGGGTTCCGTCTGCCCAGTGCGGACGCACTTTTTCACCCTTGGTGTCGGTTCCGTTTTCAAGAATGTTGTTGCACATATCAATGAAAAGTTTATCGGCGTAGCTCATTTTGCAGTCTCCTTTTTTAATGTTATCATGCAAACCTCGGGGCGGTTGAGGAATCTCAGCGCAACGGGATAATTGCCGATGCCCGAGGTCACGAATATTTGCTTATCGCTAAAGGAATAAAGTCCTTTATCTGTTATTCTTTCGGAATAGGTCAGCTTTGGCAGAACATATCCGTTATAGTATATAGGACCGATGAACGGCAGACGGATCATGCCGCCGTGCGTGTCGCCGCTGAATATGATGTCAACTCCGAAATCCTCAAAATCCTCTGTCTCCGGAATGTGAGAAAGAAGAATGTTAAGCCTGCTTTGATCCGGCTCTTCAAATTCATTATGCAAATCAAAGGTAGAGGAAAAATAAACATTGTCAATGCCGTAGATCGAAAATTCCGTACCGTTTACGCTTATATCCTCTTCCTTATAGTTCATCAGATGAACATTTTCGAGCGAAGCCAGCTTTTCGAGATAGCTTTTGTCGGTGTCGTGCTCGCCTGTGACAACATATGTGTCGGCAACCCTTGAAGCAGCTTTAATAAGCTCGATTGCGGTGTCGATTTGCTCGTAGCGGCGCTGCGTGTACATATCGCCGAGGACGAAAATCAGATCCGGCTCTTGCTCGGTTATAAGGCTTGCGATCCTGCTGTTTTTCGCACCGTGCAGGTCTGAGATAACGGCGATTTTTATGTCGTCAACGACCTTTTCGGAGTATATCGTTTGCTCGGTCAGTTTAACGGAAAAGTTGTTAAAATACCATGTCGGAACAAGAAGCGATAAAACAAGCAGGGGTATTATAATTTTCTTGCGAATCTTCAATTTATCACTCCCGATTGCACATATAGTTATTATATAACAATCGCAGCAAAAAAACAACCTCAAACTGCGCCCGTATGCAAAAAAAACAAAAAATCTGCCGCCCGAAAGACAGCAGATTTTATAACGATATTTTTTCGGTGAGGTGTCGCCCTAATTACTGCTTTGCACCCTCGTCGAATTTTTCGAGAACCTTTACCGTTGCGGCGAAGCAGTCGGCAAGACCGTTGAGATCCATGTTGTCGTAGCTGTCACGCCTTGTGTGATAGTATGATTCAAGCTTATGGTTAAGTCCGGTGATACCTGCGGCTCTGAATCCGCCCTGAGCAAAGGCTGCGCTGTCCGTTGCTCCGCCGAGGGGAGGAACCATGCCCTTTCTGCACTGGATTCCAAGCTCGTCGGCTGCCTCCATGAAGAGGTCGGAAGCGTCTGTATCTGCTTTAACGGTGCCGTTGAGGTCACGGTAGTTTACCATGAGGTACTTCGGGTCGTGAATTGTATCGTAAGAGAAGATGAAGGTGGGAACATCGTTAAACTCGTCCTTATGAGCCTCGCACCATGCCTTTGCGCCTCTGAGACCTGCCTCCTCCGAACCGGTGAGAACAACACCAAGCTCGGTGTTCTCAAACTCAATACCCTCGTCCTTGAGAGCTTTAAGAAGAGCAATACCCATGTAGCAGCCGCTGAGGTTGTCGTTAGCACCGTCAACGACTCGTCTGTAGTTGACCATGAAATAAAGACCGATAAGGAAAGGAACAAAGATAAGACCGACAAGACCTGCCTTGCCGAGCGGCGTTGAAATGTCTGCGCCGACAGTGCCGTTCTGTGCGAGCTGAATGATTGCGAGTATAAGATAATAGAACGCTCCTGCAAAGCCGATAATAGCGTGAGCCTCAAAGCCGACGCCGCCGAGAGCATAGTTTACGGGCCATTCCCATGCAGCGTCGGGATGTCCGTTGAATATGATTCTTCTCTTGGTTTCGCCTGTGCACTTCTTAATAGCCGTAACATTGTGACCGGTTTTCTCCGGGAAAAGCTTATCGATAGCCTTAACATAAAGGCCGAACTGAAGAACTGCCAAAAGCAGACCGACAACGATAAGAATAACCGAAACGATGGGAGCGAAGAAATAGAAAACAACTGCCGCCAAAACGAGGGTCAGGGTGAAGAACAGCCAGCCGTAGAAAGAACCGGGGTTCTCCTTGAAGGATTCAACATCGGCACGCTCGCAGCCGCAATCCTTTTTGAGCACATTGGCCATGTATTCGCAGGCCTTTCTTTCTCCCTCCGAGCCGGGATCACGCTTTTCGATTTTTTTGCAAATATATGTAATTTCTTTTACCATATATTTTGCAGCAGCCTGCTTCTTTTCAATGATTTTACCCAGATCCATTAAACCATCTCCTAAAAAATTTTATTATATATATTATCAACATTCAACTGAGATGTCAAGAAACTTATGCAAAATTTACATAAGTTTTTAGACAATATTCCGCTTTTGCCAAAAAAGTGGTTTTGGGGCAAAATAACTCACTCAAATTGTCCCGAAAAATATCTGCCCGTAACAATTACCTAACAATTATCGTTATGGTCAATTATGACTTTTCGTATAAAAAGCCATTGACGAAAAGCTGTTTGATTTGTTATAATTAAACACGCAATTTTCGCACACAAAGAAAGGGTGTCTTGCATATATGGACAGTAAAAAAGCGCTTTTGATAGTTAATCCCTGCGCCGGCCGCAACAGTAAAAGAATTGGGGCGCTTGAAATAGTTAAAAAATTTTCACCGCCGGAATGGGAAACGGATATCAAAACCACACGCTGTCAAGGTGATGCAACGACCATTGTCAGGGAGCATGGCGAGAAATATGATGTTATACTCTGCTGCGGCGGCGACGGAACGCTCAATGAGGTTATTAACGGACTGATGAAGCTTGATAAAAAGATCCCCGTCGGATATCTTCCGTCCGGTTCAACCAACGACCTTGCGAATACGCTCGGCATACCGACGGAGCTTGGCGCATCTGCCGATTTGATACAGAGCGGCAAGAAGAACACATATGACCTCGGTACGCTCAACGGCAAATATTTCACTTATATTGCCTCGTTCGGTATCGGAACGGATCTTTCGTACAGCACACCGCAGAAGCTGAAAAATATATTCGGTCACTCGGCTTATGTGATAAACGGCTTTGTCGTTCGCTTTTTCCCCATGCTTTTCGGATTCAAACCGATACATATGAAGATAGAATACGATGACGGCGTGGTTGAGGACGATTTTTATTTCGGTTCGATCTCCAACTCCACCTCGGTCGGCGGACTGTTTAAATTCGACAATCAGGATGTAAAGCTCAACGACGGCTATCTGGAGCTTTTTATGGTAAAGGGCTTGAAGAGAAACATTGACGCTCTGAAGATGCTGAAAAAGGCCATAGCTCAGGAATATGATGGCGTTCAGATGATGATAGTAAAGACCAAAAAGGTTAAAATTACCTGCGATCAGGATGTTCCGTGGACGCTCGACGGTGAGTTCGGAGGCTTGCAGCGAAACTGTGAGCTTGAGGTCGTACACGACGCATTTGAAATTTACTCGAAGAATAACAAGCTTTTCTGCGAAAAGGATTGATTTAAGGCAACACCTCAATTACTGGGTGTTGCCTTAATACTTCTTTTATTTTATTTAATGAGAAATTCTCCGCTTCGAAGCTCGATTTCCGCTTCGCCGCTTGCAAGTCTTGCACCGTGGCGGAGTCTTATTTTACCCTTTACCCCGTCGGGCACGCTTATATTTAGCTTGATTTCATTGCCGATGCGCTCCCAGCGGACAGATATTTTTCCTGCCGGTGCGGTGTACCAACCCTCTGCGTAGCTCAGCGAACCGACAAATGCAGGGGAAATAACGATATAGTTCGGGTCGCAGACATCGGCATTGGGAATGATGCCTGCAAGATTTTTGATGAACCACGCCGAGATATCGCCGAAGAAATGATGATTGTGCGAAAAGCCGTTTGGCGGATCGTGAGTGATGACTTCAAAGAGGGTGTTGGCGTTATATTCGGTTATCCAGCTTGCGAATGACGGATAATCGGGCTTTGCAATCATATGAAGTGCAAGCTCCTCATAGCCGAACTCGGCGAGGACATGGAACATCGTTCTTGCACCGATAATGCCGACTGTCATGCTGTCGTTTGCGTCATGGATAAGGCGCAGAAGATGGGCGAACGCTTTTTCTTTTTCGTTCTCGTCGAAGACTCCGTAGTAAATAGCCGCAGCCTGTGTTGTTTGATGATTGCCGTAAACAAGAAGATCACTGTCAATCAGATGCTCACGGAAGCTTGCACGAAGGTTGTCGCAGAGCCTTTGAGCAAACTCGGCACGAAGCGGCATATCGCATACTCTGAATATTTCGGCAGCTTTTCGGCAGATATCCATTGAAACAAGGGTGTCCGTGACCTCAAGAGGGCAAGGTGTAACATTGTCAACGGGAAGCCAATCGCCAAGGCCGATATGAACAAGTCCCTTTTCGTCAAGCCTTGTCGAGAGATACGAAACATAGCGGAATATCGCCGTTGCGTTCTCCTCAAGAACCGCTTTGTTTCCCTTGTACTGCCACATTCTGTACGGCAGCTCCGTCAAAACCGCATCCCATGCCGGACCGTTGCCCCATTCAAAGCCCCAGCCGGCGGTCGGTACGATTCCGGGGAGAGCACCCCTTTCGTCCTGCGATTTTCTGACGCTGTGCAGCCATTCACGCAGCGTATTTTCTACGCCGATATTCATCATGAACTGCTCGGCAGAAAGGTGAGCATCACCCGTCCAGCCGTTTTTCTCACGGTGCGGACAGTCGGTCGGGAAATAGAACATATTAGCAAGATCGCTTCTGAGCGTCGCTTCCTGAAGCTTGTTTACAAGCTCGTCGGAACAGGTGAAGCCGCCGAGTTGCGGAACATCCGCATGCATAACAACATATGTCAGCAAATCCTCGGTTGCCTGTTCGTCGTCTATGCCGGTCACGAAGCAGTATTGAAAGCCGTGGTAGCAGAACATCGGCTCCCAAATTTCCTCACCCTCGCCCTTGCAGATATAAACCTGAACCTGCGTCATGCCGATGGGTTGAAATTCGCAGATATTGTGCATATCAAGTCCGCCGTCAAAGAGGCTTTCGCCGCAGGATATGACGATTTTCTGTCCCTTGCGACCCTTTATTTTAAGGCGAACGATACCGGTGATATTCTCGCCGAAATCGTATATATAACCGTCGTTGCAATATTCTTCTTCGGGAAGAATATGCTCGGGAAGATTCTCTCTCGGGTGGGCAAAAGCCGAGATATGACCCCTGAAAAAATTAACGGGCTTGATCTCACGGAGCTTTTTTATCGGCGCATGGTTTCCCTCCAGGCACTCGCCGCACGGAGCGGAAACGGGGATAGCTCCGTTCCAATCGCTGTCGTCAAAATCGGGAAGATTCCAGCCGATTATTTCATTTCTTGCGTCGTAGCGTTCGCCGCATCGAATATCGTCAAAATAAATCGGCGAAGCGTGAACCTTGAAGCTCTCATCGGCCTCAAAGCATATTTCCCTGCCCTCGCCGGAGCATTCAAAGCATAGAGCGAGCTTCGGTGCGCTTCTCCAGCGTGCGAGCTGGAAATCCCAGACCTCGCCGCCGATGGGGTTCTGCATTCCGTTGCCCAGAGCGAATGCAATAACATTTTTTCCTTTTTTGAGCTTGCCCGAAAGGTCGTAGCGATCGTAATAAATAAGGTCGTTAGGGTTTGAAATATAAGGCGCAAGGCAGCCTTTTGTAAGGCGTTCACCGTTGAGCCAAAACTCATAGAAGCCAAGACCCGTTACGAGCATTTCGGCCTTCTCGGGAACAAAATCCACAACGAAGCTCTTCCTGAGATAGGGAGCGGGAACAAAATGCAAAAATTCGCAGAATTCCTTTGTTGCGGAGATGAATTTTGTGCTGAATTTCATTGTGATACCTCCAAAAAAAGAAAGGCATTGTCATAACGGTTATCCTTTATAACTTAATGCCTTTCCTGAATTATTTATAACAATAAGGTAATACCGCGCATCTTAATTGTGCGGAGTTACCTTGGCTTCTTCCGTTTCAATGCATTTGACCCGTTCTTCGGGCAGATCCATGATATTTGTGTGATTGACTATCAACATGGGGATCATCGTAAAGGTGAGGACGACGATTTCCGCCGTTCCGCCGAGCCTTAACTTGAGATAGATCGCCGCAAAGCATATCCAAAGGAAGAAAGCAATCGTGAGATTGAAAAATTTCCTGTTTGTTCTTGCCTTATAAACAAGGAAATAGATGACCGCCGTTGCAATGCAAAGACCGAACAAAACCGCAAACGCGGAATGAAGGCTTTTCTTTGACAAGAAGAAGTTGATAAGATTGGTCTGCGTGTCAAGCGTTTGATCGGCATAGTCGGCCGTGTAGGACGGAGCGGTGTAGGTTTCGTAATTGAGCGTAAGCGTGAATCTTTTCAGCTTTTCGTTTTTGCACATGACAACTCCGAACATGGCGAAAAGCCCTACAATCGACAATGCTTTGGGAAATCTGCGGTCAACATTGAATTTTTCGAGTGAGTAGTTGAGGTTGAGTACAATTGAGGTTGCTATCAGCATACCCCAGAATATAAAAGCGATCCAGTGATCCCTGCCTACATTGCTCGCCGTTGAAGCACGGTCGCCGTAAAGCGGATTTGGCTCAAGAAGCCTGTCGTACAGCCAAAGATATACGATCGTGACTATACCGAAGATCAAAGATGCGTATTTCAAAGCTTTGTTTTCTTTTTTTACCATAGGCACACCTCATTTCATTATGACAGCCTAAAGGAAATTGCAGGTTTATGCCCGACGCTCCGTCGGCTGTTTACTGAATTTTACCATTGTTAAAAAAATTTTTCAAGCGAAAAAGAAAACTGTGACAAATTTTTTGTATTTTTATTACAAAATGTCTAAATTTCTGTCAAACTTCCGTCTTTGACATGATATTTTTTCCTTGACGCAAGGTCGAGAATCGGCTTGTCGGAAATAAGATTATCCGTATAAACATCACGAAATTCGTAATCGGACGCCTCTTTTTTTAATCGGCGAACCTTTTCTTCACCCTTACAGTTTTCGCCGTCGATAAGCCCGGTAATGCAGTCCATTTTCGTTGCGACAAGGAGATCAACACCAAGCCTGTCGCAAATGGGCTTTATTTGAAAGACAGGGGAGGCGGAGCAGACGACAGTTTCTATGTCATTCTCCTTCGGCTTGAACCAATCGTTCATCTTGACCGCCTTTTCCTGCCAAAACAGCTCGGCTTCCTTCTCGGCGTCGATTGCCTTGAGGTAGGAATAGAACAGCTCCTTTGAACGCTTTTTGCTTATTCCGTGAAAGACATAATGTCCGAAAAATCCGAATGCCTGCTTCGGTAGGAATCTTATTATCGACGGGTGGCGCTTTAGGCAGAAATGCCAAAATTCGCTGCCGGATTCGCCGTTGAAAACGGTTTTGTCAAAATCGTAGAGGTCGGCAAGCATCAGAAATCAACTTCCTTTTTACCGTCAAGAGTGACGAGCTGTGATTTTTCGCCGTAAACGACCTCAAATTTGCCCTTGCCGTCAAGCGTAAGCTTGGTGAGCTTGCCGTTTGCCCAGTCGATATCGACCTTAACTCCACCCTTAGCCGTCAAGCCGTGGATGTGACCGTTTGCCCATTCGTCCGGGAGGGCGGGGAGGATGATAATGCGGTTGCCGAAGCTTTGCATGAGAGCCTGTGCGATACCTGCCGTTGCGCCGAAATTTCCGTCGATCTGGAACGGCGGATGAGCGTCAAACATATTCGGGAATGTGCCGCCCTTGCCGGGTCTGTATTTAGGCGGAATATACCTGAGCTGATTGTTAATGAGCTTTATTACCTTGTCCTTGTCACGCAGTCTTGCCCAGAAGTTGATTTTCCAGCCCAAGCTCCAGCCCGTGCCGCCGTCGCCTCTGTTTTTGAGCGTCTTTTTGGCAAAGGAAGCAAGCTCCGGTGTGCGCTCAACATCAATGAGGTTTGCCGGGTGAAGAGCATAGAGGTGTGAAACATGACGATGATGCTTGTCAAAGCCCTTTTCGTCATAGTACCACTCCATAAGTCCGCCGTCCTTGCCCTGCCTGAGGGGAAGAAGACGGGGGAGAGCCTCACCGATTCTGCGGCCTATGTCGTTCTCGACGCCGAGGACATCATATGCCGAGCGAAGATTTGTGAAAAGATCCGTGACTATTTCCATTGTCATGTATGTTGTTTTGCTGACTGATGTATCCTTCGCCCCGACCTTGTATTCGTTTTCGGGCGAGGTCGAGGGGCAGAAAATGAGATATCCGTTGCCGTCGTCAATGAGCATATCGAGGCAGAAACGGGCATTTTCCTCCATTATGGGGATTGCCGTTTCCTTGAGAAAGGCTTCGTCGAGAGTGTACTCGTAATATTCGTAAAGATGGCGGCAGAACCATGCGCCTGCCAGCGACCAGAACGACCAAACCGGATTTCCGCCCGAGGGAGTGGTGATCCTCCAAAGGTCAACATTGTGATGACAGCAGGTGCCGTCAATGCCGTAGAACTGTTTTGCGGTTTCCTTGCCCGATTCCGCAATCTCACCGATGAATTTAATGAGAGGCATGTTCATTTCCGGCAGCGAGCACATCATCGTCGGCCAGTAGTTCATCTCGGTGTTTATGTTTACGGTATAGTTTGAACGCCACGGGGACAGCATCTCAAATGTCCAAATTCCTTGGAGTGTCATGGCCTGCGAGCCTTCACGGGATGCGGAAATCGTGAGATAGCGGCCGTAGTTGAACAAAAGGCAATAGAGATTATTGTCGTTCTTTTTGCTGTGGAGAAAATCATGAATTCGGCGATCGGTTGGGACATTGTCCTTTTTGCTCTCGCCGAGGTCGATCGAAACCCGGTTAAAATAGCGGCTGAAATCATTTATATGGTCGGCTTTGACAGCTTCAAAGCCCTTGCCCGTCGCATTTTCAAGACGGGAAACGCAGATGCCCTTATAGTCTTTTTGCGAATTTACGACTGATTTGTTCCAGCCTTCAAAGTTGCTTTCTGCCGTCAGGTAAATCGTCGCATAAGCCGCTTCTGTTATATGCAGATGATTCTTGTTTGCTTTTATCTTGCCGTCGGTGTCTATTCTGAAGGCGCAGCGGAAGCTGATACCCTGTCTCTCTCCGTCCTCATAGGTGCAGATGGGGCCGTTGTCACTTTCCTCAATATGCGTCGGAGCAATTCCGTCAAGGAAATACGTATTGCCGTTCGCAGTGACCTCGTTGCGAAGCTCGCAGTTGATCATTGCCTTGAAGTCGAGCCTGTTCTTGCCCTCGGCGGTCATTCTGTAGACGAGCACCTTGTCCGGAAAGCTGATGAAGCTTTCACGGGTGTAGCTTGTATCGCTCGAATTGTAGCTTACCGTTGCGATTCCCGTTTCAAGGTCAAGGTCACGGATATAATCCCTCGGACACATATTTTTCATCGATGTGATCATGAGCTTGCCGAGCTGAAGATACCATTCGGACGGATCGCCGCAAAAGTTTTTTTCGATGTAATCCCTTGCCTCGATTTTCTTATCCTCAAGGATGAGCTGACGGCCTTTTTTGAAGTGCTCGACCTTGTTCTCAACCATGTAGCCGTGGCATGAGCCTGACCAAAGCGTGTCGAGATTAAGTCCGAGCGTTTCCGTTTCCACGCCGCCGAACACCATTGCGCCGAGGCTGCCGTTTCCGAGGGGCAAAGCCTCTACCCATGCCGTTGCAGGGTGGCTGTACCATAAATATTGCGAACCCTTTTTCAAGTATATAACCTCCAAAGTAATATTTGTTCAGCATCTCAATTGTGCGTTATTGCTTTTACGGTAAGAGTATAACTGATTGTTTACATTAAAGTCAATCAATTATCTTGCATTTTTCATAAATTTATTATAAAATAACTGTGTTTGGATTTATTTATGATTTTTACGGGAGAATATAATGTCAGAAAAGATTTTAATTATCGGCGCGGGAGCGGCAGGACTTATGGCGGCAGGCACTATATCGGGCAGAGGCAAGGATGTTACGATCCTCGAACGCAACGATAAGCCGGCGAGGAAGGTCGCAATAACGGGCAAGGGTCGCTGTAATGTTACGAACAACTGTAAGGAGCTTTCCGAGCTTATTGCAAATGTTCCGACCAACGGCAGATTCCTTTACAGTGCGTTTACAAATTTTATGCCGCAGGATACGATAGAGCTTATCGAAGATATGGGCGTTGCGCTCAAATGCGAGAGGGGCAACAGGGTCTTCCCGTGCTCGGATAAGGCAATGGATATCGTCGATGCGCTTGTTCATTACGGAACGGACGACGGAGTCGAGATCGTTCACGGCAGAGCCAAGGAGCTTATTATAAAGGACGGAACGCTTAATGGAGTCCGCACCTTTGACGGAGAGGAGATCGCCGCAGATAAAATAATTATCGCAACGGGAGGCAAGTCCTATCCGTTGACAGGCTCGACGGGCGACGGCTACGAGCTTGCGAGGCAGGCGGGTCATACGATAATTGAGCCGAAGCCTTCGCTTGTGCCGCTCAATGCGCACGAGGGCTTCTGCTCCGACCTCATGGGGCTTTCGCTGAGAAATGTCACAATGAAGGTCATTGACACAAAAAAGAAAAATAAGGTCATATTTGACGAATTCGGCGAGATGCTTTTCACTCATTTCGGAATTTCGGGTCCGATGGCGCTTTCGGCAAGTTCGATGCTCCGTGAAATGGAGCCGTGCAGATATGTCGTTTCGATCGACCTCAAGCCTGCGCTGACCGAGGAACAGCTCGACGCACGAATCCTCAGGGACTTTTCGGAGAATACTAACAAGGATTTTATCAATTCGCTCGGTGCTCTTCTGCCGAGAAAGCTGATTCCCGTTGTTGTCAAGCTCAGCGGTATCAAGGCTAATGAAAAGGTCAATCAGATAACCAAGGAGCAAAGGCACAGACTGGTAACGCTTCTCAAAAGCTTCAAGGTTACGATCAAGAGCTTCCGCCCGATAGATGAGGCGATAGTGACCTCAGGCGGTGTGAAAATTTCGGAAATTGACCCGAAAACCATGCAGTCAAAGCTTTTATCGGGGCTTTTCTTCGCCGGAGAAGTGATTGATGTTGACGCATACACGGGCGGATTTAATTTACAAATTGCTTTTTCAACCGGACGCTTAGCCGGTGAAAATGTATAACGGAGGTATATTTATGGCGAAAAACATAGCTATTGACGGTCCTGCCGGCGCAGGAAAGAGCAGCACTGCCAAGCTTATTGCAAAGAAGCTCGGATATATTTATGTTGACACGGGTGCGCTTTACAGAACGGTCGGACTTTATTCGATCAGAAAGGGCATAGACACAAAGGACGCCGAAAAGGTCGTCGCTACCTTGCCCGATGTAAAGGTCGAGCTTAGGTTTGTTGACGGCTCTCAGCATGTTTTTTTGAACGGCGAGGATGTTTCGGACGCTATCAGAACGCCTGAGGCTTCAATGGGAGCATCGAATGTTTCCGCAATTCCGAAGGTTAGGGAGTTTCTCTTTGATCTGCAAAGAAGCATTGCCGCCGAGAATGACTGCATAATGGACGGCAGAGATATAGGTACGGTCGTTTTGCCGAATGCGGATGTTAAAATTTTTCTCACGACCTCCGTTGAGGAGAGAGCGAACAGACGATATAAGGAAATGCTTGAAAAAGGCGAAAAAGCGGATTATAATGATATTTTAGAGGATATAAAAAAGCGCGATTACCAGGACAGCCACAGAGAGGTTGCCCCGCTCAAGCAGGCGGACGATGCGATCTATGTCGATAACGGCGGCTACGATCTTGAAAGCGGCGCAGAATATCTCCTCGGTATTATCAAAGATCATTTGAATCAATGACAGATAAGGGAAGCTCATTATGGCATACAAATACAACTATGAATCACACAAAAGTCACTTCCTTTACAAGATAATCAGACCTCTTGCAAGGATAATCGTGAACTCAAAATACAAAATAACCTATGTCGGTGCGGAGAATGTTCCGACCGACAGGGGTATTATCCTTGCCGCAAACCATATTACGGCGATGGATCCCATCATAATCGGCGTAGGCTGTAAGGCGAAGTTTCATTTTATCGCCAAGGAGGAGCTTTTTGAAAAGAACATAGTCGGCTGGTTTCTTGCGAATCTCAACGCGTTTCCCGTTGACAGAAGCAAGTTTGATTTCCCGGCGATGAACCATGCTGTCAAGGTTGTTGAGGACGGCGGAGCGCTCGGCATTTTCCCTGAGGGCACACGCTCGCACGATTTCAAACCGCACGAAGCTAAGGGCGGGGTCTGCTATGTTGCGAAAAAATGCAAATGCGATGTTATTCCCGTTTCGATATATACAAGCGATGAGGCCAAAAAGGGAACAAGATTGACCGTCCGTTACGGCAAGCCGATAAAATACGAGGAGCTGAATTTCCACGACGATGTTGACAAAATGAAGGATCTTCGCTACGGCTCAGCTCTTATTATGGATAGGATAACCGAGCTTTGGAGGTTGGGTCATGCAGATTAAGCTTGCAAAAACCGCCGGCTTCTGTTTCGGGGTAAACCGTGCTGTGGATCGTCTTTATCAGATGGTGAAAAGCGGCGAAAGCGTTTGCACTCTCGGCCCGATAATACATAATCCGCAGGTTATCGAGGATCTCAAAAGCAAGGGCGTTGTGATAGCAAATTCGATAGATGAAATTCCGCAAAACACAAAGCTCGTGCTTAGAACTCACGGCGTGGAGAAGCAGGTGATCGACGAATTAAAGGCAAGGGGCTACGAATACTGGGACGCCGCATGTCCGTTCGTGAAAAAAATACATAAAACAGTAACCGACAATTCGGACGAAAATTCCGTCGTCCTTATCGCCGGCGACGCAAATCATCCTGAGGTTCAGGGTATTAAAAGCTACTGCAAGGGCGAGGTCATTGTGTTCAAAAACCTTGAAGAGCTTGAAAAATTTCAAATAAACTGCGAAAAAAGAATAATAGTTGTTGCCCAAACCACTTTTAATACGGTAGAATGGGAAAAATGTTTAAAAAAATTAAAAAAAGACTGTACAAGCGCATTAATATTTGATACAATATGTAATGCTACTAATGAGCGGCAGGACGAAGCCATCAAGCTGGCGGAGGAATGCGACGCAATGATCATAGTAGGAGGACGGCAAAGCTCCAATACAGTGAAGTTGAAGGCTGTGTGTGAAAACTGCTGCCCGACCTATCTTATCGAAACTGCGGACGAGCTGAAAAATCTCAGCTTTACGGGATGTCGAAAGGTGGGTGTCACCGCAGGAGCATCAACTCCGGCGGCAATCATAAAGGAGGTACTTTCAACAATGTCAGAAAATGTAAACACAAACCCGATTGAAAATGCAGAGGAGGTGGCAAAAGCTTCCGCTGAAGATCTTGATTTTATGGAGGCACTCGAAGAGTCTCTTAACAATATGAGCACCGAGCAGAAGGTTGTCGGTGTTGTCACAGGTATTTCACCGAGTGAGATCCAGGTCGATATCGGCAGAAAGCAGACAGGCTATGTTCCTGCCGATGAGTACAGCGCAGATCCGACGGCAGATCCGATGAAGGAGCTGCAGATCGGCGACGAGATCAAGCTCATTATCATGAAAACAAACGATCAGGAAGGCACGGTTATGCTTTCCAAGAAGAGATACGACGCTCAGGGCGCTTGGGACAAGATCGAAGCTGCCAAGGAGAACGACGAGGTCGTTTCCGGTACGGTTACCGATGTTGTCAAGGGCGGCGTTATCGTTGTTGTAAGCGGCATCAGAGTATTTGTTCCGGCATCGCTTGCCACCGCTTCAAGAGGAGATTCTCTTGATGAGCTTCTCAAGACAAAGGTTGACCTCAAGATTATTGAGGTTAAGTCCGAGCGTGGCCGCAAGAAGGCTATCGGCTCTATCAAGGCTGTTATCAGAGAGGCTCGCAGAGCTGCTGAGGAGGCTTTCTGGGCACAGGCTGAAGAGGGACAGGTTTATCACGGTGTGGTTAAATCTCTCACAAATTACGGCGCATTCGTTGATATCGGCGGCGTAGACGGAATGGTACATATTTCCGAGATGTCATGGAAGAGAATCAAGCATCCGTCTGAGGTTCTTGCCATCGGTCAGGAGATTGAGGTTTATATCAAGAGCCTTGACAAGGATAACAAGAAGATTTCTCTCGGCTACAAGAAGGCTGAGGACAATCCTTGGGAGATCCTTCGTCGTGACTATCCGGTTGATACCGTTATCGATTCCGAGATCGTAGGTCTTACCACCTTCGGCGCATTCGCAACCGTTATTCCGGGTATCGACGGACTTATCCATATTTCTCAGATCGCAGACCAGAGAATCGGCAAGCCGTCCGATGTTCTTCAGATCGGCGAGAAGGTTAAGTGCAAGATCACTGCTATCGATTTTGACAAGAGCCGTGTAAGCCTTTCAATCCGTGCTCTTCTTCCGAAGGCTGACGAGGTTGCCGAAGAGGCAGCCGAAGAAGCTCCGGCTGAGGAAGCCCCGGCAGAAGAGGCTGCAGAAGCACCTGTTGAGGAATAATTCAATCACAATCGGCACTCCGAAAAGCTCAAATGCCTTTCGGGGTGTTTTTATGTAGGCGCAGAATTTGCCGTGAATCGTCTGTGAGGTGATATGATGGACAAGGCGTTGATACATGTTGAGCATCCGTTTGACCCCGTATGGAACAGCGAAAGCAGGATTTTGATTTTAGGTAGCTTTCCCTCGGTCAAAAGCAGGGAGCAGATGTTCTTTTACGGTCATCCGAGAAACAGATTCTGGACGGTTATTTCCGAGCTTCTCGGCGCGGAGGAGCCGATTACTGTCGGCGAAAAGAAAGCCTTGCTTTCGGATAATCATATTGCGCTTTGGGATGTTATCGCTTCGTGCGATATTCACGGCTCGGCGGACAACTCGATTAAAAACGCCGTGCCGAACGATATCGGGTTTATCATAGAAAACAGTAAGATCGGACACATTTTTGCCAACGGCGCAACCGCCGACAGGCTCTATAAAAAATATATTTTGCCCTCAACGGGAATCGAAGCCGTGCGTTTGCCGTCCACCAGCCCCGCCAATGCGGCAAAAAGCGTTGACGAGCTTGTGAAAGAATGGGCAATTACGGTTGACAGCTTATAGCTCGGTGTGATAAAATTTACCGTGAAAATAAATTGCTCGTGTTCATTTGAAAGGTTATGGTCGTAAAATGGCTTTAAAAAATATTGTTGATATGCATGCGCATACGATCCATTCGTTCGACGGTCACTATTCCGTTGACGAAATGATCGAAAGCTCGATCGAAAAGGGCATTAAAATCGTTGCGTTCACGGATCATGTCGAAATGGATATTTTTCGGCAAAATCATTTTGACAAAACGGCTGATGAGTCCTTCGCCGATGTTTCAAGGGCGAAGGAGCAATACAAGGACAGGATTGAGGTTTGCGTCGGAGTGGAGATGGGTGAGCCGACATATGACCTTGCCGAGAGCGAGGCTCTTATCGCCTCCAAGGACTATGACATTGTGATAGGTTCGATCCACAACCTCAGAAAAACTCCGGATTTTTGCGAGCTTAGCTATTGCGCCGACGGTGTGCTTCCGCTTCTTGACGATTATTTTCGTGAGATGAAAATGCTCGCCGAATGGGGCAGGTTCGACACCTTTGCTCACCTGACATATCCCTTGCGCTATATTGTCGGCGAAAATCACATTGATGTTGATATGCAAAGATATCAAAAGGATATTGACGAGATTTTTTCGCTGCTTATTGAAAAGGACAAGCCGCTTGAGATCAACACCTCGGGATTGAGACAGCCCATCGGCAAAACACTGCCTGACGAGAGCTATGTCCGCCGCTTTAAAGAGCTTGGAGGAAGGTATGTTACCGTCGGCTCGGATTCGCACTTTGTTGAACATATGGGTGCGGGAATCGAGCAGGGTATGCTTCTTGCCAAGAGCTGCGGCTTCGACAGCGTGCTGATTTTCAGGCACAGGCAGCCTGTTGAAATTCCGATAGAATAAGGAGGCGCTCCCATGGAATACGATTCTTTCAGCGAAGGTATTGAGCTTGGAGGGCTGAGGACAAAGAACGAGATAAAAATCTTGATCGCTTATCTTCTCCGCCGTCTTGACGCACCGCTGACAAAGGAGCAGCTTAACGAAGTGATCTGCGGCGAGGAGCTTGCAAATTATTTTGAGATGAGTCAGGCTCTCGGTGAGCTTGCCGATAACGGCAATGTGATCATCAGAGAAAACAATATATTTATCACCGATAAGGGCAGAAAAAACTCCGAAACGCTGGAGCATGATATTCCCTATACGGTGAGGGAAAAGGCTTTCAACGCCGCCGTCAGACTTCAGACGAGGCTCAGACGCGAGCGTGAAAATAAAATTCAGATCGACAGGGTCGAAAAGGGCTGCAATGTGTCAATCTCCGTGCTTGACGCCGAGGAAGAAATGATGAGCGTGAAGCTCTTTGTTGCCGACTATGAACAAGCTCTTACCGTTAAGGAAAAATTTCTTGATGACCCTGCCGGAGTTTATTCAAATATCGTTGCCGCACTTTTGGCATGACGAAAAAACGGAGGTTTACTATGGCTAAATACGCAATCGGCGTGGATTTCGGTACCCTTTCGGGCAGAACGCTGCTCGTTGATGTGAAAACAGGTGAGGAGCTTGCAACCTCGGTTCTCGATTATCCTCATGCCGTTATGGACGAGACTCTTCCGAGCGGTAAAAAGCTCGGAGCGGACTGGGCGCTTCAAGATCCGCAGGATTACCTTGATGTGCTCAAAACAACAATTCCGGATGTTATAAAAAAGAGCGGAGTAAATGCACAGGATATCATCGGTCTTGGTCTTGATTTCACCGCCTGTACGGTTATGCCGGTCAAAAAGGACGGCACGCCGCTTTGCTTTATCGACAAGTTTAAGAACGAGCCGCACGCTTATGTAAAGCTTTGGAAGCACCATGCGGCGCAGGCTCAGGCAACGAAACTCAATGAGATTGCCGAAAAAATGAATCAGGGCTGGCTCAAGCTCTACGGCGGAAAGATTTCCTCCGAGTGGGCTATCCCAAAGCTTTGGCAGATTCTTGACGAAGCTCCGGAGATCTATGACGAGGCCGATCGCTTTATCGAAGCGGCCGACTGGGTCGTTTGGCAGATGTGCGGTCATGAGATCCGCAATTCCTGCTGCGCAGGCTACAAGGGCATGTGGAACAAGAAAAACGGATATCCCTCGGACGAGTTTTTCAAGGCTCTTGATCCGAGAATGGAGCATGTTATTGATGAAAAATTCTCAAGAGATATTCTTCCTCTCGGATCAAAGGCAGGCGAGGTTACTGCTGAGTTTGCCGAGCTGACGGGACTCAGGGAGGGTACGGCGGTTGCCGTTCCTATCATTGACGCTCATGTTTTTGTCCCTGCCGTAGGTATCACGAAGCCGGGCGCAATGCTGGCAATAATGGGCACTTCGACCTGTCATATGCTTCTGAGCGAGGAGGAAATTCCCGTTCCGGGTATCAGCGGCGTTGTTGCCGACGGTATTCTTCCCGGTCTTTATGCTTACGAAGCCGGTCAGTGCTGCGTCGGCGACCACTTCAGCTGGTTTATCGATAACTGTCTGCCGAAGAGCTATTATGACGAAGCGGAGAAGCAGGGAGTAAATATACATAAATTCCTTCGTCAAAAGTGCGAGCAGAAAAAGCCGGGCGAGAGCGGACTTGTTGCGCTTGACTGGTGGAACGGTGTTCGCTCGGTGCTTGTAGACGCCGATCTTTCCGGTATGATGCTCGGAATGACGCTCAGAACAAAGCCCGAGGATATATACAGAGCCTTGATCGAGGCAACGGCCTACGGAACAAGAATGATTATTGATGTGTTCAAAGAGAACGGCGTCGATGTCAATTCATTCTACGCCGCAGGCGGTATAAGCCAAAAAGATCCGATGACGATGCAGATTTATGCCGATGTTATAAATATGCCGATTAAAATCGCAGACTGTGAGCAGGGCGGCGCTCTCGGCAGCGCAATCTACGGTGCATGTGCCGCAGGTGCGGAGAAGGGCGGCTATGACAGCCTTTATGACGGTGCGGCGGCTCTCGGCAAGGTCAAGGATAAGGTTTATTATCCGATTCCCGAAAATGTTGAGCTTTACAACAAGCTTTTTGCCGAGTATAAAACTCTCCACGATTATTTCGGCAGGGGAGAGAACAATGTCATGAAGCGTCTCAAGGAGCTTAAAAATTTCTGATTGACAATGCTTTTATATAGTGGTAATATTATTTGAATTTTAAATATAGGAGTCTTTTAAAATGAGCATTTTAGATCTTGAAGTAATCAAAAAATTCGCCCTTACCTGCAACGACGGCTATGAGCAGGGCTGGCATGAGGGCAACGGCGGAAACCTTTCCTACCGTATGACAGCCGAAGAGGTTGAGGCTTGCAAGCCTTACTTTACATACGACAGACCGTGGATCGACCTCGGCGTTCAGGCGGATAACCTCAAAAACGAGTATTTCATGGTGACGGGTACCGGTAAGTTCTTCCAGAATGTAATCAGAGATCCGGCGGCAAATATGTGCATCCTTGAAATCAACGATGCGGGAGACGGCTACAGGATTGTATGGGGTCTTGTCAACGGCGGCGGTCCGACAAGCGAATTTCCGACCCATTTCATGAATCACAGTGTTCGTGTCGCAGCAACGGACGGTGCTTGCAGAGTTATCTATCATGCTCATCCCGTTAATATTATCGCTCTTACCTTTGTTCTTCCACTTACCTCCGAGGCTTTCTCAAGGGTTCTCTGGGAGAGCATGACCGAGTGTCCGATTATTTTCCCGAACGGTGTCGGCGTTGTTGAATGGATGATTCCCGGCGGAGCGGAGATAGCTCACAAGACCTGCGAGCTTCAGAAGAAATATGACGCCATCGTTTGGGCACATCACGGACTCTTCGTATCGGGCAACACATTTGACGCAGCCTTCGGACTTATGCACACGATTGAGAAGTCGGCTGAAATTTATTGCAGGATTCTCAGCACCGGCAAGCCTATTATGCAGACTATTCCCGACGAGGGACTTATCAATGCCGCAACAGCTTACGGAAAGACGCTCAATGCCGAGCTTTTGAAGTAATTACACATTGTAATACATATATTACATTCTGTCTGTTTACAAATTAAAAAAAGTTTACTATAATAACTGCAATATTTGAAATGCGTTGAAGATATTAAGCGTTTTATTTCTGATTTCAGAGAGTCGGCGGTGGGTGTGAGCCGATATGGAAATTTAATTGCTGTCTCGTATCCGAGCAGAGCTCCCCAACCGTTTTTACTGTATAAGGAGCTACGGCAAGCACCGTTATCACAGCTTAGGATTTGTCGGAATCCGAAGAGGCCTTTTAGGCAATGCGGGTGGTACCGCGGTAAACATGTTTTATCGTCCCGGAAGTTTTAATACTTCCGGGACTTTGTTTATTTTGTAACGCCGTATAAATTACGGTATACACCTCAATTATGCGGCATACGCCACAACAAAAAGGAGAATCGTTATGAGAAAAGTAATTTTATCCGATGTGACGCTCAGAGAAAGCGAGTCGTCAGCCAGCCATTCCTTAAGCTTTAAGGAGAAGATCGAGATTGCAAAGCAGATGGATAAGCTGCACTGTGATATCATCGAGATGCCGAAAATAAAGAACAACTCAACCGATGTTCTTCTTATAAAAACGATAGCTTCGCTTATGAAGCATTCGGAAATCGCCGTTGATGTCGGCTACGATGCGGCAGGTGTTGAAACGGCTTATAACTGCGCAAAGGGTGCGAGGAGGTTTTCTCTCAAGGTTTCTCTCCCGATGTCTGCGGTTCAGATGGAGTTCAAGTGCGGCAAGAAGCCTCCGGTAGTGATGACTATGGTAACGGAGCTTATCACCGAGTGCAGGAAGTACACCGATAATGTTGAATTCTCGGCAGAGGACGCTGTAAGAGCCGAAAGACCGTTTTTGTATCAGGCAATCGGCGACGCAATAAAGGCAGGCGCAACGAGAATTACGGTTAGCGATTCCGAGGGTACAATGTTCCCGTCCGAGTTCGGCGGATTTGTTTCGGATATTTTTGAAAATGTTCCGTCCGCTAAGGATGTTACACTCGGCGTTGAGGTCGTTGACTCAATGAATATGGCTTCTGCCTCCGCATTCGCCGCAATTGAAGCGGGAGCGTCGCAAATCAAGGTTACGGCAGATAATTTCAATTTCCCGACGGTTGAAAAAATCATAAAGATATTCACTCTCAGGGGTGATTCAATCAAGGTCTTAAGCAAGATAAGAACGACCGAGCTTCAGCGTGTAACGGGTCAGATTAAGAGAATGCTTAACACCTCCAAGAGCGAGAACACGCCCTTTGAAACAGGTGTAAACGAGGACGGCGAGAATCTCACTCTTGATAAGAACGACACAATAGCTACCGTTATAAAGGCGGTTAAAAAGATTGGCTACGACCTTTCGCCCGAGGATAACTCGAATGTTTACGAGGCCTTCAAGCGTGTTGCCGTCAAGAAGGATTTCGTCGGCACAAAGGAGCTTGAAGCAATTATAGCTTCCTCCGCATTGCAGGTTCCGTCGAGCTATTCGATCGAAAGCTATGTTATCAACAGCGGCAACATTATTACGGCAACAGCTAACATCAAGCTTATCAAGGACGGTACGGCGGTCAGCGGCGTGAGCGTCGGCGACGGTCCGATCGATGCTGCCTTTCTTGCGATCGAGCAAATTATCGGACATCATTACGAGCTGGACGATTTCCAGATCCAAGCCGTTACCGAGGGTCGTGAGGCTATGGGTCATGCGCTCGTTAAGCTCAGAAGCTCGACCGGAAAGCTCTATTCCGGAACAGGAATTTCAACAGATATCATCGGCGCAAGCATCCGTGCATATGTCAGTGCATTGAACAAGATAGCATACGAGGAGGGTTAATTGTGAAATTAGCTTTTTCTACAAGATTTCATAATAAAAAGAGCTTTGACGATTTTCTCAACATGGCGGACGAGCTGAAATACGGCGGAATCGAGATTCACGATTTCCGTGACGCAATGTTTTCGGGCAGAACCTCGCCGTTCAATCCCGACATGGCTTCGGCCACCAAAAGAAAGCTCATCAATTCAAAAAAGAGCATAGTTTGTATAAATTCAAACTGCAACGCAGCAGATAATTCGGACGAAAATACAGAAAAAATGAATTCGGCGATCGCCGTTGCAAGCAACATCAATGTTCCCTATGTAAAGCTTTATGTTGAGGGCGGCGAGGACGCTTACGACAAGGCAATCGAATTCATCGGCAGGGCAATAGCGGAGGGCGAAAAGCACAATGTAATCGTTCTTGTCGAAACTACGGGCATTTTTGCCGACACGACAAGGCTTTGCGATTTGATGAACTACTTTGCAAGCGACTTCATCGGCGCAGATTGGAACATGTACGAAACCTACTTTGTCGGAAACGAGGATTCGGAAAAGACCATTACCAACCTCGGCGCATATGTCAAGCTCGTTCACCTGACCGACGCAGAGAGGGCAGGCGAGCACACCCTCATCGGCGAAGGCGCAATGCCGATCAAGGATATGATGAATGCTCTCGGTTCGATCAATTACAACGGATTTGTTTGCGTTGAATGGAATCCCGAATGGTTCGAGTCGATTGACGATCTGGAGATCATTTTGACCCATTACGAGAGCTTTATGGAAACTGTTGCGGACGAGACAAGCAAGAAGAAATACTACTACAATAAAACCCGTACGGGCAAATTTGTCTGGAAAAAGGAGGAGCTTATCGAGGAGACATTTCCGCAGGTTCTTGACAGAATGGCTGAGGAGTTCCCCGATCAGCTTGCGTTTAAATACACAACGCTCGACTACACGAGAACATATGCCCAGTTCCGTGACGATGTAGACACCTTTGCAAGAGCACTTATTGCAATGGGCGTAAGAGCAGGCTCTCATGTTGCCGTTTGGGCAACAAATGTTCCGCAGTGGTACATTTCATTTTGGGCGACCACCAAAATCGGCGCTGTTCTTGTTACAATGAACACAGCCTACAAAATTCACGAGGCCGAGTATCTGCTCAGACAGTCGGATACTCATACGCTTATCATGATAAAGGGCTACAGAGATTCGCATTATGATGAGATAATGGCAGAGCTTTGCCCGGAGTTGGAGAACACCAAGAGCGGAGAAAAGCTCCATGCAAAGAGATTGCCGTTTTTGAGAAACATTGTTACGGTCGGTTACGAGCAGCAGGGCTGCATGACTTGGGAGCAGGCGGTTGAAAAGTCGAGCGAGGTTCCTGTTGAGGAGGTCTACAGAATGGCGTCCCTCGTCAGGAAGGACGATGTCTGCAATATGCAGTATACCTCGGGCACAACGGGCTTCCCGAAGGGCGTTATGCTTACGCACTACAATGTCGTAAACAACGGCAAGTGTATCGGCGACAGAATGGATCTTTCAACGGCGGACAGAATGATGATCCATGTTCCGATGTTCCATTGCTTCGGCATGGTTCTTGCAATGACAGCCATCATGACCCATGGCGGAACGGCTCTCCCGTTGCCGTATTTCTCGCCGAAATCGTCGCTTGCGTGTATCAATTCCGAGCGCATAACGGCTTTTCACGGAGTTCCGACTATGTTTATTGCAATGCTCCAGCACCCCGACTTTGAAAAGACGGATTTTTCATACATGAGAACCGGTATTATGGCGGGCTCGCCGTGCCCGATCTCAAAAATGCGTGAGGTCGTCGAAAAAATGCATATGACCGAAATTACAATCGTTTACGGTCAAACGGAATCCTCACCCGGTTGCACAATGAGCAGCACCGACGACCCGCTGGAGGATCGTGTTGCGACGGTCGGACATCCGCTGCCCAAGATTGAATGTAAAATTGTCGATCCCGATACGGGTCTTGAGTGCCCGGACAATGTGACGGGCGAGTTCGTTGCCCGCGGCTACAACATCATGAAGGGCTATTATAAAATGCCGAAGGCGACGGCAAGCGCAATCGACAAGGACGGCTGGCTTCATACCGGCGACCTTGCATGTCGCACTCCGGAGGGCAATTACAGAATCACCGGAAGACTGAAGGATATGATTATCCGAGGCGGCGAAAATATCTACCCCAAGGAGATTGAGGAGTTTATTTACACCCACCCGAAGGTCAAGGATGTTCAGGTAATCGGCGTTCCCGACGAGGGACTCGGCGAGGAGATAATGGCTTGCATTATCCTCAAGGAGGGCGAAACCATGACCGAGCAGGAGATGAAGGACTATGTACTTTCTCATATGGCGAAGCATAAAGTGCCGAAGTATATTGACTTTGTTACCGAGTTCCCGATGAATGTTGCCGGTAAGATTCTTAAATACAAGATGCGTGAGGACGCAATCAAAAAATACGGACTGCAAAAGGCAAATTCCGTTGTAACGGCGTGATATTACAGAATGTAATGGCTATATTACAAATTATCGCTTGAAAATTTGTGAAAAGTATCTTATAATGTACCGCAACAGGTGCAAATGACCTGTTGAAACAAAGGCTGTGACGAAGACGGTTGCGTTTATGTCCTTTCAGAGAGTCGGCGTTTGGTGCGAGCCGATAGCGAGGTAAATGTAAAACCCATCACTTCCGAGCCGGAGAGATGAAAACTACAGTAGTTTCTCCCGTGACAACTACGTGAGTGTTGAGGGATTGTCAGATCCTGCAGAGTGGCGAGAAGCAATAGCAGATCGCAATTTGAGTGGTACCGCGGATATTCAAATCCGTCTCAAAGTTTTAACGACTTTGGGACGGATTTTTTATTTTATCCGGAATCGGTTCCCGGTATGTTACGGAGGTAAAAATTATGTCAAATCAAAATGAAACAAACAAGCTTTATGAGGTTGCAGAGCGTATTCAGGAAATGAGAGACATATGCGGCTTTACCGTTGAGGAAATGGCGGAGAAAGCCGAGGTTTCTGTTGAGACTTACAGGCTCTATGAGAGCGGAACGGTTGACCTTCCGTTCACATTTATCCACAAGTGTGCGCTTGCTTTTGACATCGGCATTACGGATCTTCTTGAAGGTCACAGCGCCGTGCTTTCATCCTATACCGTTACAAGACTGGGCAAGGGACAGATCACCGCCAGCGAGAACGGAATCGAGATCAAAAACCTTGCGCCGAATTTCAGAAAAAAGCTTTCCGAACCGTACTGGGTAAGATACGAGTATGATGCGGAGCTTGAAAATAAACCGATAAGCACCGTAACACACGGAGGACAGGAGTTCGATATAGTTATCAGCGGTTCGCTGAGAGTAAGAGTCGGCAATCATGAGGAGATTCTTAATGAGGGCGACAGCATCTATTATAACTCCTCAACGCCTCACGGAATGGTCGCCATTGACGGTAGGGATTGCCTTTTCCTTGCGATGGTCATGGCGAGTGACGATACGGTGACAAATATCGTTCATGAAAGAGCCGTCAAGGGCGTAAAGGCCAAGGGCAGCTATGTTTGCGAGAAGTTTATCGACGCAACCGAGGACGGAAGCGGAAATCTTGTTTCCATTGATTTTAACCACGAGGATGAATTCAACTTTGCCTTTGATATCGTTGATAAAATCGCCAAAAAATCCCCCGATAAGCGTGCACTCGTTCATGTTGATCGTGACAAGACGGAACGCGTCTTCACATTCAAGGACATCAAGGAGCATTCGGCGCAGGCGGCTAACTACTTCAAGTCGCTCGGCATAAAGAAGGGCGACAGAGTAATGCTCGTCCTCAAGCGTCATTACCAGTTCTGGTTTGCGATCCTTGCGCTTCACAAAATCGGCGCAATCGCAATTCCGGCAACGAATCTTCTTGTAGACCACGATTTTGAGTACAGATTTGAGGCGGCAGGCGTAACGACCATCCTTTGCACAGCCGACGGCGACACAGCTCATCAGGTTGACATCGCCGACGCAAAGACGCACACTCTCGTCAACAAGATCATTGTCGGCGGCGAGCGTGAAGGCTGGCACAATTTTGACAGTGAATACAGCCTGTTCTCAAGAAGATACAGAAGAGAGGAGGACGCACCGTGCGGAAACGATCCGATGCTCATGTTCTTCACCTCCGGCACAACGGGCTATCCGAAAATCGCAACCCATTCCTACAAATATCCGCTCGGTCACTATATCACAGCTAAATATTGGCACTGCGTAAGCAAGGACGGACTTCACCTTACAATTTCCGACACCGGCTGGGGCAAGGCTCTTTGGGGCAAGCTCTACGGACAGTGGCTCTGCGAGGGTGCCGTATTTGTATATAACTTTGATCGCTTTGATGCGTCGGATATACTTCCGATGTTCAAGCAATATAATATCACAACATTCTGCGCACCTCCGACGATGTACAGAATGATGATAAAAGAGGATCTCGCAAAGTATGATCTTTCCTCTATCCGTCATGCAACAACAGCCGGCGAGGCTCTCAACCCCGAGGTATTCCGTCAGTTCTACAATGCTACGGGACTTGAGCTTATGGAGGGCTTCGGTCAGACCGAGATGACTCTCGGAATCGCAACGCTCACCGGTATGACTCCCAAGCCGGGCTCAATGGGCAAGCCGACGCCGCTTTATGACATCAAGATTCTTCGTCCCGACGGAACGGAGGCTGATATCGGCGAAACCGGCGAGATCTGCGTCAACACCTCCGAAAAGGTACCGTGCGGAATATTCCTCGGTTACTTTAGGAATCAGGAGCGAACCGATGAGGTTTGGCACGACGGCGTTTATCACACAGGCGATATCGCATGGCGAGATGAGGACGGCTATTTCTGGTATGTCGGTCGTATCGACGATGTAATCAAATCGTCCGGATATCGTATCGGACCGTTCGAGATCGAAAATGTTATCATGGAGCTTCCATATGTTCTTGAGTGCGGAGTTTCCGCCGCTCCCGACGAGGTAAGAGGTCAGGTTGTTAAGGCCTCCATCGTTCTTACCAAGGGCACACAGCCGACCGAGGAGCTTAAGAAGGAAATTCAGAACTATGTCAAGAAGCATACCGCTCCTTACAAGTACCCGAGAATCGTTGTATTCAAAGATGAATTGCCGAAGACTATAAGTGGCAAGATCATCCGAAATCAACTGTAAAATTGCCCATGGCACGCCGATTTCGGCGTTGACAGTCTTAGCAATACACATAGTATTGCGTCAGCCTGTCGCCTTGAACTCGACGCACCCTGAACAATTTGGTAAGGATTTAGGCACTTCGATTTCGGCGTTGACAGTCTTAGCAATACACATAGTATTGCGTCAGCCTGTCGCCTTGAACTCGGTGCGCCCTGAACAATTTGAATCGGATATACTGAAATATCTAATATCTACAATCTAAAGTCTAAAATCTATCTTCCGAGGTGAATCTATGAAGCGCATAACGCTTTTTGCCGGTCATTACGGCAGCGGAAAAACGAATATAGCGGTCAATTACGCTCTTAAGCTCAGACAGCAGGGACTTGAGGTGGCTGTTGCGGATTTGGATATCGTTAACCCGTATTTCAGAACCAAGGACAGCGAAAAGGAGCTAAAGGAAGCCGGAATAAGGCTTATTTGCTCGGATTTTGCAAGCTCGAATGTAGATCTTCCTTCGCTGCCGCAGGATATATATTCCGTCATTGACGACCGCACGGAATACGCCGTAATGGATATCGGCGGCGACGACAGAGGCACATACGCTCTCGGTCGTTATTCCGAAAGCATAGTTCGGGAAAACGACTATGATATGTTTCTTGTAATAAATATGTACAGACCGCTGACAAGAGATGCTTACAGCACCCTTGAGGTCATGAATGAAATTGAAAAAGCCGCTTCAATGAAATTTACGGCTATAATAAACAACTCAAACCTCGGGGAGGAGACAACCGCTCAGGATGTTCTCGATTCACTTAAATATGCCGATGAGGTTTCAAAGCTTACGGATCTTCCCGTTGCGATGACGACCGTAAAAAAGACGCTTTATAAAGAGCTGTACGGGCGAGTGAGCAATATGCTTCCGCTTACCCTACAGGCTAAAATAAATTAGGAGGAATGTCAAATGGCTAAAGTAACATTCAAAACAGACCTTTGCAAGGGCTGCGGACTTTGCGTGAACGCTTGTCCCAAGGGAATAGTTCATTTGTCAGAGACGACTTTGAACAACAAGGGACATCATCCCGCAGTTGTGACGGATCAGGAAAAGTGTATCGGATGCGCCTTTTGCGCAACAATGTGTCCCGATTGTGTTATTACGGTAGAGAGGTGAAGAAAATGTCAGATAAAGTTCTTATGAAAGGCAACGAAGCAATTGCTGAGGCCGCTATCAGAGCCGGCTGCCGCCATTACTTCGGTTATCCCATAACTCCGCAGACAGAGGTTGCGGCTTATATGTCAAAGCGTATGCCGAAAATCGGCGGAACATTCCTCCAGGCGGAGAGCGAGATCGCCGCAATCAATATGGTTATCGGCGTTTCGTCAACAGGCAAGAGAGTTATGACCTCTTCCTCCAGCCCGGGAGTTTCGCTCAAGAGCGAGGGTATTTCCTATCTCGCAGGCTGCGACCTTCCCGCACTTGTGGTCAATGTTCAGCGTGGCGGTCCCGGACTCGGCGGAATTCAGCCCTCACAGTCCGACTATTGGCAGTCCACAAAGGGCGGCGGACACGGCGATTACCACAATATAGTGCTGGCTCCGGCTTCCGTTCAGGAGATGGCAAGCCTCACCGTCAAGGGCTTTGAGCTTGCGGATAAATACCGAATGGTAGCAATGATCCTTGCCGACGGCACAATGGGTCAGATGATGGAGCCTGTTTCCCTCGATGTTGCCGAGGTAGCTCCGGTTGAAAAGCCGTGGGCACTCACAGGCACAAAATGCGAGCGAGAGCATAACATAGTAAATTCGCTTTACCTCAAGCCCGAGGAGCTTGAAATAAAGAATTTTGAGAGATATCAGAAGTACAAAACGATTGAAGAAAACGAAACAATGTATGAGGAATATCTCATGGAGGACGCCGAGGTTTGCGTCGTTGCGTTCGGTATCACCGCCCGTGTGGCAAAGAATGCGGTCAACGAGGCTCGCAAGAGGGGACTCAAGGTCGGCATGATAAGACCGATCACGCTCTGGCCGTTCCCGACGAAGCCGATCAAGGCTGCCGCCGAGAAGTGCAAGAGATTTATAACGGTTGAAATGAACATGGGTCAGATGATCGACGATGTAAGACTTGCGATCGACTGCAAAAGACCTGTTGAGCTTTGCAACCGCGTCGGCGGAATGATTCCGACGCCGGAGGATGTTCTTTCGGCTATCATGTCAAACGGAGGTGCAGAATAATGTCAGTTGTATTTGAAAAACCGAAATCATTGACGGACGCAACGCTTCACTATTGTCCGGGCTGTACTCACGGTATTATTCACCGCTTGGTAGCAGAGGTAATTGATGAGCTTGGAATCGAGGGCGATACGATCGGCGTTGCCTCGGTCGGCTGCTCCGTTATGGCATATAACTATTTCACATGTGACTTCGTTCAGGCGGCTCACGGTCGTGCTCCCGCCGTTGCAACTGGCGTTAAGAGAAGCGACCCGGCAAAGGTCGTATTCACATATCAGGGCGACGGTGACCTTGCCGCTATCGGTACTGCCGAAACGGTTCATGCCGCCGCAAGACGGGAGAATATAACCGTTATCTTCGTCAATAACGCTATTTACGGTATGACAGGCGGTCAGATGGCTCCGACTACACTCCCCGGTCAGGTCACTCAGACCTCACCGTACGGCAGAGATGTCAACACCGTTGGTTATCCGGTTAAGGTATGCGAGCTGCTTTCAAATGTTGACGGCGCAGCATATCTTGAGAGAGTAGCGGTTAACAATGTTAAAAATGTCAAGAACGCCAAAAAGGCTATCAAAAAAGCCTTCAAAAATCAGCTTGAGGGCAAGGGCTTCTCACTCGTTGAAGTCATTTCAACCTGTCCGACAAACTGGGGAATGACTCCGCAGAAAGCTCTTGACTGGGCAGAAGAGAATATGATTCCTTACTATCCTCTCGGCGTTTATAAGGATATCTATGCAAAGGAGGAAGAAAAATGAGCAGCACTTGCAGAATGTTATTCGCAGGCTTTGGCGGACAGGGTATCTTGTTCGCGGGCAAATTCCTTGCATATAAGGGACTTATCGAGGGTAAACAGGTCAGCTGGCTTCCGTCCTACGGACCGGAAATGAGAGGCGGCACTGCCAACTGCTCCGTAATTATCAGCGATGAGCCGATCGGTTCTCCGATAGTTGACAAGCCGGATGTGCTTGTTGCAATGAATCTTCCGTCACTTGAAAAATACGAAAACGATGTGGTCAGCGGCGGAAAGATTTTCATCGATTCCACAATGATCGACAAAAAGGTTGACAGAACAGATGTTGATGTATATTATATACCTGCAACCAAGATGGCGAATGACAACGGAACGCCGACTCTTGCAAATATGATAATTACGGGCAAGATTCTTAAAGAAGTGCCGCAGTTCTCGATCGATTATACCGATGACGCACTCAAAAAGGTCGTTTCCGCCCGTCACCTTGATCTCCTTGATGTGAACAAGGGCGCTGTCAAGGCAGGTTATGACTATGAATAATACAATGAAGGTTTCCTGTATTCAGCTTGATATGAGACTCGGCGACATTGAATATAACTACGCCGAGGCTCTCAGATTGATAAGCGAAACGGTAGCTAAAGAAAAATCCGATGTTGTCGTTCTTCCCGAAACATGGACGACCGGATATTATCCCAAGGAAAATCTTTTGAGCTATTGCGATAAGGACGGCGAGAGACTTAAAAAGACTTTCTCGGCACTGTCAAAAGAGCTTGATGTCAACATTGTTGCCGGCAGCATCGCCAACCGGAAGAACGGCGGAATCTACAACACGGCGTTCGTTTTCAACCGTGAGGGTGATGTCGTTGCCGAATATGACAAGACGCATCTTTTTACACCGATGGATGAGCACAAATATTTCAGCTTCGGCGAAAATCTTGTGACCTTCGAGCTTGACGGACACAAGTGCGGAATTGTTATCTGCTACGATATCCGCTTCTGCGAGCTTGTCCGAAGCCTTGCGCTCAAGGGCATTGATATGCTCTTTATGGTGTCGCAGTGGCCTCTTGTCAGAACCGCTCACATTGTCACGCTCACAAGGGCGAGGGCGATTGAAAATCAGATGTTTGTTGTCTGCTGTAATTCCTGCGGCAAAACGCCCGATGCCGTTTTCGGCGGTCATTCGCAGATAATCGATCCGTGGGGCGAGGTGCTCGCAGCGGCAGGCGAGGAGCAGGAGGTCATAACAGCCGACTGCGATTTCGCAATAATCAAGGATATAAGAAATTCGATCAATGTTTTCAATGACAGAAAACCCGATCTCTACGAATTATAATAATGCTTTGAAAGGAGCGACAGAAATGTATACATTTCCAGTAACAAGAACAACCCATCCGAAGGAGAAGCCGGATCAGAAGAAGCTCGGCTTCGGTAAATATTTCACGGATCATATGTTTATGATCGACTATGATGAGGGTCAGGGCTGGCATGACGGAAGAATTGTTCCGCATGAGCCGATCTCCATTGAACCCGCTTCATGTGTGCTCCACTATGCCCAGATGATGTTTGAGGGCATGAAGGCATATAAAACTCCGTCAGGCGATGTTCAGCTTTTCAGACCAGAAGAGAACTTTGAGCGTATGAACAGAACCAATGACCGTATGTGCATTCCTCATATGGAAAAGGACATTTTCTTTGATGCCATTAACCAACTTATTACCGTTGATAAGGATTGGATTCCCACCGAGCCTGCAACGGCTCTTTATATCAGACCGTTCATCTTCGGCGACGAGGTTTCGTTCAGCGTTCTTCCGGCAAAGCATTATCGCTTTATCATTATTCTTTGCCCTGTCGGCTCTTACTATGCCGCAAACGACGGCGGACTTCATACAACAAGGATTTATGTTGAGGACGAATTTATCCGTGCGGCTGTCGGCGGCACAGGCTTTGCAAAGTGCGGCGGTAACTATGCCGGCGGCATGAAGGCTTCGGCAAAGGCTATGGAGCATGACTGCAAGGATGTTCTTTGGCTTGACGCCGCAGAGCATAAATATGTTGAGGAAATCGGCACATCAAACGCATTCTTCGTAATCGGCGATGAGGTTATCACCGCTCCGCTTATGGGTACGATTCTTCCCGGTATCACAAGGAAATCCGTTATTGAGCTTCTCAAAAAATGGGGAGTAAAGGTATCCGAAAGGCGTCTTTCGATCGATGATGTTTGCGCCGCCTCAAAGGCAGGCACTCTCAAGGAGGTATTCGCAAGCGGTACTGCTGCTGTTATCTCTCCGATCGGTACGCTTTACTACATGGGCGAGGATTACAAGGTTGCTGACGGCAATGTAGGACCGATCGCTCAGAAGCTTTACGATACGCTCTACGGTATGCAGACCGGTCATGTTGAGGACGACATGGGCTGGACATACAAGGTACAGCTTGACTGATAAAAACGGCAAATGGCGGGAATCAATCGATGATTTCCGCCGTTTTGAATATGTTACGATAATCGCTTCGTATCGTCGTCAAGGTCAAAGCATTATATACATCAGCGCAAGAAGCAGCAGTGTGTCGCCTCCGTCTCCGGAGAGCAGGAGCATCATTGCGATTATTATTTTCATGTCTCCGTCAAAAAACGCTCCGGGTGAATTTCCCTCTTTTTTTCGCTTGAGTTCGGGCTTCGGGGGCGGCGGACAGCGGTTGAATTGCGGCGATGCGACCTGCTTTTGAAAAAAAGGCTCTCCGCCGTTTGGGGACGCCGTTGCCCGTCGGTACATCTCCTTCGCTCTCATTATTGCCTGACGCTCGGCGGCATTAAAATCCTGTTGAGGCATAGCTAATCATTCCGATCCGTTAGATTATTTATTAACGGTAAAATTTCCAGCAGCTTAAGTATCTGTATTGCCTGGTCGGCTTTTTTCTGTCTCTCGGGAGAAAGATTCGGCTTCAACGCTTCAATAAGCTTGCATCTGCGACCGGATTCTCTGTTCATTGCGCCCATGATTTTTGTCAGCTTGCCAATCATTCTCGGGTCTATTGAGGAAAATATATCCGTTCCGGCAGGCGACTGCTTTTCCGCGCAGTCTTCGGCTTTGCCGAAAACCGCTTCTGCGGTTGCCTTGAGCCCCTCTATGTCGTCGGGAGTGAGAGACGAAAGAATTTCATTGATGTCCATCTTTTTTGCCGTTTAGCTTCTGCATTATTTTTTGAGCGGCAGGGGAGGAAAGAACCGCATTTATTTTGTCTCTGTCGGAGAGAATCTCATTAAGCTCGTCTTTTTCCTCCGCCTTTAGCCCGTTTATCAGTTTCTCTGCTTTTTTCTCGGCATCTGTCTTGTTGACGGGCGCAGAGAAGAACCCCGAAAAATTGTTGTTTGACATTTATTCTCACACTCCGTTAAATTATATTTGAAAGGTGCTGTATGTATGCGTTTGCTTGTTTTGTCGGATTCACACGGCAGAAAAAATCTGCTTCTCAAGGCCGTTGAGCTTCATTCCGAGGCCGACGCCGTCGTTTTTCTCGGTGACGGTGAAAGAGATATTGATTTTCTTAAGCAGCTTCACCCTGAAATTAAGCTTCATTCCGTTTGCGGCAACTGCGATTACAATTCCTCGCTGCCGACCTTTTTGCTTGAAAAATTTTGCGGCAAAATTGTTTACGCAACCCACGGACACTATGAAAGCGTGAAATATTCGCTTGCCGGACTGAAACAAAAGGCGCATACCTGTTCCGCTTCTATTGCATTATACGGCCATACGCATGTCCCTGACACAACATATGAGGACGGAATTTGGTATGTAAATCCCGGCTCGATCTCTGTCGGAAGGTATGCATTGGTCGATATTCTCGATAACGGCATTATGCCGATCCTCTGCGATCTGTACAAATGATGCGGCGAGGCTCAATGAGTGGGAGAGAAGAAAAGCTCAATTAAGTAGGGATAACAATGATTTATAAACCGTGTAGTGAAATGAAAATAAAAAATTATACCATTTTGCAGTTTAAAGAATTGCCGATATCTCCATATAAGAGTATAAAAGTCGAGGGCAAAATTTATGAAATTGTCCCCTCGTATGATATGAAAAATTGCATTGTTATAAACAGCAACGATTCTTTTTTGAATAAAGAAACAGAGCTCATAATGTGATTTAATTCAAATTGAATACCCGTAAGCACCCTGAGAAATCAAGGTGCTTTTTTCATGCCTATAATTTCAGCGTGCCGTAAAGGTGACGCTGTTTTTATATCAAAAATACAGTTTGCCCGTATCTGAAATAACGGGGTGCGGATGTCCTTATCCGTAAAAAAGGAGTATATGGCTGTAGAATTTAACAATTTGTTCGTTAACTGCCGAATTACCTTTGATGTTTTTTCACGCTGCACAATTTTTACATCTCAATTGTACGCATTTACTTGATTTTTTCGATGAAACGGTCGAAGAAGGCACGAAAACGCCGACAGAGGTCGAGGGGAACTCTGTCGGCGAAGCTTTGCAGGTATAATAAATTCGGGAGGTTACAACACAACAAGGAGGACAATATGACACCGACAGGAAACAGAGTTATTGACACATTTTTATATG